>DAITNL010000073.1:0-14106 GCA_036834665.1 Candidatus Competibacteraceae bacterium | reverse complement strand
CCTGGATGGCGGCGGTCAGGGCGAGCTGGTGCAGCGTTGGGTTGGCTGCCAGGGCATGGCGGGCTGCCGTGCCAAGAGTACGGAAGACACCCGGTAGCGCTTTGTCATGAATCTCCCCGCGGCTGGCACTGACCAGGTTCTTGTGGATTCCGGCGCGGGTGTGGCGCGCTTCAAGTTCTTGGGCTGCGCTGATGCTGAAAAAGCGCGGGGAACGCGCTGGATCCGGGATCACAAATGCAGGGGTGTTTCCGGCGAAGATGACCGCGCCCTGATAGATGGGTGCGCCGGGGCGTTGCGTCTGCTGCTGATGGGGGGCGGCATTGGTGATGAACTGCCGGTTGCTGGTCAGGGTCAGGATGCCGCTGGGTGCGGATGGCGCTGTCGATAGCGGTTTGCACTGCGCCAGATCGTTAAGCACGCTGCTGTTGATCAGCACTCGCGGGCTCAGATAGATAAACAGAAAGCCGCTGGTTTGCGCCTGCAGCCAATCCCTGACCGCCGTGGTCTTGCCAATGCCGGGATGACCTTCCAGCGCCAGCACGGTGAGTGTGCCGGGGCGCGCTGCCTGGAGTCCGGCCCGCACCGCCGCCGCGTGCACATCGCGCAGGCAGGGATTTTCAGCCTTGCCGATGGCCTGCAGGGTGCTATGCATGGCCTGGCGTGGTGCTGCGCCCAGGCGCGCGGCGATCGCGTCGTCTTCGTCGATCCAGCCCATGACCGTATCCAGGCTGAGGGACTGATTAGGATTACAGAAATCGTCTACGGTTTCGCTGAAGGTGCGGGTCAGGGGCTGTCCGATGGGTGCCATGGCCAGGTAGTCGCCTAACTCACCGCGCAGCGCCGGTGGCAAGGCCCGCGCTATCCGCCGAAACGTGCCCTGCAGTTCGATCTGCAGCGCTCTGTGGTCCTGGAACGGCATCTTGTACGACTGCCGGTAGGTATCACCGAGTGCCCTGAGGAGACGGGTGCGCGGATCGGTGTCAGACGTGCCGAAGCGGGCGGCCAGCCCTTCAATGCCGGCCTGGGTGAGGGCCAGAACCTGAACGTGCAACGCATCCCGGTCGGGAGCCTCCTGGAGAAGCCGTGGCGCCAGCCGGCTGACATAGGCGCTGCCCTGGCAGAGCTTGAACAGCGGTTTATCCTGACTGCTGAACACGCCCAGATAGTTGGCCAGACCGTCGCCAGGCTGGAAGCCGTCGCCCGTGACTTCCGCGTTCAGGCGGCTGAAGACGCCGCGACTTTCCACCCGGCGCACATAACGTTCCAGCTCACGCAGGTGGGCCTGATCATCGCTGAAATCATCCGGGTGCGACGGGGCATTCAGGGAGAATTCCAGACAGAGCAATTCGCGCCGCTGGTCGGTTCGCAACAGCAGGAGAAAGTCCGCGCGGGCCGGTTCGCCGCGCCTGAGCCAGGCCGGATCAGCCGGACCGCTCAGGTGCAAGGCATCCCAGAAGGCGTGCAGGCTGTCCAGGCGATCCGGTTCCTGCTCAGCGTAGCCGGGGCGACGATCACGCAGGGTCAGCGGGCACCACAGCGCTTCCAGGCGCGGTTGTCGCGCGTGCGTGCGGTCAGGACGGTTCAGGCTCTCGCGCAGGCAGGTCCAGCCCAGGCCATGGCCATTGACCAGCAGGTGATCGAGCCAGCTTTGTGCGCGTTGCAGATAATGCGGATCGGTGGCACTCAGTTGTACATGCAGGTGGTTGCGCAAGTCGCGCACCGTTTGGCGGCGCCACGGCTGCAGTTGTGGATGGTCGCCCGCCACCAGTTGGCGATGCAGCAGATAGCTGAGCACGCCACGCTTGACTGCGATTTCAAACAGATCGCCCCATAAATCCTGATGTCCGGGTGTCGCGCTCATGGCGCGGTGTCCGTGCGCGGTGCCGGGGACAAGGCCAGGACCTCGGCGACCCGCGCCAGGACCGCTGGCAGACTGAGCAGCACCTCACCGCTGCTCCGGGTGCGCGGATGTACCGAGATTTCGCCGATCGCGGCGATGCTGGCCGGTTGCAGGGCGGCGTAGGGATCAAGTACCGGCAGCACGTAATGGTGCTGTTTGGCGGATTGCGCATGCTTCCGGGTGGGTGCTTCGCTTTCCAGGTAATGCAGGCTGCGCAGTACTGCAATCAGATCATGGCGTCGCGGTGAATCGGCGCCGATCCAGTCCAGGCGCTTGCGGGTTTCCTGCTCCAGGGATTCTGGTGTGGCTTGGCTCATCAGGAAATAGATGGCAAAGCCCGATTGCGGTCGTCCGGCCTCGCCGCCCTCGTCGCTGATCACATGCAGGGTAGCGAAGGTATAGACCGGGATCAGATCATGGTCGCGCGGTGTCGCCAGGTCCGGGATCCAGCGCTGGAGCGGGATGTGGTAATCGGGAATCTCAAAGGCATCTTCATTGTTCCCGCGTTTGCGCAATCGGGTGGCGGGGAATACATCGCGCACCAGCGGGTAGACGCACAGGTCGGGAAAGCGCCGCTGGATTTCCGCCAGAAAGCGCGGTTGCTCGTGGTGGCGATGCGGCGTGCGCGCCCGGCCCACCTGGCGCCCGCCGCGTCGATGACCCATGTAGAGTAGAGAGCGGCAGCCCTGTTGATAGAGGCGTTCGATGGCCTTGAAGATTGACGGCGAGTCGGCGAAGACCTCGCGCCCCGATTCCAGGGCCAGCAGGTTCGGGCCACTGGCTAAGCGATAGCCCGGTAATTCGGGATTGGCCTGGGCGATATAGCTGCGGCCAAGCAGCACGAAATCACGCTGGCTGTCTTCGCTCAGCGCCGGGTGATCGGTGGCCGGGCGGGAGACGAAGGTCAGCACGCCGATCCGCTCCAGGGTCGGCAGGCTGGGCGTCTGCATCTGCAGTGGAAAGGCCGAGAGCAGCGCGTTGAAGCTGTTGCGTGACCTAAAGCGCTGCGGGTCATCAGCGCTGGTTAAACCTTGCATGCGCGTGCGCAGGTGCTGGCCGAGGGCGTGTTCAATCGCCTGCGCCGCTGCATAGAGGCCCTGCTCACCGCTCAGATCCTGGTGTTCCCCGGCGCTGCGCCCCTGCTGCTGAAAGCGCAGCATGAGCGCATTCATCTGAGGACCGCGCTGCGGCGCGCAGGCAATCAGTCGTTCACACAGTACTTTCAAGGCGATATAGACCAGCACGGTGAAGGCGACGCGGCGTGCGGCGAGTTGCTGGCGCTGCTGCAGATTGCATCGGCGCGCATCGGCAACACCGAGCAGCTCCGGGTCGTAGTGCACGCGCAGACTGCTGGCCAAGCGCCAGTTTTCGATCGGTAGCTGTGGCGTACTGTTCGCACCGGGTTGCCAGAGAATCTGCACCAGTGCCTTGGGCGGCTGGCGCTGGACGCGATATTCGCTCAGGGTGTTGTGGGGCGCGTGCAGCAGGGATTCGCCAAGGCGCACGGTGACGCGCAGCGAGAACAGGGCGTCCGGCAACGGATCGGCGGTGCTGACCTGCAGGCAGTTGAAAAACGCGATGCGTTGATCCTGGCCGGGCGCTGGTTTGACCAAGGGCTCGGGTGAGCCATTAAATGCGCGTTCCCGGTTCAGGATGCTGCGTTTTATATTCAAATAATAGCTGCGAGGCTGACGGGCCAATTCATTGAACAGCGGTCCTTTCCTTTTCAGAATGCCGATCACCGCGCCGGCAATGCGCTGCATCACGGCAATGCGCTGTTCCAGGCTTGCGAGGATGTTGCGCGTTGCGTTCTGACCGTTGTCGTTGAAGTACTTGATCGCCTTATGGATTTTTTCACCCACATCCGCATTCAGTTCCGCATCTGATGTATCCCGTGGCACCACGATCGCCAGTACCAGCAACTGAACCAGTGATCGTGCCAACCCGCTCCAGCGCTCCGGCGCTGTTTCCGGCAGCAGGGTTTCACGCAGGCGGCGCAGACGCAACTCGAAGGCGGATTCCCGTCGCTCTGGATCGCGACCGTTGATTTTGAAACGATAGCCAATCCACCGGATCAACAGATCCTGCCCTTGGGGATCGGTTGACGGGGCTTCCAGCAGCGGTGTGTGCCAGCCGCACCACACCGGGAGACTGGAATAAAACGTGGATTTCATCAGCTCGGTCGAGAGCAGAATGTTGTCGCCGGCCCCCGGACCATAGTGTTTATCCAGTTCCAGCTCACACTCGTCATGCTCGGGATTGCTGAGGTGATCGTGCAGGAACACGACCCGGCGCAGGTATTCAGCAGCGAGTTGGGTATCGGGATTCGGGCGCTGCTGCTCGGCGATGCGCTGGATGGCGGCCATGACATCGCGGGCTACGGTAGCGCGGATGCGTGAGAACGCTTCCTCGGGTAGAAACAGGTCAACGAATTGTCGCAGCTGCGGATCGCCCTGCTGGTAGCAGCTGCGCAAATCATTCTGGGTTCGCTGGATGTCATCCGTGGACCATTCGTCTGGGCGCTGTCGCATCAGCCGACCGATGGCGTCCAGCAACAGCGTCAGGCCATCGCCGGTTTCAATGATTTCAGTGGCACTGATAACCCGACCGACTTGAGTAGGGTCGGGCACGGCAACCTGGGGTTCGGCAAAGGCCATGCGCTGCACCCGGGTCAGGGCCTTACTCTCCAGCCGGTCGAGATAGCCACCCACCTTTTTGCCCAGGGCCTGCAGGGCTGGCTCGGGGTGGTCAATGATGAACTGTTGCGGTTGCAGCGCCTCACGAGCGCACAGCTCATCGAATTGATTGCCGATCTGTTTTGCTAGGGCGAGGAGCGCCTGCCGCAGCGCCTGATCGCTGCCCTGGACAATGCGTCCACCCACGCGGACGGTTTGCCAGGCGGGCGGGCCGGGGTCAGCGTCATGTAGAAAGTGCTCGACGGTCCCGAGACGATGCAGCACCGCTGCGGTGTCGAGGCGCAGGCTGTTGCAGGGGCGATCAAAGCTCAGAAAGGGTGTTGTGCTGCCGGATGGGTCTGGGGCGAGCGCGACCTGCACGGCGTGACTGAGCGCAGCCAGATCAAGAGTGGGTGTGCAGGCTTCTGATTGCAGGCTAGCGCCGGTGGCGGGAAGAATCATGGCTTTCCGATCCAGGAGACAGATATATCGGAAATGATAGCCAGGATTCCCCTGCTGTCACGCTATTCAGCCATCCATAACTCCAGCCGCCTGCCGTAATTCACCGATCAGCTGATCCTTATCGGCCCAGATTTGCCCGATCCACTGCTGCATCGCATCGCGGAACTGCGAATCGTTACGGTAGTCGCCACCGAGCAGTTCGGCGGGAATCGGCAAGGTGCGCACGCGCACGATCACCCGGCGAATGCGCCCGATGAGCAGATCCAGAAAGGTCGAGCGGCCATCGGGATACACCAGGGTGACATCGACGAAGGTATGCAGGCGCTCGGGCAGCGCTTCCAGCACGAAGGCCAGCCCGCCGACCTTCGGGCGCAGCAGATAGCGATAGGGTGATTGCTGGCGGGCGTGCTTGTCCGGCCGGAAGCGGGTGCCCTCCAGGAAATTAAGAATCGTGGTCGGAAAGCTGTGAAAGCGCGCGCACACCCGGCGGGTGGTTTCCCAGTCGCGGTCGCGATCCTCGGGATGCGCGGCCAGATGCGCGGCCGAATGGCGCTTCATGAAGGGAAAATCCAGCCCCCACCAGACGCCACCGAGCAGCGGCGCCCAGATCAACTGCTGCTTGATGAAGAATTTCAGGAACGGGATGCGGTGGTTGAACACCCGCTGCAGCACCACAATATCCACCCAGGACTGGTGGTTGGAGCCGACGATGTACCACTGGTCGAGACGCAGGCCGTCAAGGCCCTGCACGTCCCATTCAATGCGCTGGGTCAGGTCGATGATCCAGTTGTTGATGTCGATCCAGGCGTTGGCTACCCGGATCAGCAGGCGCGAATGGAACTGGCGCCAGCCGGACTGAGGGATGATCAGCTTGATCAGCAGGATGATGTAAAACAGGGTGCACAGGCACACGGTGTTGAGGATGAACAGAAGGGACGCCAGAGCACCGCAGATCGGCGCCGGCAGGAAGGCGAGCATGGTGAAGTTATCCTTATTGGAACGGGGAAGAGAAGGGTTAGGGTCAGGGTGACGAGCGTGTTGCCAGCCAGTCGCGCACCGCCAGACCGGTGCCGAAGTTCCAGGCCTGCAAGCGCTCGATGGGCACGCGCTTGATCGCGGCCAGTTCCTCGCCCAGGACGATGTCGCCCGTGGCCGGAACATGAAAGGCCAGAATCAGCTGATTCTGGGCAAAGAACGGGTAATAGCCGATGAAATGCGCGGCGGTCGCGCGCAGGCCCAATTCCTCCCACACCTCGCGCAGCACCGCGTCCTCGGGGCTTTCGGCTTTTTCCAGGAAGCCGGTGATCAGGCCGTACATCTTCTCCGGCCAGTCGCGGTTGCGCGCCAGAATCACCGCACCGTCCATCTCGACAATGGCGGCGACTACCGGCAGCGGGTTATCCCAGTGCACATAGCCGCAGTCGGTGGCGATACAGCGCAGGCGCGACTGACCGTTGAGTGGCAGGCTCTGCAAAGCCTGTCCGCAGCGGGGACAAAATCGGGCGTCCATGATGACGGTATCTCCGGGGCGATGACGCGGGTCGTGGATGATCGGGGGTGGAAATCGGCGGCGCGTCTGGTCAAAATTTCATTTATAATAACTGCAGCGGCAGCTTGCTTTAGAGCTGCCGCTTTGGTTTTGGAGAACGGCTTGCGAACGGTTCGCGTCGCTGCGCGTGCGGTCCGCAAGCCGGCGGGCGACCACCACCCGGATTGCCAGCAATTCGGGATCTTCACGCGATCATATTAAATGAAACAACGCCACTTTCTCAGCCTGTTCGACCTGACCCCGGCAGAGTTGCGCGCCCTGTTACAGCGTGCTGCCGAACTGAAAACACTGCATCGGCGGGGAGAGCGTTACGCGCCTTTTCCACAGAAAGTGCTGGGCATGATCTTCGAGAAGGCTTCGACCCGCACCCGGATCTCCTTTGAAGCCGGCATCGCCCAGCTCGGTGGCAGCGCCATTTTCCTGTCACCGCGCGACACTCAGCTTGGGCGCGGTGAGCCGATCGAGGATACCGCCCGGGTGCTGTCGAGCATGGTCGATCTGGTCATGATCCGCACCTTTGAGCATGAAAAGATCGAACGCTTCGCCGCCTATTCCAGCGTGCCGGTCATCAATGGCCTGACCGACCACAACCATCCTTGCCAGTTGCTGGCTGATATTCAGACCTTTATCGAACATCGCGGCGATATCCGCGGGCGCACCGTGGCCTGGATC
Organism: Candidatus Competibacteraceae bacterium; assembly: GCA_036834665.1. Taxonomy (GTDB): domain Bacteria; phylum Pseudomonadota; class Gammaproteobacteria; order Competibacterales; family Competibacteraceae; genus RXIX01. The sequence goes on along the minus strand of DAITNL010000073.1, from coordinate 6,848 downwards.
GGCGATGGCAACAACATGTGCAACAGCTATTTGGGCGCTGCTTGCCAGTTCGATTTTCATCTGCGCATCGCGGTGCCGCCGGGCTACGAGCCGGATACCGAACTGCTGCAACGGGCTGCCGGCCATGTGGTGCTGCTGCGCGATCCGCGTGCCGCCGCGCGCGGCGCTGATCTGGTGACCACCGATGTCTGGTCGAGCATGGGCAAGGAGGAACAGCAGTCGCGGCGGATGCGCGATTTCGCCGACTATCAGGTCGATGCCGACGTGATGGCGCAGGCCCGGCCGGATGCGCTGTTCCTGCATTGTCTGCCGGCGCACCGTGGCGAGGAAGTCAGCGCCGAGGTGATCGACGGTCCACAGAGCCGGGTCTGGGATCAGGCCGAAAACCGTCTGCACGCGCAAAAGGCGCTCATGGAATTCCTGCTGCTGAGTGGCGCGGCTACAGCCTGAATGGCAGCTCCTGGCCGGTCGCATCCTTTCAATTCGTGATCCCCCCATCCCGCTGCCGCGCACCGGTCGCGGGATTTGCCACTCTCTGTCGCTGACAGGATGACGGCCCATTGCTCAGTCTGATAGATTGATGGCGGGTCAGATTTTGCCAATCGTCATGGCGATACCACGCCCCGCGTGTCCACACTTGCGTATTTCTCCTGCCTGAGCGCTGCGCGTCATGAAAGAATATGCCTTGATTCTGCTCGGGACCATCCTGGTCAACAACTACGTGCTGGTGAAGTTCCTTGGCCTGTGTCCCTTCATGGGCGTTTCCCGCAAGCTGGAAACCGCCATGGGCATGGGCCTGGCGACGACCTTTGTGCTCACCCTGTCCTCGATCTGCGCCTATCTCACCGATCATTACCTGCTGATTCCATTGGGTCTGGAATATCTGCGCACCATCGCCTTCATTCTGGCGATCGCCGTGGTGGTGCAATTTACCGAGATGGTGGTGCACAAGACCAGCCCGCTGCTTTATCAGGCGCTGGGCATTTACCTGCCGCTGATTACCACCAACTGCGCGGTCCTGGCGGCGGCGTTGCTGAACGTGCAGGCGCGGCATGATTTTATCGCCTCGGCGCTGTATGGCTTTGGTGCTGCGGTGGGCTTTTCACTGGTGATGGTGCTGTTCGCAGCCATGCGCGAGCGTATCGCGGTCGCGGATGTGCCGGTGCATTTTCGCGGCCCGGCCATCACCTTGATCACTGCGGGCCTGATGTCGCTGGCCTTCATGGGTTTTGCTGGACTGGTACGGGGTTAACGCCATGATTGTTGATATTTTCTCACTGGGCCTGCTCGCAGCGGCTTCAGGTCTGCTGCTGGGTTTTGCTGCTGTGCGCTTCAAGGTCGAGGGCGATCCGATCGTCGAACAGATCGACTCGATCCTGCCGCAAACCCAGTGCGGCCAGTGTGGCTATGCGGGCTGCCGGCCCTATGCCGAAGCGATCGCCGCCGGCGAGGCCGATATCAACCAGTGCCCGCCAGGCGGTGAGGGCGGCGTTATTGCTCTGGCTGAACTGCTCGGTCGCGATCCTAAGCCGCTCAATCCCGAGAATGGCGCCGAAAAGCCGAAAATGCTCGCGGTGATCGACGAGCAGAACTGCATCGGCTGCACGCTGTGCCTGCAGGCCTGCCCGGTTGATGCCATTCTCGGTGCCGCCAAGCACATGCACACGGTGATCGCCCGCGAATGCACCGGCTGTGAGCTGTGCCTGGCGCCCTGTCCGGTGGATTGCATCGACATGCTGCCGGTTGCGCAGAACATCGGCACCTGGAAATGGAGCTATCCGCTGCCGATGCCCGAGCCCCGCCGTGCAGCGGAGCAGGTCGCGGCATGAGTGGACTGTTTGCCTTTCATGGCGGGCTGAAAACCGTCCGCCACAAGACCGAATCCAACCAGACCCCGATCCAGACCCCGCCGCTGCCGCCGCGTCTCCTGGTGCCGCTGCGCCAGCACATTGGCAATCCAGCCAAGCCGCTGGTCCAGCCGGGCGACCGGGTGCTGAAGGGGCAGATGATCGCTCAGGCCGATGGCTATATCAGCGCCGCTGTGCATGCGCCGACCTCGGGCGTGGTGGCGGCGCTGGAGCCGGTGCCGGTGCCGCATCCATCCGGCCTGGCGGACTGGTGCGTGGTAATCGACAGTGATGGTGAAGAGCGCTGGATCGACCGGCAAGCCGTCGATTACCGCCAGATGCATCCGAGCGACCTGCGCAACTGGATTCGCAACAGCGGCGTGGTCGGGCTGGGCGGGGCCGTGTTTCCTAGCGCAGTGAAAATGAATCTGAGCGGCCACTGCGAGCGTCTCGAACACCTGATCCTGAACGGTGCCGAGTGTGAGCCGTGGATTACCTGCGACGATCGGATCATGCGCGAGCGAGCGGCGGAGATCGTCGCCGGCATTCATATCCTGGCGCATCTGCTCAATCCGCGCGAGGTACTGATTGGCATCGAGGAGGACAAGCCGGACGCCATTGCGGCCATGAACGTGGCCTGCGCGGGCACCGGTTATCAGGTGCGCGCGGTGCCAACCCGCTATCCGAGCGGCGATGTCAAGCAGCTCACCAAGCTGCTCACCAACAAGGAAGCACCGATCAAGGGCCGCTCGACCGATATCGGCGTGCAGTGCTTTAACGTCGCTACCGCCTATACCGTGCATCGCGCCGTGAATCATGGCGAGCCGGTGATCTCGCGCATCGTGACCGTCACCGGCCATGTGCAGCAGCCGGGCAATGTCGAGGCGCTGATCGGTACGCCATTTTCCGCCCTGATCGACTGGGCGGGCGGTTATCGCGAAGGCGCCGAGCGGCTGATCATGGGCGGGCCAATGATGGGTTTTGCCCTGCACAGCGACGAAGTGCCGGTGACCAAGGCCGCCAACTGCATCCTGATTGCCGGTGCTGCCGACTTACCGGCAGAACAGCCGGCCTTACCCTGCATTCGTTGCGGCGCCTGTGTGGAGGTGTGCCCCGCCAATCTGCTGCCGCAGCAGTTGTACTGGCACGCCCGCGCCCGCGAGTTTGACAAGACCCAGGATTATCAACTGTTCAGTTGCATCGAGTGCGGTTGTTGCAGCTATGTCTGCCCCAGCCACATCCCGCTGGTGCAGTACTACCGCTTTGCCAAGAACGAGATCTGGGCGCAGGAGAAGGAAAAACAGAAAGCCGAGCTGGCCCGGCAGCGCCATCAGGCGCGCGTCGAACGGCTGGAGCGCGAGAAGCAGGAGCGTGAGGCCAAGCTGCGCCAGAAAGCTCCCGCCAAGGCGGCAGCTCCGGTCAGCGAGAGTGCCCAGGTGCCGCTGGAAACAGCGGTGGCCCGCGCCCGCTCGGCGCGTGAATCCGTTACCGCACCGGCGACCGCCGGCAGCGATGCAGCGCAGGGTTGATTGACGATGCGTTTCCGGACGATCACTTCTCCACACACTCTGCAGGACACCAGCGTTGGCCAGGTGATGCGCCGCGTGCTGTATGCGATGCTGCCTGGCATTGCTGCGCTGCTGTGGTTCTTTGGCTGGGGCGTGCTGCTCAATCTGCTGCTGGCGACTGTGGTGGCGCTGGCGGCGGAAGCGTTGCTGCTGCTGATGCGTGGCAAGCCGCTGGCTCTGTACCTGGGCGATTACAGTGCTGTGGTCACCGCCTGGCTGCTGGCGGTGGCACTGCCGCCGCTGGCGCCCTGGTGGCTAACGGTCATCGGCGTGCTGGCGGCGATCGTGCTGGCCAAGCATCTGTACGGTGGCCTGGGCTACAACCCGTTCAACCCGGCGATGATCGGCTATGTAGTGCTGCTGATTTCCTTTCCGCGCGAGATGAGCAGTTGGCTGGTGCCGCATGGTCTGGGCCAGCCGGCGGCGCTGGACCTGTTCGAGAGCGCCCGGGCGATTTTTGGCGGCGTGCTGCCGGCGGGTATCACGCCGGATGCGCTGACCGGGGCGACGCCGCTCGATGTGCTGCGCACCCGGCTGGGTCTGGGGCAGAGCGTGAGCGAGGTGCGCAACAGTCCGGTGTTCGGGCTGGTGGCCGGGCATGGCTGGGAATGGGTGGCGCTGGGCTTTCTCGGCGGCGGGCTGTGGCTGGTTTACACCCGTGCTGCCGATTGGCGCATTCCGGTCGGCATGATCGGCGGACTGCTGTTGATCGCGACGGTTTTTTATCTGGCCGATCCGCAGCACTATGCGCCGCCCTGGTTTCATCTATGGAGTGGTGCGGCGATTTTCGGCGCTTTCTTCATCGCCACCGATCCAGTGACCGCCAGCACCACGCCGCGCGGCCGACTGCTCTATGGTGCGGGCATTGGCGTGCTGGTCTATGTGATCCGTACCTTTGGCGGCTATCCCGATGGCGTGGCCTTCGCTATTTTGCTGATGAATATCGCCGCCCCAACCCTTGATCTGTACACCCAGCCCCGGGTTTTTGGAGCACGGCGCGGATGAAGACCCTGGCGCGCAGTATGGGCATTGCCGCTCTGATTCTGACCGGCTTTGCCGTGGTGGGTACTGCTCTGGTGGCGATCACCTATAACGGTACCAGGGACACCATCGCCGAGGCCCAGCGGGCGGCGCTGGAAGCGACTCTGAACCAGTTAGTGCCAGCGGATCGCTATGATAATCGCATCACCGAGGATCACTTGGAGGTGGTGGCGCCGGAGTGGCTGGGCACCGATCAGCCGGTGACGGTGTACCGGGCGCGCAAGGCCGGCCAGCCGGTAGCGCTGTTCGCTACGCCGGTAGCGCCGGATGGCTACAGCGGGCCAATTCAGCTGCTGGTGGGCGTGTATGCCGATGGTACCTTGGCCGGGGTGCGGGTGCTGGCGCACAAGGAAACGCCGGGCCTGGGCGATGCGATTGACGAGAAGCGCGCGCCGTGGATTCTCGGTTTTGCCGGCAAGTCGCTGAGCAATCCGGTTCTGGATGGCTGGAAGGTCAAGAAGGATGGCGGCAGTTTCGACCAGTTTACCGGGGCGACGATCACGCCGCGCGCGGTGGTCAAGGCGACCCGCCGTTTCCTCGAATACGTCCGTGATCATCGTGATGCCTTGTTCGCCCCGGCAGCGGACCCGACTCAGGAGCGGAAATCATGAGCGAAACCGATTATCGGCATATTTTCAAGAATGGGGTCTGGACCCAGAACACCGGCTTTGTGGCGCTGCTCGGGCTATGTCCGCTGCTGGCGATGTCAAATTCGGTGGTCAATGCTCTGGGTCTGGGTCTGGCGACTACGCTGGTGCTGTTGATGTCCAATGTCGCCATTTCGCTGATTCGCCATCTGGTGCGGCCCGAGGTGCGCATTCCGGTGTTTGTGATGGTGATTGCCTGCGTGGTGACAGCGGTGGAACTGGCGATGCATGCCTTTCTGCCGGCGCTGTATACGGTGCTGGGGATTTTTATTCCGCTGATTGTGACCAATTGCTGTGTGATTGGTCGCGCCGAGGCGTTTGCCTTTAAGCATGGTGTGGCCAAGTCGGCGGTGGACGGGATTGCTACCGGGTTGGGTTTCACGCTGGCGCTGGTGCTGCTGGGTGCGCTGCGCGAGGCAATTGGTCAGGGTACGCTGCTGGGTCAGGCGGATCTGCTGTTTGGTACGACTCTGGGGCCGCATCTGACCCTGCATCTGGTGGATGATTATCGTGGCTTTTTACTGGCGATTCTGCCGCCGGGTGCATTTATTGGTCTGGGCTGTCTGATCGCGCTGAAGAATGTATTCGATGCGCGTGCCAAACGCCGCGCCGCTAATCGACCTGCTGTGACGACACTGGTTCAGGAGGCGGGTCGTGCCTAATTGCAAATCCGCGGTAGTGGTTCAAATGTGGATGCTCTAGACTGACGGGATCGACGTTTTCCACGAAGGGTACGACTTTGGTAACCCTGATCTTACGCTGTCTGCGCGGGCTGAGCCGGACCTTTGGCGTATCGCGCAACACGGTGACGCTTGGCTGAAAAAAGTCCTGGATATGCCGCCGCTGGTAGCTACTGTAACCGGATGATGTCCTGAACTGGATGAACTGTGGACCTTCGTAGGCCACCGCCGGCGGGGCGTGATCGGGCTGTGGCTGGCCCTCTGTCGGCGTACCCGCTAGATCGTTGCCCGCCGCGATAGCGGCGGTCAACTGGATCGTTTGGTCAGGCTAGCTGAACGCTTGGCTACTTCAATTAAATATCTTAGCGCCTCGTTGACTGCTTCTGCATTTGGAAATGCAGCAATGATGTCAGGTTCCAGACGGACCGTATCACAAAATTTTTTGCGCCCAGGGCCTAACTTTCTGACCTGCAAACTTTGTACATCGTACTCTGACCGCAACTCGTCTTCTGCTTCAATTTTGCTCATACGCTTTCCGCTCCGATAGTGTTGCTTCTCTTGCGCTAATCAAGCGAATAATATTGTTTCGCTCCACATAGGAAACAAACAATAACCTACCTTGTGCTGATTCGCCCAATAGAATAAAACGATGCTCTCTGTAGGAATGGTCAGGGTCGTAAAAATCCACGTATAGCGGATCATCAAAAACCGTTTTTGCTTCCGGGAAGGAAACCCCGTGTTTAGACAGATTAGTTACCGCTTTGTTTTCATCCCATTCGTATTCCATAAAAGCTCATATTCCCGGTTATGGGTAGTGGCCTAATGCAGAATGTTGGGCAGTGGTTCAAACTTGGATGCTCTAGACTGACGGAATCAACGTTTTCCACGAAGGGTACGACCTTGGTAACCCGGACCTTACGCTGTCTGCGCGGGCTGAGCCGGACCTTTGGCGTGTCGTGCAACACGGTGACGCCTGTCTGAAAAAAAGCCCTGAATATGCCGCCGCTGGCAGCTACTGTAACCGGATGATGTCCTGAACTGGATGAACTGTGGACCTTCGTAGGC
>DAITNL010000072.1:0-14448 GCA_036834665.1 Candidatus Competibacteraceae bacterium | reverse complement strand
CCGCTGCTGCGGGTACTGCTGCTGCGGGTACTGCTGCTGCGGGTGGCTTGTTTGGGTTAGGTGCAGCAGCTACGGCTGGTATTGTTGGTGCGGTAGCCGTGGCCACCGTTGCCGTCGCTGAGAGCAATAAGAGCGACAATCCGCCCAGTTCGCCATAAATTCAGATGGATAGCAAAGAGCGCACTCGCACGCGTGCGAGTGCCGATTCCAGCCGCGCTACATTCAGTGGCGCGGTTCTTTTTTATGGCTTGGGTGCGCTGCTGATCTTCGCGCCGTTGTTTCGCGGTGGTTACCGGCCTTTGCCCTTGCTGATTATGGAACTGGCGGCTCTGTTGCTGTTGGCCGGATTGGCCTGGAAGCCGCTGGCAACAGGGCAGGCGCTGTCCTGGCCGCTGCGGGTGTTTCTCGGTCTGGTGTTGCTGCTGCCGCTGGCGCAACTGCTGCCGGTGCCGATGGCATTGTGGGCCGATCTGCCGGGGCGCGCATTCTATGCAGATGCGCTGCGCCAGGTGGGGGATGCGGGTGCTGGTTTTGACTGGCGCGCGATTTCACTGATTCCCAGTGCGACAGAGGCGGCTTGGCTGGCGCTGCTGCCACCGCTGGCGGTATTTATCGTGGCCAGCCGTCTGGATGAACAGCGGCTGTTGATCTTGGTGCTGGTTTTTTTGGGCATGGCCGTTGGGCAGGCCCTACTGGGCCTGATCCAGTATGGCGATGGTCCCGACAGTCTGTTTCGGCTAGGCAATACCTGGATGGCGGGCAGTGCCGTCGGCACCTACGTCAACCGCAATAGTCTCGCTGGACTGCTGGAGATGGCCTTGCCGCTGGCTTTGGCCTTGCTGGTGGCGACGGTTGGCCACGGCACACGATACCATGTTGGGCGGCGGCGTGGCCTGCGCCAATGGCTGGCCCGATTCAGCGTGGCGCGGCTCAATCGTGCGGTTCTGTTTGGACTGGCGGCGCTGGTGATCCTGCTGGGGCTGATTTTTACCCGTTCGCGCACCGGGGTGAGCATGGCCATGCTGGGAATTCTGCTGTGTACCCTATTGCTTTCCAACCGCCTGGGTGGGCGCAATGTCTATGGCCTGATCGGGACCTTTACCGCAGCGGGCATCGGGCTGGCGAGCCTGATCGGGCTGGCGCCGGTGTGGAGTCGCTTCACCTATGCCGATCCGATGGAGGATGGGCGCGTGAAGATCTTCGAGGCAACGCTGCAGGCGATCGGCCAGTTCTTTCCCTTTGGTACTGGTGCGGGGACCTATCAGGCGGTGATGCATCGCTTTCATCCAATCGATTTTCCCGGACTCACGATCAATCATGCCCATAATGATTACCTGGAGTGGATACTGGGCAATGGTCTGTCGGCAATACTGCTGATCGCCTTTTGGCTGCTGCTGTACCTGCGTCAGTGGGGGCGGGTGTGGAAGCATGGCGACTGGCAGCCGTTTCGCTTTGTTCAGGTAGGCGCCGGTATTGCTCTGTTACTGATGATGTTGCACACGCTGGTGGACTTTAATCTGCACATTCCCGCCAACGCAGCGTTCACAGCGTTCCTAGCGGCGTTGTTCCTGCATCGTCCTCTCAAGGAAGAATCGCGCCAATCGCGGCAGCGTGAACAGCCCGATCGCTCATCCAGCGAAACTGTCGCCGAGCGGCCTGTGCCGCCGCCGCGTGAGATTCCACCGGAAAACCAGCAGAATCCCTTTGCGTTGTAGCATGATCCCAGCGGGCGGGTTCCATGATTGGGCAACTGCTCAGGATCCCGCCGCGCGCAGTGCCCGGCGCAGATAAGGCAGTTCGGTCACCGGCAGGCGTCCACTGACCCGCAACCCGGCCCGGAACTGGTCCAGTTCACACACCTGACAGCGCACGCCGATATCCAGCACCCAGCGTCCGTCCACCAGCAGCGCGGCATGCGTGACCCGCAGCGGCGGACCGTCAATCAGCACATACTCCAGCCGTGTCGGCGCATAACCGATGCTTAGCAAGCGCGCCGCTTTGGCCACGGCGTAGGCCTTGCAATCCCACTCGGTGAGCGTGTCCAGTTCGGCAGTTTCGGGCCAGTCTTCCAGACAGTAATCGCGTGCGCAGAACTGCCCCTGCTGATTGATGGCGCTGTTCAGGGCAACCAAATCCGCGGGAGCCGACGATATGCCGGTACCGCTGTTGCCATGGTTAGCGCATGCCGCCGCCAGCACCAGCGGGGCGATAAAGGCCAGAATCCAGCTAACCGAATGCCTGCTCAGCATAGATATATAACAAAATGTTATTGAGAAAAATATTTTCTATAACCAGTCTTTTTTGTTAAGACTGAGATCGGTAGAATCGCATGTTATTAACCGGCCCGTGCGCCGCTTCCCGTTTCATATCCAACGTACTGGACCCCATGGACTCCTCCTATCGCTTGACTCATCTCAAACAGCTCGAAGCCGAGAGCATCCATATCATCCGCGAGGTCGTCGCCGAGTTTGAAAAGCCGGTGATGCTGTACTCGATCGGCAAGGATTCCGCGGTGATGCTGCATCTGGCGCTGAAGGCATTCTATCCCGGTAAGCCGCCGTTTCCGCTGCTGCACGTCGACACGACCTGGAAATTTCGCGAGATGATCAAGTTTCGCGATGAGCAGACGCGGCAGCTGGGACTGGAGCTGATCGTGCACACTAACGAGGACGGTGTGCGCGCCGGGATCAACCCGTTCAGCCACGGTTCCCGCGTGCATACCGATGTGATGAAAACCCAGGCGCTCAAGCAGGCGTTGGACCGCTACGGCTTCGATGCCGCTTTCGGTGGCGCCCGCCGCGACGAGGAACGCTCGCGGGCCAAGGAACGGGTCTACTCGTTCCGCGACCGCAACCATAGCTGGGATCCCAAGAACCAGCGTCCAGAACTGTGGAACCTGTACAACGGTCGGGTACACAAGGGTGAGAGCATCCGCGTGTTTCCACTTTCCAATTGGACCGAACTGGATATCTGGCAGTACATCTACCTGGAAAATATCCCGATCGTGCCGCTGTACTTTGCTGCCGAACGGCCGGTGGTCGAGCGTGACGGCACCCTGATCATGGTTGACGACGAGCGCATGCCGCTGGCACCGGGCGAGACGCCGCGTCTGGAACGGGTGCGCTTTCGTACCCTTGGCTGCTACCCGCTGACGGGAGCCATTCACTCAAATGCCACCACGCTGCCCGAGATCATCCAGGAGATGCTGCTGACCCGCCACTCTGAGCGCCAGGGGCGGCTGATCGACCATGATGCGGCCGGTTCCATGGAAGAGAAGAAGCGCCAAGGCTATTTTTGACCGGACACCCGCGGGAACCTGAAGCCATGTCACACGCCTCCCCCCTGATCGAAACCGATATCCAGGCCTACCTGAAAACCCACGAGCAAAAGGACCTGCTGCGCTTCATCACCTGCGGCAGCGTCGATGATGGTAAGAGCACGCTGATCGGTCGCCTGCTGTATGACACCCAGTTGATCTACGAGGATCAACTGGCCGCCGTGCGCCGCGATACCACCAAGTACGGCACCACCGGCGAGGAACTCGACCTAGCGCTGCTGGTGGATGGCCTGCAGTCGGAGCGCGAGCAGGGCATCACCATCGATGTCGCCTACCGCTATTTCTCCACCGAGAAGCGCAAGTTCATCATTGCCGACACGCCCGGCCACGAGCAATACACGCGCAACATGGCCACCGGCGCTTCGACTGCGCAACTGGCCATTCTGCTGGTCGATGCCCGCAAAGGCGTGCAGACCCAGACCCGTCGTCACAGTTTCATTGTCTCGCTGCTTGGCATTCGCCATCTGGTGCTGGCGGTCAACAAAATGGACCTGGTCGGTCACGACCCAGCGTTGTTCGCGCGCATCTGTGAGGATTATCAGGAGTTTGTGACCAAGCTCGGCGTGCGCGAAGTGTGCTGCATCCCGGTTTCGGCGTTGCGCGGCGATAACGTGGTCCAGTCCTCGACGGCGATGCCCTGGTACAAGGGGCCGACCCTGTTACAGCATCTGGAACAGGTCAAGATTGACGCCGATTACAACCTGCGTGATTTCCGCTTTCCGGTGCAGTACGTCAACCGGCCGCATCTGGATTTTCGTGGTTTTTGCGGCACCATCGCCGCCGGTCAGGTGCGTCCTGGTGACGAAATCGTAGCGCTGCCCTCGGGGCGGCGCAGCCGTGTCGAGCGCATCGTCACCGCCGAGGGCGATGTCGATCAGGCCGCTATCGGTCAGGCGGTGACTCTGACTCTGGCCGATGAGATCGACATCAGCCGCGGCGATCTGCTGGTGCATCCCGACAAGCTGCCGGCGGTGGCCGATGCCTTCGACGCCCGCGTGGTCTGGATGGCCGATGCGCCGCTGTTGCCGGGCCGCCAGTATGATCTAAAGCTGGCCACCCGGCTGTTGCCGGCGACGCCCACCGTGCTGCACCATCGCATCGACGTCAATTCGCTGGAGCACCAGCGCGCCGACGAACTCGGCCTGAACGAGATCGGCTATTGCCGCTTCAGTCTCAACCAGCCGATCCCCTTCGATGCCTACGATGAGATCGGCGGCACCGGTGGCTTCATCCTGATCGACCGCATCAGCAATATCACTGTTGGCGCGGGCATGATCGTGCGCCCGGTGACCCAGGCGCTGATCGACAAGTCGCGCAACGTGGTCTGGCACGAACACAAGGTTGGCAAGCGCCAGCGTGCCAATCAAAAGGCGCAGCGGCCCTGCGTGATCTGGCTAACCGGTCTGTCGGGCTCGGGCAAATCGACTCTGGCCAATGCCCTGGAGCAGCGTCTGTTCCAGCGCGGCTATCACAGTTACCTGCTCGATGGCGACAATGTCCGCCATGGCCTCAATCAGGATCTGGGTTTTTCCACTGCTGACCGGGTAGAGAATATCCGCCGCATCGGCGAAGTGGCGGCGCTGTTCGTTGATTCCGGTCTGATCGTGATCACCGCCTTCATTTCGCCCTTCCGTGCTGATCGCACCATGGTGCGGGCACTGGTCCCGGAGGGCGAATTCATCGAGGTTTATGTGCATGCCTCGCTGGAAGCCTGCGAACGCCGTGATCCCAAGGGTCTGTATGCCAAGGCTCGCGCCGGGGTGATCAAGGATTTCACCGGTATTGATTCACCCTACGAGCCGCCCGAGCGTCCGGAATTGGTGATCGACACCGAGCGCGATTCGGTGGAACTCTGCGTGGAGCGGGTGTTGAACGACCTGCGCGAACGTCGCATCCTGCGCGGTGCCTGAGGCGCTGCCTCCGGTTGGTGGGTTGGGCTTGGACCGCTATTGTGGACTGAAAAAGTCAGGTTGAAGCCCGACCCGCGGAATTCTAGGTGAATTTCAGGCACCTGCGTTCAGCAATGGCAGGACCTGTTGTGTTTTTTATGAGACATTGATTGTTGTTGTAAGGATATAAAAGGCGCTATTCTTGACGAGGGTTGAGTGTTCAAGTGATGCGAACGGCTGTGGATCCTGGTCTCGTTTGAATCAATCATGTTGCATCGAAGGTATGTGTCGATTATCCTCCCATGCCGAAACCTGCTGAGTTTGAAGGTTTTAATTCAATACAACCAGGATTGGGGTGTCGGCGAAGCCGACAATAATCACCTTCGTATTGTGCGATAAGAGAGGCCGAAGCAGCGCATTTGCCGTGACGATCCAGGCCTCCAAACTACTCAAGAGTATGCCGATGCATCTATTCACCGAGCAGTACGGGTCGCTTTTCATGGCATTTTTCTGCAGCGTGGGATTGATCCTCCTGCTGAGTCGACCGGCGCTGGCTTGGGGCTGGGTTGATCGACCTTCTACCCGCAAGCACCATCACAGTCCGGTGCCGCTGACTGGTGGCATCGCCATGTGCATTGCCGCAAGCGTGGGCATTCTGCTATTGCCTCAGAGAATCGATGCCTATGCCATCTTCCTGCTGAGCACCTGGCTGATGGCTCTGGTTGGTCTCTACGATGATTTGCATGCAGTCCGTCCTGCAAGCCGCTTCCTGTTTGAAATCGTCGCTGTGCTGTTAATGGCGCTGGGAGCGGGCATCCAGCTCAACGATCTGGGTGACCTGTTGGGTCTGGGTACGGTCGCGCTCGGTCTGGTGGCGATTCCCTTCACGATCTTTAGTGTGGTCGGCGTGGTCAACGCTATTAACATGATCGATGGACTGGACGGGCTGGCCGGTGGCGTGGCGCTGATCGCCGTGCTGTGGCTGGTCGCTGCGGCTGCGACCGGGCCAATAATGCATGTTGAGGATGTCCAAACCCTGCTGGTGCTGGCGCTGGCGATCGTGGGTTTCCTTTGCTTCAACCTGCGTCATCCCGGGCGGGCGCGCGCGAGCGTGTTCATGGGCGATGCCGGTAGCATGATGCTGGGTTTTGCCCTGAGCTGGTTTGTCGTGCATCTGTCGCAGGGCGAGCAGCGGGTGATAGCACCGATAACGGCGGTGTGGATTCTGGGGTTACCGCTGATGGATACGGTGACGGTCATGCTGCGGCGGATTCGTGCCCGGCAAAGCCCGTTTAATCCCGATCGCCAGCACCTGCACCATCTGTTGCTCAGTCGTGGCCTGTCCGATGGCCAAGTGACCGCTCGCATGTTGGCTCTGAGTGCCGCGAGTGGCGCGCTCGGGGTGGGAGCCTGGTGGATCGGCATACCCGAGTCCGTGCAGTTTTACGCATTCCTGGCTGCCTTCGTGATCTACTATCGACTGACCAGCCTGATATGGACGCGTCTGTGTCAGGAGCGGGATGCGGCGGCTGGGCTGGATCGCCGCCGGCCCATGGTCAACCCCGTGTCGGCGAGCATGTCCGATTTTAGCGGCGGCGATCTGGTCACTGAGCAGAAGTAGCGCTCAGTTTCCGTCTGGGTGGTTGCGGCTGACCGCAAATGGAGCGAACGCCTGGCACACCGGCATCACTTCGACGCTGTTGATGTTGACGTGTGCCGGGCGGGTCGCTACCCAGAACACGATATCGGCAATATCCTCCGGACGCAGCGGTTCGGTGCCGGCGTAAACCTGCGCCGCCTGACGTTCATCCCCCTTGAAGCGCACCTGCGAAAATTCGCTTTCCGCCATGCCCGGTTCCAGGTTGCTGACCCGTACCCGGCTGCCGAGCAGATCGGCGCGCAGATTGCGCGAGAACTGTTTGACGAAGGCCTTGCTGGCGCCATAGACATTGCCACCGGGGTAGGGATAGGTGCCAGCCACCGAGCCGATATTGACGATGTGACCCCGATCGCGCGCGATCATCCCCGGCAGAATCGCCCGGGTGCAGTACAGCAGGCCCTTGATGTTGGTGTCGATCATGGTATGCCAGTCGACCATGTCGCAACGCTGGGCAGGCTCCAGGCCCAGGGCCAAACCCGCGTTGTTGACCAGCAGATCCACGGCGGCAAACTCAGCCGGCAGGGCGGTCAGGGCGGCATTGACCGCCGCCTCGTCGCGCACGTCGAGCACAAAGGCATGCACCGGCACGGTCGTGGCCAGTTTAGCGCGCAGCAGTTCCAGACGGTCCTGGCGGCGGCCGCACAGCACCAGGGCCCAGCCCGCAGCAGCAAAGCGCCGGGCACAGGCGGCGCCAAAGCCAGAAGTAGCGCCGGTGATCAAGGCAATCGAAGACATGACTCGTCTCGTCTGAATTTGAGTTAAGGTTGAGAGTGGGTATGGGGTGCCAGCGCCGGTTCAGCCGGGGCATCGATGACGCCGCGCAGCATCACACCATCGACACTGATGATGCGTAACCGGGTGCCAGCCGGACAATCCTGATCGACCAGCACTTTCCAGGAGCTATCGTCGACCCGGACTTTGCCATGGCCGTTGACGACCGCTGCTTCCAGGGTGAACACCCGGCCGATGTACTGATGACCGCGCCGGTTGAGCAGGGGATCGCGGGTACGGGTCGGGTGGTACCGCAGCCGCAAGCGCCAGGCGACAATCGACCCGACCGACAATAGTGCAAACAGCAGCACCTGCCAGCTCCAGCTCATATCCGGTATCAGTACCAGCACCAGCCCGACCAGCAGCGCCGCTACGCCCATCCACAGGAAGAAGAAACCCGGGACGAGCGCCTCGATCGCCATCAGAATGACGCCGAGCAGCCACCAGTTCCAGTAAACCGGTTGTAGCGGCCAGTCGATCACGAGCGGGCTCCGGTCTTGGACAGGGCCTCCTGGGCCAGTTCAGCAACCCCGGCCAGGGTACCGACCAGCCCTGAAGTGTCCAGCGGCATCAGCAGGACCTTTTGATTGGGCGCGGCGGCCAGTTTCGCCACCGCTTCCACATACTTCTGCGCCACAAAGTAGTTGATTGCCTGCACGCTGCCCTTGCTGATGGCTTCCGAGACCATCAGCGTGGCACGAGCCTCGGCCTGGGCCAGGCGCTCACGGGCCTCGGCATCACGCAGCGCCGATTCCTTGCGGCCCTCGGCTTCCAAAATTGCGGCCTGTTTCTGGCCCTCGGCAGCCAGGATGGCGGCCTGTCGCTCGCCTTCAGCGGTGAGGATCGCTGCGCGCTTATCCCGCTCGGCTTTCATCTGCCGCGCCATTGAATCGACCAGATCCTTGGGCGGGGCGATATCCTTGATTTCAATGCGGGTGACCTTGACACCCCAGGGCGTGGTGGCCTCGTCAACCACGTTGAGCAGCCGGCTGTTGATTTCATCGCGCTTGGAGAGCAGCTCGTCGAGGTCCATGGAACCCATCACCGTGCGCACATTAGTCATGGTCAGGTTGAGGATGGCGAACTCCAGTTGAT
Source organism: Candidatus Competibacteraceae bacterium (assembly GCA_036834665.1). Taxonomy (GTDB): domain Bacteria; phylum Pseudomonadota; class Gammaproteobacteria; order Competibacterales; family Competibacteraceae; genus RXIX01. The sequence goes on along the minus strand of DAITNL010000072.1, from coordinate 5,696 downwards.
TGACCTCGTAGGCAGCCTTGGCGGCATCCAGCACCTGATAGAACACCACGCCATCGACCCGCACCATAGCATTGTCCTTGGTGATGATTTCCTGCGAGGGTACGTCCAGCACCGTTTCCATCATGTTGATTTTATGGCCGATGCGGTCGATGATCGGGATGATCAGGTTCAGGCCGGGGCGCAGGGTTTCGGTATAGCGCCCAAAGCGCTCAACGGTGTATTCCATGCCCTGTGGCACCGATTTGACGCCCAGGAACACCAGAATGATGGCCAGTACGGCCAAACCGACGACAAATGCGGAAAATCCTTCCAGCATGGGATGACTTCCTCAATGACAAGGGATGAACAGAATCCGGATGTATAGGCAGGGCCATTGTAGAGCAGCGCATGTCGGGTGTGCGCTCAGTCGGTCAGACGGATGCCCGAGCGCGCGTCCAGCAGGATCTGCAGCGGCTGATCGTCGCTGTCCCAGGCGACGATTTGCCAGCGTGGCCGACCATCCTCGCCGAGATACAGCGAGGCTGAATCCGCAGACAACGGCTTGCCCGGGGCCTGTTCGCGCAGCAGTGTCCAGGCCATGGGCAGAATCTGGTTCAGATCGCGTACTTCGCTGCTCAAAATCAGGGGTTGCAGCGGGGGTTCCGCGCTGAGCGCGATCCATTCGGCACGGTCGGCGGCCTGTTCGTGATCGCGATCGCAGGCGGTGCAGGCGATGCGGCCGGCGCGGACATCGAGGAGCAGTTCAAAGCTCCACAGGCGGCGAATGTGGCGCGCGGGCTGATCGGCATAGCCCTGGAAGCTATAGCGAACTTCATGGACGCATGGCATTCCATCTGGGCCGTTTTCCAGTTCTGCAACGACCGAGTCGAGCAGGGCGTCAGCATCGATGCGCTGGAGCAGGGACTGGAGCAGGTCATGGCCATCTTTGACGGTGCTCACCGCAGTTGCGGCCAGCAGCGGTTGCTGTTCGACCAGAATACTGCTAGCGCTGCCGGTGACTGCGGCGACTTGCAGTCCGTGGCTCGCAAGCAGTGCACTGGCCTGCCGATGAGCGGTGTTCAGGTACAGGCTGGATAGCGGCCAGGCCTGATGCCAGACACCGCGCAGTGCAGCGCGGAGTGTCAGTCGGCAGAAACCACTGGCCGGATCCAGGCGCAGCCAGCCGGTGCGGGCCAGCGCTTCAACTTCACGCTGATAGCCGTGACTGAGCAGGTTCAGGGGATCATGACGAACACCGGTCAACCAGTCCGCATCAAGCGTTTTGCCCAGGCTGGCGATCAGGCCGCGATGCAAGCTGTACAGCGCCCGCGCGTCCCAGACATCCTTGAGTTGCACGCGTGCCAGATAGGCTGGCGCAGGCAGGCTGTAAGGCAGATCCAGGTTGTTGGTTTCCAGAACACGACCATCAGTAAAACCGCTGGCGAAGGTGATGAAGCGCCGCAACGGGCGAATGCCGCGTGTGAACTCCAGGTGCGCGGCCAGCGCGACCACACCGTGTCCGGGCTGTCCGAATAGGCGCAGCCACAGCACCGCGCCTTGGATCAGATCGGTGTTGCGGAAGTCGCCGGCGACAACAAACCCATCGGCGTGCAGCGCGTCGCTGGTATTGCGCATCTCGATCCAGGCTGCATCTGGCCACTCCGCTTCATTGATCGGGATAAAGCGTGGCCGCAGCGGCTGACGTACCCGGTGCAGAGCCAGCGGGGTGGCGATCAGCAGTTGTAGCAGCAGGCCCAGCGGCGCCACCAGCCACTGAATAGCGCGGATGATCAGGACCATCAGCATCGACGGCAGGAGCACCACTGTGCGCAGCAGGGCTAGCAGGGCATGGTGCATCGCGATCCCCTCAGTCAGTCCGCATCATCGAGCTGGCCAAGACTGAAGAAACAGCCCCGGCTCCAGACACCGAAATGACCCTTCTCGCCGGCTTCGCCGATCGTGGCCAGTTCCAGGAAGACTGCCCGGGTCAGCAGGGCCTGCAATCGACCGCGTACCAGGAGCAGGGGCACTGGTTCTCCGCTGGGCACCGGGTACTCAACCTGCAAGGGGTGTGCACTATCAGCGATGACGGTATCACCAAGATTGGTGGTGAAGTGCAGTGACTGGTCATGGCCGCTGCCCTCGACGTCGAGGCGCACGGCCCGGAAGGGCGCGAGTTCTACGCGGATGCGCCATTTTTCCACTGGCGTGACCAGGTAATGATGGCCGTCATCTTCGCGGCGCAGGACGCGGGCGAATAAACGCACCAGGGCCTCGCGGTGAATGACGCGGCCTTCGTGATACCAGGTGCCGTCGCGGGCGATACACAGATCCAGCACGCCGGTCAGGGGTGGATTCCAGCGTTCTACAGGCGCCGGGTCTGTCAGGTGTGAGGGAATGTTCACCGGTATGCAAAGATCGGTGGTTGCGTGATCCATGCGGCAAGGTCCAGGTGAGGGGTCGCCATGAAAGCTACAGGAAGGCACAACGGGAAGTATAGGCGAGATGCCTGGTGATGCGGGTGCTGGCGGGGCTGATGGGTGGACGGCACGCTGTGGTGTCAGGGTGTCGATTAAGGACAAGGCCGCCCCACGCAAGGTGGGGCGGGCAGAGTATCAGCCTTCGATGGTGGCCTGACGCAGGTCGTTATAAACCCGCATGATCTTTTCCGGATAGGATGAACGGCGCATGCCGAGGCTGCCGTTGTAGTTCAGCAACGCCCGGCGCAGGTTGCCGGAATGCAGGTCGAGGTATTGCGCCAGGATCCGCGTACCGACATGGATGTTTTGGTCGGCTTCCAACAGGCGGTGAGTGCCGCCGATTTCGCGAATCTTCCTGCCGTGGGCGCGGGGCAGGACCTGCATCAGGCCGCGGGCGCCGGCGCGGCTGACAGCGCGTTCCTTGAAGGTGGATTCGACCGCGATGACCGCCAGGATCAGTTCCGGGGCGAGCTGGTGGCGCTCGGCGCTGCGCACGGCGGCCGAGACGATGCGGTCAGCGCTGGTTTCGGATACGCGGTACTTGCGCTGGATATGTCCGGAGAGACGGCTGATTCTGCGCTGCTGCGCAGGGGTGGCGGGAGTGGAAGAGTCAGCAGCGGTGTCGGACAGGGCTGTCCGCACCACGTCGAGGGTCGATTGTTCGACACGGTCTGTCTCCGGCGAATTAGCGAGGGCCGCTGCGGGTATGAGCATCACCGCGCACAGCAGGCTCGATTTCAGGGTCAGAGTCAATCGCTCCTTGATGCATGCCGTGGATTCCATGAGAACCTCCATCTTGATCAGTACGATCTGTAAGTGCTCGATGGACCCGGGTTCCGAGTCGGCGATGACCCTTCCAAGGGTCGGGCGGGATGATTCCCGGTCGCCGCGGGTCCAACCTAAGCAACTCCGGATCCAGGGGTGCCAGCCTGGAGGCCCGGTGTCGCCTGACGTTCCTAGATCGGTGCGGAAGCCGCGTCCGGTCTATGGCAGGAACTTACTGCTATACAGCATTGGGGATTATGAAAGCACGGTGTGTGCTCTTTTTGCAACTGCTTAATTGGCAAATAAATAATTTTTTTGCTGCTTTGAATTCAATAATGATCACTGCTTAATTTTTTTAAATTTGTTTAAATTCAAATAGTTAATTAAAAAAATTTCATTTAGGCAAGAAAGTAAAAAACCTTTTAAAAACATTATGTTAAATTTTTTATTCATTTTTATAAATGATAAGCAATTACGATTGTAAATATTGCACAAAAAATAGTGGATTTCAGCGGCGACTTGGTTTTAATAAATAAAAAATTCATTTAAAAACAATAAGTTGTATTTAAAATGGTTTTTTTACAACTTATTGAAAGTTATGAATATATTTTGAAATAGGCTTATTTTTGCGAGCGATTCGCAGAAAGCAGATACGCGCCTTGAGTCTTCATAACGGACGCAGCGCTCGGTGCGCTGTACAATCAGCCGCGCACATGGCGGTGTGCCCGGCCTGAAGCGCGTTGGGCCAGGATGGCAGGGGTACGGCAGGCGGTGAAGCCGAACGGGCTGAGCGGTTGCGGGGCAGGCTGGAGCCATTCAGGCTCGATTCATTCCTATATATATGTGTGTGTGACGACGCGAGGAGCAAATGACGATGGGCAACCGACTTTCCCGTATTTACACCCGCACCGGTGACCAGGGCAGCACGGGTCTGGGGAATGGCGAGCGAGTGGCTAAGGATTGCCCGCGCATCGAGGCAATCGGTGCGGTCGATGAGCTGAACTGCGCGATCGGCCGGGTGCTGGTGCATGATGTGCGTGAGGCGCTGCGCGAATGCCTGCAGATCGTGCAGCACAAGCTCTTTGATTTGGGTGGGGAGCTGAGTATTCCCGGCTATCAGGCGGTGCGTGATGAGGATGTAGCGCAGTTGGAAAGCGATCTGGAGCAGTTCAATGCCGATTTGCCACCGCTGAAGGAATTCATCCTGCCCGGTGGCGGACGGGCAGCGGCAGATTGCCATCTGGCGCGGGCGATCTGCCGGCGCGCCGAACGGCGTCTAGTGTCGCTGGCGCGTGATGAGGAGATCAGCGAGCAGGCCCGGGTTTACCTGAACCGTCTGTCGGATCTGCTGTTCGTGATGTGCCGGATTCTCGCCCGCGACGAGGGCGGTATCGAGGTGTTGTGGCGCAACCCTAACCGCTCGACGACCTAGAAGCCGGACTCAGGTGGCCTGAATGCACCAGCACTGGTGAATCTTCGGGTCGCGGGCGAAGTCGGTCGGCAGGGTGCGCCGGCTCCAATCCTCGATGTGCCAGCCGGCCAGCGCTGCGCTATCGAAGCGGAACTTGCGGTGATTGGTGGAAAACAGCAGTTGTCCACCCGGTGCCAGCAGGGTGAGTGCTTGGCGCAGCAGGGCGACGTGGTCGCGCTGCACATCGAACGTGTCCGGCAGGCGTTTGGAATTGGAAAAGGTCGGTGGGTCGATGAAGATCAGGTCGTAACGGCCCCGCGCCTGTGCCAGCCATTGCCGGCAATCGGCCCGTATCAGCGTATGCTGGGGGCCGTTGCAGGCGTTCAGCGCCAGGTTGCGCGCTGCCCAGTCCAGATAGGTCGCCGACAGATCGACGGTGGTGGTCTGGATGGCGCCGCCGAGCGCGGCCTGCACCGTAGCCGTGCCGGTATAGCCGAACAGATTGAGGAAGCGCCGCCCCGCTGCCCGTTCCGCGATTAGCTGCCGGGTCGTGCGGTGATCGAGAAACAGTCCGGTATCCAGATAATCGGTGAAGTTGACCAGGAAGCGGGCTGCACCCTCGCGGACTTCATGAAAGCGTCCCTGGCTATCGTGCTTCTGGTACTGATCGGCACCTTTCTGCCGCTGGCGCACCTTGAGAAAGACCTGTTCGGCTGGCAATTCCAGCAGCGCTGGCAGCACTGCCCGCACCTGTTCCAGACGGCTATGGGCGCGCTCGGGATCGATACTGGCCGGTGGTGCGTACTCCTGCACATGCAGCCACTGCTCGTAACGGTCCACCGCTACCGCGTATTCGGGCAGATCGGCATCATACAGGCGGTAACAGTGCACGCCTTCGCGCTGCGCCCAGCGTTCCAGATGACGCAGATTCTTGCGCAGGCGATTGATAAAGGCATCGGCGCCATCGGCCCGCGCCCGTTCCAGCGTCTGATCACGGCTGCGCCGATCGGCGGCGTCACGGTCGACGAAAAATTCAGGCGTGACCTCGAACTGTAATAGTC
>DAITNL010000071.1:0-14780 GCA_036834665.1 Candidatus Competibacteraceae bacterium | reverse complement strand
GCACGGTGGTCATTTCCACGGCGAAGGAGACCGGCCACACCGGCATCCAGTTATCACCAAAGAAATACACCGGCCGCTGCTGGGCCTGGATGAAAGCCTCCACCCCGGTCGCGATCAGGAACAGCAGCCACAGCGGCGAAGCGGCGTAGGACATGACGCCCATGAAGAAATGCAGCCGGCTCAGGCCATTCCAGCCATGCGCCAGCGCCAGACGCAGATGCTGCAGGTTGCCCTGACACCAGCGGCGGTCGCGCTTGGCGTAGTCAATCAGGGTCGGCGGCAGCTCCTCGAAACTGCCATCCAGATCATAGGCCAGCCACACCTCCCAGCCGGCCCGGCGCAGCAGCGCCGCCTCGACGAAATCATGGCTGAGAATCTCGCCGCCGAACGGCTCGCGCCCGGGCAGCTTGGGCAGGCCGCAGTGATCGAGAAAGGGCTGCACGCGGATGATGGCGTTGTGCCCCCAGTAGTTGCTCTCACCGAGCTGCCAGTAGTTCAGGCCGGCGGTGAACATGCGCCCGTAGATGCGCCCGGCAAACTGCAGGATGCGCGCGAATAGTGAGCTGCGGTTGACCGCGATCGGCGGGGTCTGGATGAGCGCCACGCCCGGGTGCTGCTCCATCAGCCGCACCATTTCCACCAGGGTTTCACCCTGCATCAGGCTGTCAGCATCCAGAACGATCATGTAGCGGTAATGGCGGCTCCAGCGGGTGCAGAAGTCCTCCAGGTTGCCGCTCTTGCGGCTGGTGTTCTCGGGCCGGTTGCGGTAGAAGATGCGCCCCTTGCCGTTCAGCGCCCGCACCATGTCCTGCCAGCGCAGTTCTTCTTCCACCCATACATCGGGATCGCGGGTGTCGCTGAGCACGAAGAAATCAAAATCGGCCAGCTGCCCGGTATCGGCCAGCGAGCGATGAATGGCGCGCAGGCCGGCAAACACCCGCTCGGAATCCTCGTTGTAGATCGGCATCAGGATTGCGGTGCGCGGCGCCGGTGCGTTCGCAGCCGGCGGCGTGCCCGGCTGGCGCGAGATTGCCCAGCGGTCACGACCGAGCAGGATGATGAAAAAGCCCATGAAGGCAGTCCAGAACGACAGGCTGATCCAGGCCACCAGGATGGTGTACAGCAGCAGCAGCAGCAGTTCCATCGGGCTCAGGCCATCGCTGTGGAAGGCGCTGGCCAGCAGCCCCAGCGCCAGCAGTGTGGTCAGGGTCGCGAGCAGGAAGAACGCCACCCGCCGCAGGGTGTGTCCGATGATAGAAGTCCGCGCGGGTTTAGCCATGAACGGTTCCAGTCGGGTCGCTCCGGTCAGGTGGATGAGGTTGGCCGCGCCAGCCGGCGCAGCGGTCCCAGCAGGGAAAACAGGCTGATACGCTGCGTGGGCATGACCGCCGGACGCGCAGCGGGCACGGGCAGGGCCTGAGCGGCGCGCAGCGCTTCCAGCAGGGCCGTTGGCATGCCCGATCCCGCCAGCAGCGCCGCCGGCCAGTCAGCAGGCACCGCACCACTGAGCAGCGCGGCCCGCGCCGCTGCCAGGGCTGTACCGCGCCGCTGCAGGGCCAGTTCCGTCATCAGCCAGTCATCGAGCAGCGCACCCGCCGCCACTATGGCCTGCTCCAGCAGGTTCGGGCCCGGCGCACCCGGTCGGTTGCGCAGCCGCTGCAGGCTGCGCACGGCAAGCTGGCTGGCCTGGGCCGGATCGCTGACGCCCAGCGCTTCCCAATAGGCGCCCAGCCGGTCGAGCAGTTGCTCATCATCCAGTTCGACGGCCGCCGCCGGCAGAAAAGGCCGCGCTACGCTCACTTGACGCTGGTCCACTGGTAGCTCCAGGTCTCGGTCAGCACATCGTTGCCCAGCTTGAGGAACGCGCGCAGTTCCGAGGGTGCATCATCCTGCGGCATCAGTTCAAAAGATAGCCGCCAGCCCTGGGTCTGCGGGTTCTTGTGCACCACCACGTTCTGAATCTGCCCGGTCGAGCCGCTGACTACTGCGTTCACTGCTGCGTCGGCGGGCAGCCGGGTCAGATTATCGCCACCGAAATCGATGACAAAGCGTCGCCGCGAGTGATCCAGATCACCCGTGCCACCGGCCCCGGCCCGGCTGGCCAGGGTCCGGCCACCCGACGACAGGCTGGGCAGGTCGCGGAAGAAGGTCAGCCGGTAGTGGTATTCGAGCTGCTGACCGGCCTCGACCGGCTTTTCCGGCACCCAGAGCGCGGCGATGTTGTCGTAGCGCTCGGCATCGCTGGGAATTTCGATCAGTTGGACCGAGCCCTTGCCCCAGTCGCCGATCGGCTCGACCCAGACCCCGGGCCGGCTGTGGTATTGGGCTTCCAGATCCTGATAGTTCTCGAAGGCGCGATCACGCTGCAGCAGGCCAAAGCCGCGCGGGTTGTTGTCCTGATAGGCGCTGATGCGCAGCCGCGTCGGGTTGTTCAGCGGCCGCCAGATCCATTCACCGTTGCCGGCGGCAATCAGCAGGCCGTCGGAGTCGTGCACCTGCGGACGGAAGTCGTCAAAGAAGCGCTCATTCAGCGCGCCATGGAAGAACATGCTGGTCAGCGGCGCTACGCCGAACTTCTGCACCCGCTCGCGCATGAACAGGTTGGCCTTGACCTCGATCTGGGTGTTGACGCCCGGGCGGATCACAAAGCGGTAGGCGCCGGTGACGCTCGGGCTGTCCAGCAGCGCGTAGGCGGTCAGCTCGGTGGCGTCCTTGCCGGGCCGTTCCAGCCAGAATTCGCGAAAGCGTGGGAATTCTTCGGGCTTGGGCAGACCGGTATCGATCGCCAGACCCCGCATCGACAGGCCATAGTTCTGGTTCTGACCGATGGCGCGGAAGTAGCTGGCACCGAGAAATACCGCGACCTCGTCATAGTGGCTGTCGGTGTGCAGCGGATAGAGCACCTTGAAACCGGCAAAGCCGAGATCCTTGGGCAGGTTGTCCGGCACCGGATTCTTGCCGTAATCGAACAGGTCGTTGGCGTATTCAACCGGTTGGTTCTCGCCGTCGCTGACGATGTTGATAGCGACCGGCTGGTTGAACAGGAAGCCGAGCGGTGCGAACTGGATCTCGAAGGGCAGTGCCTGGTCGCGCCACAGGCTGCGTTCAACGCGGAAGCGGACATCGCGGTACTGGTCGTAATCCAGGTTCTTCAGGAACGCCGGCAGTTCGCTGGCCGGTGCCTGATAGGGCTGGGTGGCCAGCACCTCGGCGCGCCGGCGCACATCGGCGAAGTTGAAGCGCTTCGGCGGCGGCGTGGTGGCGGGCGTGGATTCAGGTACGCTCGGTGCGGCAAAGCCGGCCATCGGAGTGGCGCACAGACTTGCCAGCAGAACAACACTCAGGAACATGCGGAGTTTCACGGTGCGAGGGCTCCGTTGGCGTTTCGGTTCGATGGAGTTCAAGTTATTGCTTTTGGGGGGAAGGTTCAAACGCGCTATTGTATTGCGCTCCGGGCGTTCCGACTATCGTGTTCGTAGTATCCCGAAGGCCAGGGCGCCCGCGATGGCCGCTTTCTTACCCTGGAGACGATCATGCAACTGCGCGACCCGAGCCTGTTCCGGGAACATTGCTACGTGGACGGTGGCTGGATTAGCGCCGCGAACGGCGCCACCCTGCCTATTCACGATCCGGCCAGCGGCGAGCGACTCGGTCAGGTGCCGGCCTGTGGCGCGGATGAAACCGGGCGCGCCATTGCCGCCGCTGCTGCTGCGCTGCCGGGCTGGCGGGCACAAACCGCCCAGGCGCGCGCCGTGATCCTGCGCCGCTGGTTCGAGCTGCTGCACGCCCATCAGGAGGATCTGGCCTATCTGATGACCCGTGAGCAGGGCAAGCCGCTGGCCGAGGCGTGCGGCGAGATTGCCTACGCCGCCAGCTTTCTCGAATGGTTCGCCGAGGAGGGCAAGCGCGTCTATGGCGACACCATCCCCGCACCGCAGGCCGATAAGCGCATTCTGGTGCTCAAGGAGCCGGTCGGGGTGTGCGCGGCGATCACACCGTGGAATTTCCCAGCGGCGATGATTGCCCGCAAGGCGGGCGCAGCGCTGGCTGCCGGGTGCACGATGATCGTCAAGCCGGCGCCGCAGACGCCATTCTCGGCGCTGGCGCTGGCGGTGCTGGCCGAGCGTGCCGGACTGCCCGCCGGGGTGTTGAACGTGGTCACGGGGCCCGCCGAGGTCGTCGGCGCGACCCTGCTCGACCATCCCGAGGTGCGCAAGCTCAGCTTCACCGGTTCGACCCGCACCGGCCAGTATCTGATGCAGCGCAGCGCCGCGACGCTCAAACGCCTGTCGCTGGAACTGGGCGGTAACGCGCCGTTCATCGTTTTTGATGATGCCGATCTCGACGCGGCGGTGGCCGGGGCGCTGTTATCCAAGTACCGCAACAGTGGCCAGACCTGTGTCTGTGCCAACCGCTTTCTGGTCCAGGATGGCATTTACGACGCCTTCGCCGCGCGGCTCAGCGCAGCGGTGCGCAGCCAGATCACCGTTGGCAATGGTCTGCAAGCGGGCGTGACCCAGGGACCGCTGATCGACGCGGCGGCGCTGGCCAAGGTCGAGGCGCATGTCGCCGATGCTGTGGCCCAGGGCGCTACCGTGCTGACCGGCGGTCAGCGCCATGCCCTGGGCGGTACCTTTTACGAACCGACCGTGCTCAGCGGCGTGACCGCGAACATGCGCGTGGCGCGTGAGGAGACCTTCGGCCCGGTGGCGCCGCTGCTGCGCTTTGCTGATGATGCCGAGGCGATCGCGCTGGCCAATGCCACCGAGGCCGGGCTGGCCGCCTACTTCTTCAGCCGCGACCTGAGCCGGGTGTTCCGCGTCGCCGAGGCGTTGCAGTACGGCATGATCGGCATCAACACCGGGCTGATTTCCAACGAGGTGGCGCCGTTTGGCGGGGTCAAGTGCTCCGGCTTTGGCCGCGAAGGCTCGCGCTACGGCATCGATGAATATCTGAACCTGAAATATCTGTGCATCGGCCTGTAGCCGCGCCTGCGGGATCGGTGTCGCTCGCCAGCGACAGGCCACCTGGAACCACAACACCATGAACTCATACCAGGAAGTGATCTACGTCAGTCTGCTGCTGCTTGGCATTCTGGCCACGTTTGTAACTGCGGGCCTGCTGCTGTGGCTGAGCAATTTTTCCCGACTGGCGCCGCGTATCCAGGCCCTGACCCAGTTCTCGCCGCAGGTGGTGGCGGTGGTCGGCATCCTGTTCGCCCTGTACACCACCTTTTTCGCCAGCGATATCTGGAACATCCGCGACCGGGCACAGACCGCGATCCTGCAGGAGACCGAGGCGCTGCGTGGTCTGTTCCGCCTCGCCGAGCAGCAGCCGGCGGCGATTGGTGCACCGATCCTGGCTGCGGTCCGTGACTACGCGCGCCTGACCAGTGAGGTCGAGTGGCCGCTGCTGGCCCAGGGCCAGACCAGCGATCAGGTTCTGGATGGCTGGCGGCGCCTGCTTGGTGCGGTGCTGGCGGAGCCGGTGGTGCGCGGTGTGCCGCTCAGTGTGCATACCGTGATGCTGCAGGATGTGGAACGGGTGCAGGTGGCGCGTCATCAGCGCCTGGCGCAGAGCCGTAAGCATGGTGATCCGCTGAAATGGTTCGCTGTTGCCTGTCTGGGCGCGCTGACCCTGCTGACCATTGTCCTGGTGCATCTGGAGAACTGGCGCACCCAGGCTGCGGCGCTGCTGATCTATTCCTGCGCGGTATCGGTCAGTTTCGCCGCCGCTTATCTGCAGCGCAGTCCGTTTCAGGTGTTTATTCTCAGCCCGGCGCCGATCGCCGAACTGGTCACGCTGCCTGCCCTGCCGGCACCGCGCTGAGAACGGGAGTCGGTCGCGGACTCACTCGCCCAGCTTGGGGCGCAGGTTGTCGAGCACGCTGCGGAAGGCTTCCTGATTGCGCGGGTTGAGTTCGCTCAGGGCGCGATGTGCTTCGAAGACGATCCGCGTCAATTGTTCCTTGGCCGGCGGCTGGATTGCCAGCTCACGCAGCGCTGCGTTGATGGTCTCGCCGGTATCACGAACATTGAAGATGTCGTAGAAGCCCAGGTTATCGAGCACCTGATTGACATCGGGATGGGTGGATAGCAGGGTGGTGCGCCGGGCAAAGCGCTGGCGGCTGAAATTGGCGATCTTGGCCAGCAGGCCCAGGCTGGTGCTGTCGATCGACTGCGTATCGGTCAGATCGACAATGATGTCGTCGCAGTCGCCGTGCGCGAACAGATCATCGAGAAAATCGCCCAGCGTGCACCCCATGGTATAGCGGATGTCACCGACCAGCTTGAGGATATAGGTCTGGTTCTGCTTGACGTAGAATGCCGCTCCGGCCTCCATCGGCATCACTCCGCGCGCTTGACCAGCAGCAGGGTGACATCGTCGGGCAGCAGCCCGATGCGGTCCAGGTCCAGGGTCTGGACCAGGGTATCGATGCTCAGGTCGGTGTCGTGGATCAGTTCCAGCAGGAACTGCTGTTTCTCGCGCAGAGTCTGCTGCGGCAGGGTTTCCAGAATGCCGTCGGAAATCAGCGCCATGACAAAGCGCGGCGGCAGCTCCAGCGATTCGGTCTGGTAGCTGGCGAAATCGAACAGCCCAATCGGCAGGCTCTTTTTGCCGATATAGCGGGCCTGCTCACCATCGAACAGAATCGGGAAGGGAAACTGGCCACCGCTGCTGTAGCGCAGCCGGTTGGCCGACCAGTCGATCACGCCGTAGAACATGGTCAGGTACTTGTCCATGTGGCAACCGAAAATCTCCCGGTTCAGTCGCCCGAGGGTCTCGGCCGGGTTGAGGATGCCCTTATCACGATTTTGCCGGTGCAGTTCCCGGTAGCGGCCGATATAGCTTTTCAGCATCACGGTGACAAAGGCCGAGGATACGCCATGTCCGGAGACATCGGCGATATAGAAGCCAAGATGGTCGCCGTCGATGGCGAAATAATCGACGAAATCGCCGCTCAGATACTGCGAGGTCAGCAGATGGCGGCTGAACTGGTAGTTACGGTACTGCTTGTCATTTTCCGGCAGCAGCTGAAACTGGATGCGCCGGGCCGCCGCTTCATCCTCCTGCAACTGGCGCACGGTCTGGCGCAACTGCTCGTTGACCATTTCCAGATGTTCGCGGTGTTCGCGGTTCTCGCGTCGCAGCCGCGCCCGCTCCAGGGCGTGGTCGATGGCGTGTTCGAGCATCGCCATGTCTTCGATCGGCTTGGTGACATAGTCCCAGGCGCCGAGCTTGAGCGCCTGGATGGCATCGCTCATGCCGCCCATGCCCGACACGACCAGGATTGGCAGTTCGGGGAATTCGCGGGTGACCTGGGCGAGCACCTGCAGGCCGTCCATGCCCGGCATGCGCAAATCACACAGCACCAGATCGGGATGGGCATCGCGGCAGAGCTGGACACCGGTGCGTCCATCGCTGGCCTGGATCACTTCAAAGCCGCTGTCTTCCAGGTAGGCGGTGATGATCTCGCGCACTAGCGCTTCGTCATCGATCGACAGGATGCGGACCGGGCGTTCGTTCATAGGCATGTGTTCCGCGCAGCCAGATGCCCGGCCAGGGCTGCCAGCGGCGCCATGTCATTCAGCGGTTTGCGAAAAACCCGCCCCTCGTCCAGGCCCAGGGCGCGCAGATCCTCGGGCAGGCTGTAACTGGAGGAGCCGGTGTGGATCAGGAATGCCATGTCGGGATAGAGCCGGTGCAGGGTGCGAATGGCGCTGTTGCCGTCCATGTCCGGCAGTCGCATGTCCATGATGCACACCGGGCAGACATGACCCGCGCGCAGCCACGCCAAGGCCGGGCCGACAGCCGCGAATGCCGCTACCTGCAGGCCTTCATCTTCCAGATACACTTTCAGGTTTTCGCGGATCATATCCTCGTCATCGACGATCAACACCCAGGTCATCACAGCATCCTCCGCCGCAACGGCAGGCGAATGCTGAAACAGGCGCCATGCCCGGGCTTTGATTGCACCGACAGCCGGCCATTATGCTGCTCGGTGACGATGAAATAAGACACCGACAAGCCCAAACCCGTGCCAATGCCGACATCCTTGGTGGTGAAAAAGGGCTCGAAGATGCGCTTGATGGTTTTTTCATCCATGCCGGGGCCGTTGTCAATGACTTCGATTAAAGCATAGTCCGGCTCGCGCCCAGTGCGTAGGGTGATGGTCGGACTCGGCGTGCCGTCGTCCGCCATGGCTTGGGCGGCGTTCTTGAGCAGGTTGAGAATCACCTGCTCCATCTCGGTTTTATCGCAGTTCACCCGGCGCAGCTTTGCATCATATTGACGCTCAATAAGGATACGCTTGAAGTCGTATTTCTTTTTTAAATCATAATCGCTCGCGGCCAGGCGCAACACGGTTTCCAGCATGTCCTCCAGATCGACCGGGCCAAAATGCGACTCGCTGCGCCGGCTGAATGAGAGCATGTCGGCGACGATCTTGGCGGCGCGGGTGCCGGCTTCGCGCACGCCCTCCAGGAAGTGCAGGATGCGGCGCTGCTCCAGGTAGCGGTTGAGCTGTTCCAGATCAAGACCAATGGCGGCGGCGACGGCGCGGTTCTGCGGCATGCCCGGATCGATGCGCCGGCGGATATTCTGGCAGCCCTGCAGGATTGCGCCCAGCGGGTTGTTGATCTCGTGGGCCATACCGGCGGCCAGCCCGCCTACCGAGAGCATTTTCTCGGTCTGCACCATCATCGATTCGATGCGCACCCGGGCGGTGACATCGTCAACCCGGATCACCGCGCCGCTGGCGCCATCCGCCACTAGAGGATAGACCATCACGTCGGCGTAGCGCAGTTCGCCCTGGCTGTCCAGGGTCATGCGCGGAGTCTTGATCGAGCGACCCAGGCGGATTGCCTGGCGGATCTGTTCGAACTGGCTGTCGAGCTGCGGGAACAGATCACCAAAAAAACGCCCCTGCGCCGCTTCCCAGCTCACGCCGCTGGCCTGCTCGGCGGGCTGGTTGAGCACGGTGATATAGCCCCAGGGATCGACGCCAATCAGCATCGAGGGCATCGAGTCGATGATGTTCTTCAGATAGTGACGCATGCGCGCCACCTCTTCCTTGGCATTCTTCTGCTCGGTGATATCGATGGCTACGCCCAGCACCGCGGTTTCGTCAAGGCTGGGTTCATTGAACGGAATCTTGATGGTCTGCAGGGTGCGCACCTGGCCGGTATGGTCGGTGAATGATTCCTCGGCGATGTACTTGGAATCGCCGCTTTCGATCACTTCACGGTCATCGGCCAGCATCCGCGCCAGTTCCTCGCCCGGGTGATGGACCACGGCATGTGACTGGCTGACCAGTTCCTCCACGCTCAGACCGTAGGCGGCGGCGACCGCGCGGTTGGCGAGCAGGAAATGACCGCGGCGGTCCTTGGCAAAGATCATGTGCGGCACCAGATCGATGATCCGCCGCAGGCGCAGCTCACTTTCGTGCAGCGCCGCTTCGGCGCGCAACTGCTCGGTGATATCGGTGCCGGTGCCGCGATAGCCGCAAAAGCGCCCTTCGTGGTCGAACACCGGCTTGCCGCTGATTTTCAGGTAGCGGCTGTCGCCGGTGCGGATGCCGATGCCGCTGCCGGTGCGGTAAATGAAATCGCGGAACGGCTGGCGCCGCTCCAGCAGGGCGCGATGCTGGCGCCATTTTTCGCGTTCGACGGCGGAATCCTGCTGTGCCAGCTCCCAGCGGGCGCGATTGAGCACACTCTGCGGGGCAATCCCGGTCAGGGCATAGAAGCGCTCGGAGAGATAGGTGAAGTGCAGATTGGCATCCATTTCCCAGATCCAGTCGCTGGCCGCCTCGGTGACATCGCGAAACCGGGTTTCGCTCTCGCGCAACGCGGCTTCCACCTGGCGGCGCTCGCTCAATTCCTGTTGCAATTGGCGGGTGCGCAGCGCGACCTGCCGGCGCAGCAGCCACGACCACAGCAGCGCCGCGATGGCGATCCCGGCCAGCAGCACCAGCAGCCATAGATAGGGCAGCAGGGGGGTCCAGCTGCCCATGTCGATGTCTCCGAACCAGCCGACCGGTCCATTATCCACGCAGGTGTCCGCGTCACGGGCGGCGCTGGCCCATGGTGCGGCCAGCAGCGTCAGCAACAGGCCCAGGCAGCGGGCCAGGATGCGATATGGCGCCCCGTGCGGATAGGCAGCGGCGGGCGTGCGGCGGGCCGGGTGTCGGGGCCGAATGTTCACGGTGGCGCTAGCGATCCGGTTCCGGCAGCGCTACGGCGAGCTGGACGCGCTCCACCACGGCCAGCAATACGATGAGCTCATTGTCCAGCAGGGCCAGCTCCTGACCGGCGCCAGCGTGATTGCCGTGCCGCTGGTGCTGGATGATCCGGTCGGCGATGGCGTGAAAGCGACTGTGGGTATCAAGCAGCAGGGCCAGTTCGGGGCGCTGGCGATGCGTGCGGCCTCGCCGCTCCAGCCAGTGCATGAAACAGTCGCCGTGCTCGCTGCTGTGGCGGGTCAGAATGCGGGTCAGGGTAGGCACATCCTCCTCCTGGGTCAGCGCCTGGCGAATCCGCCGCGCCCAGCGCCGGTGTTCAATGCCCAGGGCCAGCAGCGGAAAATCGGCCCGCGACCAGTAGCGTGTCGCCAGGGCGCGCCAGTGTGGATCGGGTCGCCAGCCTGCGCGCCATGCCGGCACCTGCGACCCGGGCATCGCCGGGGCGATGGCGAAGCCCTGTGCCTGATCACAGCCCAGTTGCAGCAGCAGCATGCCCTGCTCAACCTGCTCGACGCCCTTGGCGATCACCTGGCGCTGGAAGGTCTCGGTGAGACCGATGATGGCTTCGATGATCGCCAGATCCTCGGTGTCGTCGAGCATGCTGCTGATCAGGCTGCGATCGATCTTGATGTCGCTAGCCGGCAGGCGGCGGAAATAGTGCAGCGAGGAATGCGCGGTGCCGAAATCATCGAGCGCGACGCGCACGCCGAGCTGCTGGCAAGCGCCGATGATCTCGATCGTCTGGGCCAGGTGGTCCAGCGCCGCGTTTTCGCGCAGTTCCAGCACCAGCCATTGCGGCTGCACCGCAGGATGGCGGGCCAGCAGTGCCTGCAGGCGGGCGACGAAATCAGTCTGCCGCAGGTGGTGGGCCGCGATGTTAACGCTCAGCGGCAACGCCTGACCACGGGCGGCCCATGCATCGAGCTGGCGCAGCGCTGTTTCCAGCACCCATTCGCCGAGGTGGATCATCAGTTCGCTGTGTTCGATCCCGGGCAGGAAGTTGCCCGGTAGCAGCAGGCCGCGCTCCGGATAGGGCCAGCGCAGCAGGGCCTCGACGCCGGTCACCGTGCCGCGGCGCAGATCGACCTGGGGCTGGTAATGCAGCACCAGGGCGTTCTGCTGCAGGGCTGCCGCCAGTTGTCCGATCAGCGTGCTCTGCTGCTGGACATGATGGTCGCGCTCCAGGTTGAACAGACGGTAGCGATTGCGGCCGGCCTGCTTGGCGGCGTACATCGCCTGATCGGCGTGGCGGATCAGGGTATCGGCGTCGACATGGTCGAGCGGGTAGAGACTGACGCCGAGGCTGGCCGAAACCGTGACCTGCTGCCCGGCGATGGTGAACGGCGCAGCCAGGGCAGCCAGGATCCGGCACAGCGCGCGCTCGCAGACATTCAGATCGCCCAGATTGTTGAGCAATACGACAAATTCATCGCCGCCCAGCCGCGACAGGGTATCGCTGCTGCGCAGTTCCGCGCTCAGGCGGCGCGCTACCGCGATCAGCAGTTGATCGCCGGCGGCGTGGCCGAGACGGTCGTTGACCGGCTTGAATCCATCCAGGTCGAGATAGCCGACCGCCAGCAGGCTGGCGTTGCGCTCGGCGTTGGCAATCGCCTGGCTTAGACGATCGCTGAGCAGCGCCCGGTTGGGCAGACCGGTCAGCGGGTCATGGAAGGCCAGCCGTTCGAGCCGCTGCTGGCTGTGCTTGAGAGCGGTGATGTCGGCGAACACGTTGACGTAGTGCGTCACCTGGCCCTGATCGTCACGCACCGCCGAGATGCTGGCGATTTCGGCGTACATCTCGCCATTTTTCTTGCGGTTCCACATCTCGCCAGTCCAGAAACCGTCGCTATTCAGGGCCTGCCACATGCCGGCATAGAAGGCGCGCTCATGGTGGCCTGACTGCAGCAGGCGTGGATTTCGCCCGAGCACCTCGTCGCGGCTGTAGCCGGTCAGGGTGGTGAAGGTTTCATTGACTTCGATGATGTTGATCGCAGCATCGGTGATGACGATGCCATCATGGGCATGGCGAAATACGCTGGCCATCAGGCGCAGGCGCTGTTCAGCGGCGCGACGCTCGGTGATGTCGTGGATGATTGAGTACAGCAGCGAGCGCTCATTGAACTCGATCGGCCCGGCATGCACCTCGACATCACGCAATTCACCATTGGCCAGGCGGTGGCGAAAAAAGAAGTGGTTGCGGCTGTCCCTCTGGGCACGGGCCATTTCGGTGCGCAACTGCTCGGGGCTGAGGGTGTTGATGGCGCCGATATGCAGTGTCCGCATGTGTACGGCGCTGTAGCCGTAATAGGCACAGGCGGCGGCATTGGCTTCGATGATGCGGCCATCGACTGGATCGATCAGCAACATCGCCACCCGCGCCGACTCGAACAGGGTTCGATAGCGGGCTTCGCTGCGCGCTAGGGCATCCTCAAGCTGCTTTTGTGCGGTGATGTCCTGCTTGACGCCCAGGTACTGAACGATCCGGTTTTCGTTGTCGCGGATCGGGCTGATGATCGCCTGTTCCCAATACAGCGAGCCGTCCTTGCGCCGGTTGTGCAGCAGTCCGCTCCAGGTTTTGCCGGCGGTGATCGTGTCCCACAGGGCCTGGTAGGTTTCGGGACGGGTTACTCCGGATTGCAGAAGGCGTGGGTTCTGGTTGATCACTTCGGCGGCGCTATAGCCGGTGACGCGGCTGAAGCAGGGATTGACGTACTGAATGCGGGCCTCGAGATCGGTGACCACGATCGACACCGGGCTTTGTTCAACCGCCAGCGAAAGCTGTCGCAGGCGTTCCTCAGTGGTATGGCGGTCGCTGATGTCACGCGCTACGCCGAGCACGCCGAGCAGGCTGCCATCGTCACGGCGCAGCGGTACCTTGGTGACTTCAACCCGACGCGGGCGCCCATCCGAGTGTTGCATCCACTGTTCGTAGCGGTGCAGTACGCCGGTCGCGGCTACGTGCTGATCCTTGCGGCGATAAGCTGCGGCAGTTTCGGCGCTGACGAAATCGGCATCGCAGCGGCCGATAATCTCCTCGACCGGCGCACCATAATAGGCGGCGACCGCCGGGTTGCAGACCAGGAAGCGGCCGTTCATGTCCTTGAGCCAGACCAGATCGGGAATCGCTGCATACAGGCTGCGCAGCAGCAGACGTTCCTCGGCCAGTTGCTGGGTGATGGCGCGGCGCGCGCTGATATCGGTGTGCGTGCCCAGCAGGCGCGTCGCTTCACCCTGTTCGTTGCGGCTCACCACCTGGCCGCGCCCCTGCACCCATATCCAGCCGCCATCGGCGCGCTGGTAGCGGAATTCGACGCTAAAGCGCTGGCCGCTGCGTAACTGCTCGGCCACCGTCTCCCAGGCGGTAGCGCGATCCTTAGGATGAATCAGCGCTTTCCAGATGGCCAGGTTGAGCGGAAAGGCATTCGGTGCATAGCCGAGCAGGGCATAGCTGCGCGCATCCCAGTCGATGCAATCTGCGACACAGTCCCACTCCCAGATGCCGTCGCTAGTCGCGCTGATCAGCTGCTGCAGGCGTTCGCAGTCGGCATTTTTCAAGGGTTGGGGCGTCAGGCTCAAGGGTCAGGTCCTGGAAGTGGCACGGGTGGCATTGACAGCATTCATGATGGAAATAGCCTTCATGATGGAAACGGCTAACGTGGCCAGCCGTGCAGGGCGTGTGGAATCGGGGCGCGATAGCGCAGAATGGAGCGGCGGGACGCTGGCCTGCAAAACAACGATTTCTGGGCAGTGGCTTGCAGCTTTGCCAAGCACTAAGACTGTGAAAACCTAGCACAGAACAAGGCAATCGGATAGGCTCTTGCGCTGATGGGGAATCAGAGTCGCAGGGCGATGAGAGGGCATGATGATGGCACTAGGACCGGTAATGCTGGGTGTGGAAGGGCTGGAGCTGAGTGCCGAAGAGCGCGAACTGCTGTGCCATCCGCAGGTCGGTGGCGTCATCCTGTTCACTCGCAATTACCACTCGCCAGCACAGGTCGCGGCACTGGTGGCGGCGATTCACGCCCTGCGCCAGCCGCGGCTGCTGGTGGCGGTCGATCACGAGGGCGGCCGGGTGCAGCGCTTTCGCGAGGGGTTCACCCGACTGCCTGCGGTGCGGCGGCTGGGCGAGATTTACGACCAGGAGCGGATGCGCGCCAAGCAACTGGCCCGGGTCAGCGGCTGGCTGATGGCCGCCGAGTTGCGCGCGGTCGGGGTCGATTTCAGCTTTGCTCCGGTGCTGGATCTCGATCACGGCCTCAGTGGCGTGATTGGCGATCGCGCCTTTCACCAGGACCCCGAAGCAGTCGCCGATCTGGCTCACGCCTACATGAGCGGCATGCAGAAAGCTGGCATGGAAGCGGTGGGCAAGCACTTTCCCGGCCATGGCGGGGTTGCCGCCGATTCGCATCACGAACTGCCCATCGATCCGCGTCCCTACGAGGCGCTGGCCGACGCCGATCTGCTGGCCTTTGAGCGCATGATCCACTACGGGCTGGCGGCGCTGATGCCGGCGCATGTGCGCTATCCGGCGGTCGAT
>DAITNL010000070.1:0-14878 GCA_036834665.1 Candidatus Competibacteraceae bacterium | reverse complement strand
GCACCGCCAGCACCGCCACCGCCACCGCCACCGCCAGCACCCGAGCCCGAGCCCGAGCCCGAGCCCGAGCTGCTCGTCGTACCGCTACTGCTAGAGCCAGTACCCTTGTTGCTGTCGATATTCAGACTTATGTCGCAGTTCGGCGCGATGCCAATCGTCAGGCTGCTACCCGCGTCTACCGTAGCCGAGCAACCATTGGAGTACACAATATTAACTGGACTCGATCCAGCCAACACCTGGTCGCCCTTGAACAGCTTCATGCCGTTAACTACAGATTTGCCATTAACCGAAGCTCCTGCCACAGCATTCGGGATCTGCGCAGCAACAGGCCTCGGCTGAGGCACCTGGCCAATCCGTTCTGCCTGGAAGCCATCAACCGCACGAATCGCAGCCAGGTCTTGCGTACATTTCCGCGTCTGGCCCAGCACCAGCATGCTGTTTGCCGGCAGCTCCAGTACACAGCCATCCGCGTAAGTCACATTAACCTGGCTACCCTCCAGGCTTATCACGCGGCTACCCGTAACAACCGCCATGCCCTCGCGGGCCGGTACCATGGCGCTGCCCTGGCTGACAAACACCTTACCTTGCGGCTGCTGCAACAGCGCAGCAGGCTCGGCAGCACCAGCGACCACGGTAACACCTGCCAGCGCCGCCGCCACTCCAAACTTGATCAAGTTACTCATACCATTCACCCCCTTGCACACACCACCCGTTGCAGACCCATCCCCAGTTTTAAGGCGACACTCCACCCATAAACTTTCGGCGACTTATGCGCAACAACCTTAACCTTATAAAAGCAAACACAAAAACGGAATTTCTGCACCCGTTTATGCCGCTTTACCCACTGTGAACATAGCAATTGCCACCTGGACTGTCCAGCTTTTGCAACTATCTGTCTTCCAGACGCGCAATGCTCAGATCGTCAAACCAGATATCGCCTTCCACCTCAAAGTCCAGCGCAGCGCGCCCCTCCAGCTCCAGCCGCAGCACCTGCGCCATGCAATCGCTCTCGGGAACCGTGAACTCGACCCCGAACAACCGCCAGTCATCAGATCCCAGAAAGAGTTCACTAGCCACCAGCACGGGCCGGTCTGGAGCACAGCGCATCGTCCAGCGCAATCCCCGCTCGGTACGCAGCTGGTCCACCCGCACCCAGCCCCGCAAGCGATACTGGCCGGGCTCCAGGAACAGGTACTGCAGAACATGGCGGAATTGGGCCCGCTGGCCATTAAAGCTGATGTGCAGGGCCCTGTCACCGCGCGCCCCATAGGTCTGAGCGGTTTCCACCATGACCCCACGCAGCGGTAATACCTGCCAGTCGAACCCCACACTGGTCAGCGGCAGTTCAAAGCTACCGTTATAAACATTTCCCAGTACGGTCAACTGGCGATCATCAAGACCATTGAGCCAAGCCAGATAAGCATCCAGCCAGCGTTTATCTCGCAACAGTCGACCCAGATAGGCCTGCTGCTCGACCTTATCCAGCGGATCGCCGCGGCGACGCCGGGCCTGATAGAGGGAAAGCACCGTCTCCGGAGATTGCGCCTTCTGCGCCGTATAACTGAAGAACTGCAACCACCAGGCCGGAGGGTGTTCCAGAAAGGGTTGCAGCAAGAGCCGGCTGGCCGGGTTTTCGGCCACACGCAGCAGGACCGGGAACAACTGCTTGGCATTCTCCGGCCGGTTCAGCAGTAAATTACTCCACCGGGCCAGCACCCGATCCCATTGCCCCTGGCGCAACCAGAAATCCGCCGATCGCGACAGCACCGGTGGACGCATGGGTCCAAGCGCATCGGCCACTGCAACCAGCGTCCAGGCCTCTGGCACACGATTCGCCTTAACCCACAAGTCGGCCAAGGCCAGATACACCAGTGCGTCACTCGGATCCGCCCAGGCAGCGGCTTGCAGCAACCGCTCGGCGGCCGGCGGGTCGCTTTCAAACTGTGTGAGCGCCTGCTGATACAAACCCTGTGGCTGCAGCGGCTGCCAAAGCAACGCCTCCACGGCTTCCGCGCGGTCATCCTGCTGGCTGTAATATTCGGCCATTCCACTGACGACGATCCGCCAGCCCATTAGCCCGACCAGCAACAGCAGACTCACTCCCTTGACCATGCGCAGCGCGCTGTTTATCACCTTCCTCCCGACTCCTGTGCCTGGATATCATAGTGAAAGCCAATGATCCGCAATTGCCCATCCTGTTTTTGCACATCGAAGCGGATGTTGCCCTGATAGCGGTCATGGGTCACGCCATTGACGTGCATGGCATAAAGTTCATAGCGGCCATGACCGCTGGCATCGGGGCCATGCCGCTCCCAGCGCAGATTGCGCAGGTTGATCCGCCGGGCACGGGTCGTGTTGAAAAAATCAGCGTAATCGCGCCGCAATTTCCCTAGGTCCTGACTGCCGTTGACCCGTGCCTGCGTCGCAAACAGTCCCATCAGACCACCGAGGTCTCCGCGCTCATAGGCGCCCGCGTAATGGCCTATCAGGCTATCCAGTTCGGGTGCCATAACATCGCGCATTGCGCGCGCCTGCTGTTCGGCCTGCAGACGCTCAGCTTCAAGACGCTGGGCGCGCGCCTGCTGTTCGGCCTGCTCGGCCTTGCGGGATTCAATGGGCGGTGAATCCACTTTCGCTGGCGCGGCGGGAGCGGCGGGAGCCTGCTGCTGGACACGCAACTGCGCGGCCAGTTGACGCGTGCGGTCCTGTTCGGCACGCAACTGCGCGGCCAGCCGCTCGGCCTGCAGTTGATCGGTACGCATCTGCTCCAGCTTCAAACGCTCGGCACGCAACTGCGCGGCCAGTTGCTCAGCTTGGGCCCGCTCGGCCTGCAACTGCTGCAAGCGCTGGCGTTCGGCCTCAAGCCGCTCGGCCTGCGCCCGCTGGGTTATTTGTTGCTCAGCCTGCAACTGCTGCAAGCGCCGGCGCTCAGTCTCGGCGTGAGCCACCTGCAACTGCTTCTCCAACTGATCGCGCTCGTGCCGCAACCGCTCCAGTTGCTCAGTTTCAGCCTGCAGTTGCCGCTGCTGGACCGATTCCAGTTGCTCTTCGGCGTTGCGCGCAGAGGCGGCCCTGGCACGCGCGGCACTTTCGCGCTGCTCCAGCGATTGCCAATCCGGCATTGCCTGGAATGCAGCCATCGCATTACCCGGAATGGCATCGGATGCAGCATGTGTTGAATCGCTCGGCGCAGCGTCGAGCACTAACGGCGGCGGCGTAACGAACCGGGCAGAATGGGCGCGCTTTTGCAGATAAAGACTCCAGACCAGCAGCGTAGACACCAGAGCGGTGCCACCCAACACCCAAACTGGCAGAGACTGACGCAAGCGTGCCGATAGCAAGCCGGCAGGTCGATCACCCTGGGGAGCGTGGCTCAGCGGTCGCAGGGACACCGACCGGGACGTCATCACCTTGGCCTCGGAGCGGTGAGTCTGCAGTAACGCATCATAGCGTTCACGCGATGGCAGCCGGGACAGCACGCTGTAGGCTTCATTAACCCGGGCGGCATAGGCATCTGCCCAGAGATCAGAAACACCCTGGCGATCCGGATGCACCAGCCGCATCAGCAGGCGATGGTGTTCCTTGATCTGCTCAGCGGTGGCATCGGCCCGCAGACCCAGCACCCGGTAGTGATCAGCGCCACGGACAAGACAGACCTGCTGGATGAAAAAGCTTGCCGCCGCCTGCACCTGCGCACGCTCGCTTCCGGTCTGGTGCGCTGCCAGTTCCAGGGCTTCCGGCGAACCGTTAGCCAGCAACAACAGACGGCCCATACCGCGTGGCAATGGCAGCTCGGGCGACAGCCATTCCGGGTGTGCCAGCGGTGTCTGGTAACAGACCAGTACCCGTTGCAGAAGCTCCAGATCGCCGAGGTTCGTGTGCGCTCCCGCCGGATCAGCGCCCATACATCTCCCCACTGCTGATCGCCATGCGCTTAAACCGCCAGTTTCTTGGCATTAGTCGGCGCTTCGCCGTAGTAACTGTTGTGGTAGTGATAGTAGCTGGAATAGTAGCCATAGGCGCCGGCGCGCGCCTCCAGCTTGGTCATGATCGTGCCGAGCACATGCACCCGTGCTCCGCGCAGGCGCTTGGTCGCGCCCTGTACATGTCCACGTGGCGTGGAACCCATTTCCACATTGAGCAGAGTACCCTCGCAGAGGTTGCCGAGAATCAGCGCATCGGCCAAACCCAGCACCGGCGGCCCATCAACCAGCACCTGATCGAACTTCTCTGCAGACAGCGACAGCAGTGCCATCATCCGCGCTGTGGACAGCAACTCGGCGGGATTGGGTGGCAACGGCCCGGAGGTAATGATGAACAGGTTGGGAATGTGCGTGGGTCGGGCGATTTCCACCGGCTGTACCGTCTCGCCGACCAGGAAGTTGGTAAGCCCCAGGCTGTTGTCGAGCCCCAGGCTACGGTGTATGGACGGCTTGCGCAGATCAGCGTCAATCAGCAGCACGCGCTTGCCGGCCTGGGCGAACTGGATCGCCAGGCTCAGAGCCGTGGTGCTTTTGCCCTCGCCGGCCTGCGTGCTGGTCACGGTCAGCAGGCGCGGCACACCACTGGTAGTCGAAAATTGCAAGGCGGTGCGTACCGAGCGATAGGCTTCGGCAAAGGCCGAACGTGCATCCTCGTGACCGATCAAGGCAATCGCTCGGTCGTCACCACGGCGCGCGCTCGCGCGCGGAATCACCCCCAGCACCGGCAGGCCCAGCGCCTTCTCCAGTTCCTCAGGGCGCTTGAAGGTATCGTCCAGACGCTCGAACAGAAATGCCAGACCTACTCCACCCAGCAGACCCAGCACCAGCGCCAGCAGTGCGTTCAGCCGCAGGTTTGGCTTATAGGGCGCGCCCGGCACCTTCGCATCATCAATGATGGAGATGTTGTTTGTGCCCACGCCAGCCGCCACGCCTACTTCCTTGAAGCGCTGCAGCAGACCGTCGTAAAGCTGACGATTGGTATCGACTTCCCGGCGCAGGATGTTGAACTGAATACTGCGGTTTTGCAGGTCCAGCATTTCTTTCTTAGCCTGCTCAAGGCTAGCCCGCAGCAGAGCCTCCTCGGCACGGGCGGATTCGTAGGTCGCCGAGATCGCTGCACGGATATTGTTGATTTCCTGATTGATCAGGCTGTCGATCTGGTTAATCTGACTGCGCAGCTGCGCCATCGCCGGGTAGGCCGGCTTATAGATGCTCAGGTTATCCTGGTATTGCGCATCCAGCTTGGCCTTGGTTTCCTTGAGTGTCTGGATCGTGCTGCTCTCTAGGATCTGGCTGGCCCCCTGTCCGCGAGTCGCGTTCATCTGCCGGTAGACCGCCTCGGCAGTGATCCGCTTCTTCTCGGCGTCACTCAAGGCCTGATTGATGCTCGCCAGGGTCTGACCGGTGATACCCTGCTTGTCGTCAGTGTTGATGATGCCGGCTTCACGGGCAAAGCCCACCAGTTGCCGCTCGGAATCCTCCAGCTTGACCTTGACCTGTTGCAGGCGCTCCTGCAGGAAATTGCGCGCATAGGACGAGGCGTCGAAACGACGTTCCAGATTCAGGTTGATGTAGCTTTTTGCCACAGCATTGACGACATTAGCGGCCTGTTTAGGGTCAGAGCTGTCATAGTGCAGCTTAACCAGGCGCGAATTGCGCACCGGTTCGACGGTCAGGCTTTGCAGGAATCCGCTGATGATGCCTTCGAGACGCGCGCTCTCCGAGAGCGGTTCCGGCTTTTCATCATTACTCTTCGGCAGCCAGTCGGTCACCCATTGCTTGAGTTGCGCGAGCAGCGAGGGCTCCTCATCGGGTTCACGCCGCTCAGCCAGCCCCAACTGATTGATAACCCGCAGCGCCAGACTCCGGCTTTTGAGCAACTCGTACTGGGTCTGGTAGTAATCCTGACCAGAGCCACCGCTCTCGACCGGGGTCACCTCTTCAATCTTGGTGATTTTGATGTCTTCACGATCAATCTGCACCGTGGTACTCGCGCGATAGATGGGTGTCTTCAGGAAGGTCGCAGTCACCACGGCAGTCACTACGATCAGGGTAAACAGGATGATGGTCCAGCGACGCTTGACGATGACATGCCATAATTCGCGCAGGTTTAGCTCATCGCCCTCGACATCATCCGCACTCCCTGTAGAGTCCGGCGGTAATGCCGGGCCAGGCAAGGTCGTTGCTCGTTCGACCAGCGCCTTGCGCATCGAGGGTAAATCGCCATCGCGGGTCAGAAATTCTGTTTCGCTCATCAAAAATTATCCAGTCTTGCGGAAATCCAGGCTGCTACGATTTACTTGGCGTGACGGTCAAGACAGGCAATCCTGCGCACCAGAAACGCGGCGGACTGGCGCCTGGAAAACCGGGTTGATTTACAGGCCCGGGCTCAGCAACCGGAACGGCAGGATGAATTCCATCAAACCCTTGGCCACTGCTTTGCCCTGAGATTGACCAACCTGCACCACATCGTCATTTCGAACCTCGGGGTCCGGCACGGCACCGATGCGAATTTGTTCAAGATCAAACACCTGGACGGCCCGACTGCCATCGGGCGCAACCCGGAAAATCTTAATATTGCTGGCATCCGCCATGTTGGTAATCCCCTCGGCGGTAGCTAGCGACTGCAGCAGTGTGATACGCCCCTTGATGGGGTAAACGCCAGGCTTCTTGACCTCGCCTTCCACCGTCACCCGCTGACTGGTGAATTCCTTGATGAACACGCTGACCTGGGGATTCTGCAGGTAATCCTTGGCCAGGCGGGTGGCCAGTTCCGTCTCCAGTTCCTGGCTGGTCAGGCCAACAGCCTTGACTACACCCACCAGGGGCAGCGAAATCGAACCCCGCGAATTAACCCGAACCGTGCGGTTCAGATCCTGCACACCAAAGACCTGAAGCTCCAGCAGATCCTGCGGCCCAATCCGATATTCTTCGGTGCCCGCACTGGTATTCGCAGCTGCAACCGGCGTCGAAGCTGCAGTCGGAGACACACCCGCCGCCGTGGAAGCGCTGGACGCAACCGGCGTGGGTGTCATATCCGCCGGCGGCGTACTCGTGCTCGCGCAGGCCGACAGCATGAGCAGCGCCGCTATCAGCACCAGAAATGCGGGAATATTCACCTTCTGCAAAACCAGTCACCTCTCTAATACGGGAGTATGGGCGAGAATGTTAGCGAAACTAGCGACCACTAAACCAATGCCGCAGCCGCGACCATGCCGATCCTGAAGACCCGGACACCGGGCTAGCCAGGGCGGGGATTGGCGGCAGATCACCGGGACTGCAATTGTCAAGTATGCCCTGCGGGCGCGTTTGTACCAAACATAACGCCTCCGTGTCACCTACCCAGCGTGCCGCCGTCCGTTGTCCCTCGGCCAGCAGGGGCGGACGCCGCTCCGCGCTATGCGAATCCGTCGCCAGGATATGTACCCAGCCCTCATCGAGCATGCGCTCGCCCCAATATTGCGCGGCGGGACCAAAACGACCAGTCAGACTGCCGGCAGTGACCTGCATCCACGCCCCCTGGCGCGCCAGTTCGATGAAGGTTTCGTAGCGATCCTCGATCCAGCTCAGCCGTTCCGGGTGCGTCACCACCGGCACATAACCGGCTGCGAGCAGATCGAAGACGGTTTCCGCCAGTCGCGGCGGCGCTACATGATGCGGTGGCTCCAGCAGGAAATAGCGGCTGCCATGCAAGGAAGGCACGCGACCGTCGCGCAGACCCGCGACCAGATCGGGGGCAATATGAGTATCCGCGCCATAGGTGAGGCGCAACGACACGCCGGCTTCATCCAGATGCGCCTGCAGCTCGCTGACCGCCTGACGAATAGCCGGCCCGGTGTTCTGATACATGCCCGGATAGATATGCGGGGTGCAGGCGGTGACCGTAATTCCATCGGCAACAGCGATCCGCGCCATGGCCAGGGATGTATCCAGATTCGGCGCGCCGTCATCAATACCGGGCAGCAGGTGACAATGCAAATCGATCATGGGATTGTTAAGCGATTCCTGGAGAGATGGTAGTCGGCCTGTGCATGGCAGCACTGAATTTTATGCACTAATCAAGCCAATTCCGCCAATAATTGGGCGATCATATGCTCGGCCTGCGTGCGGTAGCCGCCACCAAACAGATTCAGATGATTGATGACATGGTAGAGATTGTAGAGCGTGCGCCGCTGAACATAGCCTGAAGCCAGCGGCAGCGCTTCCCGATAGGCTGCGTAAAAGCGCGCTGGAAAGCCACCAAACAGCTCAGTCATCGCCAGATCAGCTTCACGGTCACCGTAATAGCAGGCGGGATCGAAAATTATCGGCGTACCCGCAAGCGTGCAAGCGGCGTTGCCACACCACAGATCGCCGTGCAACAGCACCGGAACCGGCTGATATCCGACAAATAGCCCCTCCAAGCGCGCCAGTAGGGCCTCACCCTGGCGCTGCAAGTGCCCGCCGTAACCGTTGCGCGCCGCCAGCGCCAGTTGAAATCCCAGACGTTGTGTGCGCCAGAAGCACACCCAATCCGTGCAGGGCGTGTTGGCTTGTGGGGTCTTGCCAAGGGTATTGTCGCGATGCCAGCCGAAAAAGGGCTGGGTGATGCTGTGCAGTGCTGCCAGTTGCTGGCCTAGACGTTCCATCGCCCGCGCATCGTTGCCGCCCAGCGGCAGGTATTCCAGCACCAGATAAGCCTGACCGGCACTGCTGCCCCAGCAAATCGATCGGGGCACGCGCACGGTTGCGGTAGCAGCCAACTCTTCCAGCCCGGCTGCTTCGGCAGCGAACAGCTCCGGGTCAACATTGGCCTGGGTCTTGACAAAAAATGGCTGCGCATCCGGGCCAATCCGCCAAGCCTGATTGATGCAACCACCACTGAGCGCCTGGCGCGGGGCGGCTACGACCGGCTGGCCCACCGCGGCGGTGATATCCCGCTCCAGCGCCGCCCAGAAGGTGGTCATGCGCGCATCCCGCCTGAGCAACCGCCGTCAGGACTTGCCCAGTGGTTGCACCGCAGCCACGGTCGCAGCCGGTGCGCGACTGGACAGCGGGCGGGCTACGGTCGCCGGCGCCAGACACACCGCTGGCGGCAGATATATATCCATGGCGATGGGCAGATGGTCAGAATAGGTATGACTCAGCACCTCGACCCGCTCAACGGTGATCGAGGGCGACACCAGAATATGATCCAGTTGCCGATTCGGTTGCCAACTCGGAAAGGTGTACAAACCCGGCGCCGATTCGCGCAGGCGGGCCTTATCCAGCAGTACCGCCATTTCCGGACTGTCCGAACGGCAGTTGAGATCGCCCATCAGGATGATATGGCGATAGCTGTGCACCTGCTCGGCCAGGAATTCGATCTGCCGCAGCCGGCCACGCCGACCGAGCGCCATGTGCAGAATCAGTACATGCAGGGCATCGGGTCCATTGCCAAAACGCACCTCCAGCACGCCCCGCCCCGGAATCAGACCAGGCAGCTTGTGCTCGGTGATGGCATCCGGGGCAATGCGGCTGAGCATGGCGTTGCAATGCTGAGAAATCACGCCGATCTTGCGGTTAGACTGGCCAAAGACGTGGGCAAAGCCGGCATAGTCGGCCAGGTATTTGGCCTGATTGACAAAACCGCTGCGCAGACTACCGGCATCCACTTCCTGCAGGGCGACGATATCGTAGCCCTTGAGCACGCGGGCAATGCCATCGAGGTTGACCATCCGCGACGGCACCGGCACCACATGCTTCCAGCTGCGCGTCAGGTACTGGGAATAGGTACGGGTACTCAATCCGCTCTGGATATTGTAGCTGAGCAGACGTAGCCGTTGCGGATCGGCGCTTTCAGGCATGGCTTATGGTCCTTGGAGGTGTGCTGGCGCGGCCCCCCGTACGCGAACTGACGGGATTCAGGAAGCGGATCAATACCCCTCCGCGCGCACCGCACCAGGGTTTTGCTCCCATTCCGCCCTAGCTCTTTGGCACAGCGGCTTGGGCAACCAGGAAATCCACCACTTCAAAGACCTTTGGCGAGCGGATCTCGTAGGTGCCATTCACGATCACCGCCGGTACGCCACGAATGCCGTAGCGCTGCGCCAACTGGTTGCCGCGCCGCAACTGGGTTTCGGTCTGGAAGGAGCTGTAGGCCTTACGAAACGCCTCGGCATCGACACCGTGCTCAGCGGCGAAGGCGGCCAGGGCATCGACATCGCCCAGTGGCCGGCGCTGGTAGTAGGCATCAAACAGCGGCTGGTGCAGTTTGTCCAGCACGCCCAGGGCCTCGGCAGCGTAATAGGCGCGCGCACCCGGTTCCCAGCTCGCGCCAAGGGACACCGGAATACGCACGAACGCGACGTTATCCGGCTTGCGTTTCAGCCAGGCCTGGGTCGCGGGCTCCAGATCATGGCAGTGTGAGCAGCCGTACCAGAACATCTCGACTACCTCGATCTTGTCGGGCGTCGCGACCGGCACCGGATTGGCCAGACGGGCATAGTCCTGGCCTTCCTTGAAGGGCACTGATGGCGCCTCGGTGGCGAAAACGGCCAGCGGCAGAGTACAGGCCAGCACCATAAGCAGCAGGCGGCGCAGCGGGTTCAGCATCGGATGAACTCCAGCATCGGGTGAACGGATTGAGAAAATGGCGATCGGGCCATCGGCTACAGCGTGCCGTAGGAATGCAGGCCCGACAGAAACATGTTGACACCAAGAAAGGCGAACAGGGTCACAAACAGGCCGATCACCGCCCACCAGGCCATCGGTGCGCCGCGCAGACCCTTGCTCAGCCGCAGGTGCAGCCAGGCGGCATAGTTCAGCCAGACGATCAGCGCCCAGGTTTCCTTAGGATCCCAGGACCAGTAGCCACCCCAGGCCTCGGCTGCCCACAGCGCGCCGAGAATCGTGGCGATGGTAAAGGCGGCAAAACCCAGGGCAATGGCCTTGTACATGACATCGTCGAGCAACGCCAGCGGCGGCAGCACCGTAGCCAGCAGGCCATCGGGATGGCGTGCCTCGGCCCGTTGCCGCAGCAGATAGGCCACGCCGAGCATCGCTGCCAGGGCAAAGGCGCCATAGCCGATGAAATTGGCCGGGACGTGAATCTTCATCCAGTAACTTTGCAGCGCCGGGATCAGCGGCTGAATGTGGTACGCCTGGCGATCGAAGGTGTACCAGAGCAGAAACGCCACCGCGCCACTGATGGCCAGCAGGACGAAGCCACCCATCGCGCGGGTGCGATGCCGATCCTCGTAGAACAGATACAGCAGCGCGGTGATCAGCGCAAACAGGATGAATACTTCATAAAGGTTGCTGACCGGGATATGGCCGATATCGGCGCCGAGCAGATAGGATTCGCGCCAGCGCACCAGCAGCCCGGTCAGACCCAGCACCGTCGCGCTCCAGGTCAGCACGGTAGCGGTCTTGCCGATGAACACGGAACGGGAAAACAGCGCGACGAAATAGGTCACTGTCGCCAGCACATACAGCGTGCTCATCCACATGAACGCAGCCTGGCTTTCCAGGAAATACTTGAGCCAGAAATCACGCTGGCGCAGGCCGTAGTCGTCGCCATAGCGCCACAGGGCCAGCAACACCAGCACTGTCACTACGATGCTCAAGGGCCGCACCGGCGACCAGTACCGACCCCAGGCAATCAGGGCCAGCGCGCTACCAGCCAGGATCGCCGTTTCATAGCCATCCATGGACGCGCTGTAGAACAGTCCGGCATACAGCGATCCGGCGGCGACCAGCAGTGCCCAGATGATCTCCCGGGCCGTCCATCGCAGCCATGAAGACGTCTGCTCCGCCTGCTCCAGCATTGCCTCATGCGTTACCGCCATTGTTATTGCCTCTTTCCGATTCAGGTGGAGCTGTGGACCGCGTCCGGCGTGACCGGTTCAGGTGGACCCAGGCGCTGCGCCAGCGCCGCTGCCAGTTCGTTAAATTCACGGGCAAATTCGGCCTGGCGACGATTGCCGGTGCCGGCCAGGAGCATCCGGATACCCGTCGGCTCGATCGCCAGCCAGGCCCAGAGACGGCGCTGTGAAGTATAAAACATGATGAAGACGCCGATGACCAGCAGCAGAAACCCCCCGTAGACCACTGTGCTGCCACTGCTGCGGGTGACCTGCAGACCCGAGGCCTCGACCTGCTGAAATCCGGTCATCTGCAGGTAAAACGGTGTGCCATAGGCCGGCAGCGCGGCGATCGCGCCGACTGCATCGTTGAAAAAAGCATCCTCGCGTTCGCCGATGGCCTGCTCGACATTTACGCCCTCCTCGCGCAGCACGGCGATGAACACTTCGGCCAGTGCATCACGCAGGATATTCATGTACAGGGTCGTCGCTTCCTTGAGCCGCTCGGCAGGCACTACGGCCTTGGCCTGCTCGGTGACTGCGCTAAAACCACCGCGCGCAAACAGCTCAACCAGATTCAGCCGCACCCGGTTCAGATCGCGGCGAAACTCATCCTCGACCGCCACTGCCGGGGGTTCCAGCAGTGCGCGCAGTCCGGTGCTGTCGCGCAGGCGGGCATTAAAGCGCAGGAAGCGTTGCGGACTGTTGGCCGGATCAGCCGGGATGTGCAGGTAAATGAACGGCGCACCGGGGCGATCACGCATGCCGCTGATGTAGAACCAGCGCCCTTCCAGTTGCACCGGCGCCATGTAATTCAGGTATTCGCGGGCACTGCCGGCAGCATCGCGCAGCTTGAAGCCGACGCTTGGGCCAAAATTGCGGAACTTGCGCTCGCCGGGCTGGGCATCTGGCTCCGGCATCAGGTTGAACAGGCGAAAATCATCCAGTTCCAGCGCCATGGCACCGCCCGTACTGCCGCCAACGCGCAGGGTTTCGCCAACGGCGCCGCGCGCCTCGCCCGGCTCCAGATGACTACTGTTCAAGGGCCAGGCGCGCAGTTCCAGCTTGGAGCCACCGTCGCCAAAATCGGATTGGTAGATGGCATAGCCGCGATAGACCAGCGGATGGTTGACGCGGATGGTCGCTTCCAGCGGCTGCTCGCCAAGCTGCTCCTGGTCATGAATCAGCACCTGGCTGATAAAGGATTTGGGTTGACCGGTGTCGTAATAGGCCACCTGGAAATCCTTCAGCTCGATGGCAAAGGGCAGTTCCTGCAGCAGGAACCCGTCGCGCATGCGCAGGAAGACGAAATTGGCGGCGCTGCCTTCGGGCAGCATGACGTTGCCGCGAAAGGCCGGAACCGCGCCAGGCGCCAGGCGGCTTTCGGGCGGAATCCGCCCGGCGGGCAGATCGCGGGTTTCGATCCGCAGTTCACCGCGCCATTCCTTGAGCTTCAGCCACAAATTGCCATCGAGTAGACCACCGATGCCGATCACCACCACCGCGACATGGGTGAACAGGTAGCCCAGGCGGCTGTAGCGACCCTTCATCGCCGCCAGCACCTGATGATCGTCGCCAGTCCGCAGCCGCCAGCGATAGCCGCGCGCGGCCAGCAAGCCGGTCAGCTCGGCGCGCACTGCCTCTGGCTCACGTCCGACCAGTCGCCACTCAGCCTGCTGGTGGAAGCCGCGCAGCGAACGTAGCTGCACCCCGGTGCGAAACTGGGTCATATCGCGCCACAGCAGCGGTGCCTGCCGGTAAATGCATACGCTGGTCGAGAGGATCAGAAAAGCCAGGATGCCGATGAACCAGCTCGCACCATAGACGTCGTACAGGCCGAGGCGGCGAAAGACCTCGAACCAGAACGGACCGAACTTGAGCACATAATCCGGATAGGGCTGGTTCTGTTGCAGCACGGTGCCGATCACCGAGGCAATGGCCACCACCACCAGCAGGGTGATGGCGAGGTTCATCGAACCGAGGAGTTCCAGCAGCACCCAGGCGAGGGTACGCCGGGCAACAGGCTTGCTTGCGGTGGTATCGTTCACGGCGGAGCATTGGCAAGGGTTACGGACGCCTGTTCGACCGGGTGAACTGCGATCCGTTCAGGAAACCAAACCGATCACGCTAGACGCCGCAGGCTGGAACCAACGCGAAAAGCGCGAAAGGCACAAAAAAGGGTGGCCGGCCGGCCACCCTGGACGACCGGGACGTGTCGCCCGGCCGCGTGTGAGCCTATTGCAGGCCCTGGACGTAGGACGCGACTGCCTTGATTTCGGCGTCGGTCATCTTGGCGGCATTGGTGCGCATCATCTGGCCGGCGTCGTTGGCACGCTCCATGGCGCGGAAGCTCTTGAGCTGCAGTTCGATATAGTCAGCATGCTGGCCAGCAAGCGACGGGAACTTGGCGGCCGGGATGCCCGCACCAGTAGCGCCGTGGCATGCCGAGCAGGCTGCCAGACCGCTGTTCAAATTACCGCCCCGGAAGACCGCCTCACCAGCCGCTGCAAGCGCCGGATCGGTGGTGCCGCGCGTCACCTGCTGCGAGGCAAAATAGGCAGCCAGGTCTTCCATGTCCTGCGGACTCAGCGGCGCGGCCATGCCGGCCATGATGGCGTTCACGCGCACGCCTGCCTTGAATTCCTGCAGCTGCTTGAGCAGATAATCAGCGCCCTGCCCGGCCAGCTTCGGATAAGCAGGATTGGTGCTGTTACCATCTGCATTGTGGCAGGCGGCACAGCTGACGGATTTGGTCCTGCCTGCGGTGGCGTCACCGGCGGCTAGCGCGGCGGTCGCGGAACCGAGCAGTGCGCAGGTGGCGGCGATCACAACAAGTTTTTTCATTTTTGGAATGCTCCTGTACGATGACAACGTTCGGTTCAGGCGACCGTGCCGCCCGCACATAAGTCAGATAAAGCAGTGGTTTCAACCGGCGGCCGAGTCTCGCTCGATGATGGCCGAGCCGGCCTTTTCCGGCGGTCGCCACCCTGCGAAAACGGTAGTTTTATATATCAGTTTCGGCTTATGAGTTCATTGACATCCTCCCCGCCGTAAACGACGGGGATTCCTGAC
>DAITNL010000069.1:0-14904 GCA_036834665.1 Candidatus Competibacteraceae bacterium | reverse complement strand
TCCGGCGGCCAGACCCAGCGCCAGATCATGCTGATCCAGGATTTCCGCCCGGACGGCTTGTCCTGCACCCCATCCTATGCGCTCAACCTCGCCGAGACCGCCGAGGATCTGAATGTCGATCTGCGCAAGCAGCCGCTTAAGGTCGGCATCTTCGGTGCGGAACCCTGGACCGAGGAGATGCGCTACGAACTGGAATCGCGCCTTGGCATCGACGCGGTCGATATCTACGGCCTGTCCGAGGTCATCGGCCCCGGCGTCGCCATTGAATGCCTGGAAGCGAAGAACGGTCTGCACGTCTTCGAGGACCATTTCCTCATCGAAGCCGTCGATGTCAACACCGGTCAGCCGCTGCCTTATGGTGAAGCCGGCGAAATCGTCATTACTTCGCTCACCAAGGAAGCCTTCCCGATCCTGCGCTATCGCACCCGCGATGTCTCGGTGCTCGATCCCGCGCCCTGCCGCTGTGGCCGTACCCATGTGCGGATGAAACGGGTGACCGGCCGCACCGACGACATGCTGATCATTCGCGGCGTCAACGTCTTCCCCTCGCAGGTCGAAGCGATCCTGATGCAGACTGAAACCCTGTCGCCGTTCTATCAGTTGGAAGTGTTCCGCGAGGGCAATCTCGATCTGCTGACCGTCAATGTCGAAGGCAGCCCGCCGCTGGTCGCCCAAGGTCAGGCAGCCATGGATCGGGTCGCCAACAAGGCGCAGAAGGACATCAAGGACTTTATCGGCGTGACCGCGCGCGTCTTGGTCAAACCCACCGGCTCATTGCCCCGCTCCGAGGGCAAGGCCGTCCGCGTCATCGATCACCGCAGGAAACCATAACGCTTAAAATCCGCCTCTCTTTCCTGATCAGGAAAGAGGAGTTTCCCCGAAGTCGGTCAGGTTCCGCTCCACCAGCCCGGTCCGTCCGACTTGAACAAATCCCAGCCCGGCGAATCCGCGGGTTCTATAGTTAATTCAGTACACGGTGGCTGTACGGGCCACCGTCTTCTCGCTCGATCCTTTCCTGTATCCGGAGGCACGCCACGATGCCGAATCCGAACGAAACCCCCTCGCCTGCTTCGTCCACTACCGCTCCAGAAACGACCGCCGAAACGACCGCCGAAACGACCGCCACGTCCCCGCCGGCCGCACCCGTAGCCACCCGGCCGGCCGCACGTCCCCGCCGGCGCTCCACCGATGCCAAGGACGACACCTACCGCGCCTATCACATCGAGCGCTCATTTCTCGGCACCCACATCCCCGAAACCATCGATCGCATGGTGAGCGCCAACCTCGCCCGCGGTACGGGCGGCATCTCGCCGGCGGTGCTGGCTATGGCCTATCTCGACTGGCTCATGCACCTCGGCCTATCCCCAGGCAAGCAGGCACTGCTCAACGAAAAAGCCGTCCGCAAAATGGTGCGGATGATGCTCTACGCTTTCAAATCCGCCCAGGAGCCACAGACCCAGCCCTGCATCGAACCGCTGCCGCAGGATCGTCGCTTCGATGGTGAGGAATGGCGCCGCTGGCCCTATAACCTGATCTACCAATCGTTCCTACTTACTCAGCAATGGTGGTACAACGCCACCACCCACAATCGCGGTGTCGACAAGCGCAACGAAGCCATCGTCTCCTTCGTCACCCGGCAGATGCTGGATATGTTCTCGCCGTCGAATTCACCACTGACCAACCCGGTCATCCTCAAGGCCACCCTCGAGGAAGGCGGTCAGAATCTGGTGCGCGGCTGGACCAATTTCATGGCCGACATGGAACGCCTGATCGCCGGCAAGTCGCTCGGCGAGAACGAGCAGAACAGCACCTTCGTCGTCGGTCGCGATGTCGCCGTCACGCCCGGCAAGGTCGTGTTCCGCAACCACCTGATTGAAGTCATCCAGTACCAGCCCACTACGCCACAGGTTCAGGCCGAGCCCATCCTGATCGTGCCGGCCTGGATCATGAAGTACTACATCCTCGACCTGTCGCCCAGCAACTCCATGGTGCGCTACCTGGTCGAGCAGGGCCACACCGTCTTCATGATCTCCTGGAAGAACCCCAGCGCCGAGGACCGTGACCTGGGTATGGAGGACTATCGCCAGTTCGGCCTGATGGCGGCGCTGGACGTGATCAACACCATCCTGCCCGGGCGACGCGTGCATAGTGTCGGCTATTGCCTCGGCGGCACCCTGCTGACCATTGCCGCTGCAGCCATGGCCCGTGATGGCGATAACCGCCTCAAGACTCTCACCCTGTTCGCCGCGCAAACCGATTTTTCCGAAGCCGGCGAACTGCTGTTGTTTATCAACGAAAGCCAGGTTTCATTCCTCGAAGACATGATGTGGGATCAGGGCTATCTGGATGCCGGGCAGATGGTCGGCGCCTTCCAGTTGCTGCGCTCCAACGATTTGATCTGGTCGCGGCTGGTCCACGATTACCTGCTCGGTCAGCGCCAGCCACTCAATGACCTGATGGCTTGGAACGCCGATCAGACCCGCATGCCGTTCCGCATGCACTCGGAATACCTGCGCCACATCTTCCTCGGCAATGAGCTGGCTACCGGTCATTACAAGGTGCGTGGTCGGTCTATCGCGATCACCGACATCCGGGTGCCGATCTTCACCGTCGCCACTGAGCAGGACCATGTCGCGCCCTGGCGCTCGGTGTATAAGATCAACCTGCTCGCCGACGCTGAACAGGTCACCTTCCTGCTCACCAGCGGCGGCCATAATGCCGGCATTGTCAGCGAGCCTGGCCATCGGCGCCGCAGCTATCAGATGAGCTGCCGCACCGATCAGGATCGCTATATCGATCCGGAAACCTGGCAGGCCATCGTGCCCAAGCAACAGGGTTCCTGGTGGCCAGCCTGGCAGGACTGGCTGGTACGGCATTCCGCCGAGCATCGGGTGTCGCCACCAGCCCTGGGTGCCTCGGAGAAGGGCCTGTATCCGATCGATGACGCCCCGGGTCTGTATGTGCTGCTGAAATAATGCAATAAACCGGTCGGGAGATCGCAACCGTGGCTCTGCCCCCCCTGCTGCAACCCGCGCATACCCGCGAGGTCACCGAGTTTCTGCGCCGAACTGCCGCCACGCCGCTGGTTCAGGGCGCCCGCGGCCGCCTGATTTTCGCTCTCGATGCCACCGCCAGCCGCCAGCCCGGCTGGGATCAGGCCTGCCAGTTGCAAGGCGATCTGTTCGCCGCGGCGGCGACGCTCGGCGGTGTGGCGCTGCAACTGGTCTGGTATCGCGGTTATGACGAGTTCCACGCCGAACCCTGGCAGACTGATGCCGCTGCCGTGCAGCGGCGCATGAGTGCGGTGCACTGTCGTGGCGGCCTGACTCAGATAGGCCGCGTTTTGGCCCATGCCCTTGCCGAAACCAGTCGCCACCGGGTAAACGCTCTGGTGCTGATTGGCGACTGCCTGGAAGAGCAGTTGCCACCCCTGACAGCCTTGGCCGGGCAACTTGGCGTGCTCGGCGTGCCGGTCTTCCTGTTTCAGGAGGGCCAGAATGCCGAGGCAGCACGCGGTTTCCGCGAGATTGCCCGGCTGTCCCGCGGTGCCTATTGTGCCTTTGATGCCGGCAGCGCCCGACAACTGCGTGAACTGCTTGGTGCTGTAGCGGTCTACGCCGCCGGGGGGCGCACGGCCTTGGAGCGCTTATGTGCTACCGCTGGCAGTGAGCAACTGCTCCGCCTGACGCGGCAGTTGTAGCCACCGTTCGCCACGGCTCGCAACCTTCAGGCAATCTCGGGAGTTTTGATGCTGTTACGCGTGGTACTGATCGCGATCGTCCTGCTGGGCGGATATTACCTTGTGCGCGGGTTGCGGCGCACCGGCGGGCTGAGCTATCTGGGCCGCGTCCTGCCCCTGGCCGCGCTGGCGGTACTGCTGGTGCTGCTGACCGTGCGCGGCGGTGCCGAAATTGCTGCGCCCCTGCTGGCGGTGATAGCCCCCTTTCTGTTGCGGGCCTGGCGCGCCGGGCAACTTACGCCACCTGCCCCGGCAGCAAGCGCAGCCGGCAGCGTCGCGCAGTCCACGGTGGTTACCCGGTTTTTACGCATGAGTCTTGATCACACCAGCGGCGCCATGTCGGGAACCGTGCACGCCGGGTGCTTCGCCGGGCGTGATCTGGCCACGCTGAGTTCGGCTGAATGCCTGCTGCTGTGGCGTGAGTGCCAGACCGATCCACAGTCGCTGGCGGTGCTGGAGGCCTATCTGGATCGCCACGGTGCGGCAGACTGGCGTACCCAAGCCACAGCGGACACCGGTGCACCGCCAGCGAATCAGGCCACCATGGATCGCACCGAGGCCTACCAGATTCTGGGCCTGGCCCCGGGCGCCAGCCGCGCCGAGATCCAGGCCGCCTATCGACGGCTGATGCAGCGCCTCCATCCTGATCAGGGCGGCTCAGCCTATCTGGCCGCACAATTGAACCAGGCCCGTGCCACCCTGCTGCGTGACCTGCCCTAGCCGTGGTGCTGCCGTTCAGCACGCGCCGAACGTTTCTGATAGCACTCCCGGGCCAGCGCCACATCATCGAGAAACCAACCCAGCTCTCTCATCAGCATCGCCTGTGGTCCATCCACCAGTGCCTTGGCCGGATTCGGGTGAAAATCCACCAGCACCATGTTAGCCCCGGCGACCACACCCTGCGCCGTGACATGCATCAGATCGGAAATGCCGTCCGGAGCCTGCTCGCGTGAGCCGACTGAGTGCGAAGGATCGATGCACACCGGCATCCGCGTCAGCCGCTTTAACACCGGCACATGGCTGAAATCCACCAGGTTGCGGTGCGGATCGCCCATGTTGGTCTTCACCCCGCGCAGGCAGAACACCACATTCGAGTTGCCTTCGCTGGCCAGATATTCGGCGGCGTTGAGCGATTCGTTCAGGGTGATGCCAAAGCCGCGTTTGAACAGCACCGGAAATTCCTGCTGACGGCCGACTGCCTTGAGCAGTTCGAAATTCTGCGTGTTGCGGGTGCCAATCTGCAGCATGACGCCGGTCGGTTGACCGGTCTGTTGCAGGCACTCGTGAATCTCCTCGACATGGCTTTCGTGGGTCACCTCCATCGCCACGACCCGGATACCGTAGCGTCCGGCCAATTCGAACACATAGGGCAGGCAACCGCGCCCATGACCCTGGAAGGAATACGGGTTGGTGCGTGGCTTGTAGGCGCCCATACGCGTGCAGTGCTGGCCATGGGCTTGTAGCGCTTTGAGCATGATTTCAACATGCTCAGGCGTGTCTACCGCGCACAGGCCGGCGAAGACATGCAGTGTGTCTTGGCCAAAATGTACGCCGTTGTAGTCAAAGCCGCTGGCCCGCCGTTCGTCCCGGTGC
This sequence comes from Candidatus Competibacteraceae bacterium, assembly GCA_036834665.1. Taxonomy (GTDB): domain Bacteria; phylum Pseudomonadota; class Gammaproteobacteria; order Competibacterales; family Competibacteraceae; genus RXIX01. The sequence continues at coordinate 9,572 of DAITNL010000069.1, read as the reverse complement.
CGGCCTAGAATGCGGTATTCTTCGGCGATGCGAATCACCCGCTCGACACCCGGCAGCGCCTGGATATCATCGACGGATAGGCTTTTGGTGTCGCCGATCAGGTAGATCTCGGTCAGATCCTGCTGCGTGCCCTGGACTTTGTGTACCCGGGTGCTGATGCTGGGCAGATGGGCCAGATAGTCCAGCGTTTGCTGGTAATCCGGAGATTGCTCGTTGATCGCGGAATCCAGAATGACAATCATGTTCGGTTCTCTGCGGGAAAATCATGAAGGATATGCGGGAAGACGGGCCGTGCCCATCACTGGGGAGCGCCATACTATCACCATCGATTGCTCCGGTCGCCGCCACGCCAGTCTGGGCGCTGGCCAGTGTTCGGGCCGAGGCTGCTGCCCTGTTGCGGATTGGCGCACCGTTGATGGTGACGCAGTTGACGCAGATGGTGATGGGCTTTTTCGATACCGTGATGATGGGTCGGGTGGGGCCGGATGAGCTGGCAGCGGTCGCAATCGGCACCGGGTTGTGGCATAGCGTGTTTCTGATGGCGCTGGGTGTGTTGATGGCGCTGAGTCCGTCGGTAGCACAGTTGCAGGGTGCCGGTCAGCGTGCGGCAATTGCGCCCTTGGTGCGTCAGGCGCTCTGGTTGGGACTGGTGCTGGGACTGCTGTGCTGGCTGGGACTGCGCCATCTGCAGGGGCTGCTGTCGGTATTGGGGATCGAACCGGGGCTCGTGCCATTGATTACAGCTTATTTGGATGCACTGTCCTGGGGTATGGTGCCGGTCTGCGTGTTCATGGTGCTGCGCCTGTTTAGCGAGGGCATTGGTCGCACCCGGCCGGTGCTGCTGGTGAGTCTGCTCGGGCTTCTGGTGAATCTCGTTGCTAATTATGTGCTGATTTTTGGCCATTGGGGTTTTCCGGCCATGGGCGTGCGCGGTTGTGGTCTGGCTACTGCGCTGGGTATGACGGTATTGCTGGCGGCGATGCTGGTGCTGGTGATGCGGGATCGTGGCTATCGCGATTATGCGCTGTTGCGGACTTGGGCTTGGCCGCATGGCTCTACGTTGTGGCCGCTGCTGGTGCTGGGTGTGCCGATTGGTATTGGCCTGTTTCTGGAAACGGCGGTGTTCGCGGCGGTGGCTCTACTGCTGGGTATGCTGGGTGCCGTGGCCGCGGCGGCGCATCAGGTCGCCCTGAGTGTCGCTTCCATTACCTTTATGGTTCCGCTTGGTTTGAGTATGGCTACGACGGTGCGGGTGGGCCATGCGATCGGTCGCGGTGATGCGCAGGCTGCGCGCCGGACGGGCTTTATTGGCATTGGTCTGTGCGCGGGGTTCATGGTGCTGATGGCGGTGGCCATGTTTACCAGCAGTGCGGCGATCGCCCGGTTTTACAGTGAGGATATGGCCGTGGTGACGGTAGCGACGGGTCTGCTGCAGCTGGCAGCGCTGTTTCAGCTCTCCGATGGTTTGCAGGTGGGGGCACTGGGTGCGTTGCGTGGCTTGAAGGACACCCGGCTGCCCCTGTTGATCGTGCTGGTTGCCTATTGGCTGATTGCCTTTCCGCTGGCCTGGTGGCTGGGTCTCCACCAGGGTTTGGGGCCGAGCGGACCGTGGATAGGTCTGATTGCTGGCCTGACTACTGCCGCTGTGCTGCTGAACCTGCGTTTTGGGTGGCTCAGCGCCCGTTGGGTGCAATCGTCTCCAGTCCACCCAGATAGGGTCTGAGTGCCGCAGGGATGCGGATGTGGCCGCGTTCGTCCTGATGGTTCTCCATGACCGCGACCAGAGTGCGGCCGACTGCCAGCCCTGAGCCGTTGAGTGTGTGCACCAGTTCCGGCTTGCCAGTGGCGGGGTTGCGCCAGCGGGCCTGCAGGCGACGGGCCTGGAAGTCTTCGAAATTGCTGCAGGAGGAGATTTCCCGGTACTGCTGCTGACCAGGCAGCCAGACTTCCAAGTCGTAGGTTTTGGCTGAGGAAAACCCGATGTCGCCGGTGCACAGCGCAACGACTCGATAAGGCAGCTCCAGCCTTTGCAGCACGGTTTCGGCGTGGCTGGTGAGTTCCTCCAAGGCCTGATAGGAATCCTCGGGACGGACGATCTGCACCAGTTCGACCTTTTCAAATTGATGCTGGCGAATCATGCCGCGCATGTCCTTACCGTAGGAGCCGGCTTCGCTGCGAAAGCAGGGCGTGTGGGCGACGTTGCGCAGCGGCAGGCGTTCGGCCTCGATGATCTGGTCGCGCACTAGGTTGGTTACTGGTACTTCGGCAGTAGGGATCAGGTAATAGCCGGGTTCGCCGCTGAGCTTGAACAGGTCGGCTTCAAACTTGGGCAACTGGCCGGTGCCGCGCAGGCTATCGGCGTTGACCATGTAGGGTACGTAGACTTCCTGATAGCCGTGTTCCTGGGTGTGCAGGTCGAGCATGAACTGGGTCAGGGCTCGATGCAGCCGCGCCAGTGGGCCGCGGATTACGGTGAAGCGTGCACCGGTCAGCAGGGCGCCCGCCTCAAAGTCCAGTCCGCCCTCTCCACCCAGGTCGACGTGATCACGCGGGCTGAATGGCAGGGCGCGTGGTTCGCCCCAGCGGCGGATTTCGAGATTGTCCTGTTCGCTGTTGCCATTGGGTGTGCTGGTATGTGGCCGGTTGGGAATGCTGAGTTGTAGTTTGAGCAGTTGTGCCTGAATGATTTCCAGATCGTTTTCGACTTGCTTTAGGGCATCGCCCAGACCGGCTATTTCGTTCAGTAAAGGCTGGATGTCCTGACCGCTGGCCTTGGCGCGTCCGATGGCTTTGGAACGGGTGTTGCGCTCGTTTTGCAGTTCCTGGGTGCGTACCTGCAGGGTCTTGCGCTGATCTTCCAGAGTGCTGATGGAGGCGGTGTCCAGCGTGTAGCCGCGCCGAGCCAGTGCCGTAGCGGTATTCTCCAGTTCGGTTCTGAGCAGTTTTGGGTCCAGCATGGATCGTGAAGCTCCGTCGGTTTTCGCGCGGTTTCAGGGTTGCCGGCGCGTTGTTGGCGATGACGGTTGATTATATCGGGGTTGGTGTTGCTTTAGTCAAAAAGATGATATAAAAAACGGACTGCAAAAAGGGCGGTCGCCAGGACCGCCCTTTGTTTACTGCTGTCACATCAGATTCAGATATCGCGACTCCACAGCGAAGCCATCGCCGGGCCGGTGCCTACGCACAGCGAAGCGCCACCCAGAGTCTTGTCCTGCCGCTCCAGTTCGTAGCACAGGCTGACGACGATGCGCAGACCGGTCGAACCCACCGGATGACCGAGGGCGATGCCTGAGCCGTTGAAGTTGCAGTTCTCCGGCGAGAGGCTGACGTTATGCTCTTCCTTGAGCATGCGGCCTACGCCCAGCCACTGCGCTGCAAAGGCTTCATTAACTTCCCAGTATTCGATGTCGTTGAAGGACAGGCCGGCCTGCTTGAGGCATTTGGGAATGGCGACAGCCGGACCCAGGCCCATCACCATCGCGTCAATACCGGCGTTGCAGATGCCGACCAGCTTCGCCAGCGGCTTCAGACCCAGTTCGCGCGCCTTGTCCAGCGACATGACCACGACCGCGCTGGCACCGTCGTTGATGCTGGAAGCATTGGCGGCAGTCACCACGCCATCCTTCCTGAACACTGTGGGCAGCCTGCCGATCGAAGCCACGGTGGCGTCGCGAATCGGGTTTTCATCGACTTCAAAGAAGGTTGAGCCTTTCTTGCTCTTCAGTTCGACTGGGACGATCTCGCGCTTGAACACACCCGCTTCAATCGACGCAACCGCGCGATTATGACTGATCACCGCCAGCTCATCGCATTCCTGGCGGGTGATGCCGTACTTGGCGGCAACGTTCTCGGCGGTCATGCCCATGTGCCCAGGGACCAGCTCATCGAACAGACCGTCGTGAATCATACTGTCTTCGATGTTGCCCTGCCCCATCCGGTAGCCCATGCGCGCCTTGGGCAGCAGATAGGGCGCATTGGTCATGCTCTCTACACCCACCGCCAGGCCGATATCGGTCTGGCCGAGCATGATGTTGTGGCAGGCGATTTCCAAAGCTCGCATGCCCGAGGTGCAGTTCTGGTTGACCGATACCGCGCTGCTGCGATGCGGCAGGCCGATGCGCATGCTCACCTGCCGCGCCGGCAATGAGCCCTGCATGCCGGTGTAGAGCTGGCCCATGCAGATTTCGTCGATCATGTCAGCCGAAATGCCGGAGCGCTCGATTGCCCCCCGTGCGGCGGTCATGGCCAGTTCGCGCGCCGGCACGTCCTTGAGGGCGCCCATGAATTTACCAATTGCCGTCCGCGCGGCGCCAACGATCACGACATCTTTGAAAGCCATGGATAATCCTCGTTTTGTGTGGTTGGAGGGGTTGCATGCCCGGCTGGGTTGCCTTCCTGCCGTTACACCCCGCCAGATGCATCTGAATGGGCGATGCATGCAGCGGAAGATGCTGCTAAGTAAAGCCGATGTTCGGCACATGTCAATTTCCCAGCATCAGGCCGGGGTTTTAGAAACTATGCAATTAGAAGATGGTATAAATAGCCAGCAGTTCAGGCCGGATAGCGCTGGCGCGGGCTTTGCCGATCCCAGGCCCGCAGGCGTTCCAGTTTCTCAGCGATACGCCCTTCCAGACCATGGGCGGTCGGCTGGTAATAGCGGGCATTCCGCAGCGCCTCAGGGAAATAATTTTCGCCCGCTGCATAGCCATGCTCTTCGTCATGCACGTAGCGATAATCGGCGCCATGGGCCAATTGACGTGCCAGCGCGGTCGGCGCATTGCGCAAATGCAGCGGTACTTCCAGACTGCCCCGCTGCTCGACATCGCGCCGCGCGGCGGCAAACGCGGTATAGACCGCATTACTCTTGGCGGCGATCGCCAGATAGACCGTGGCCTGAGCTAGAACCAGGTCGCCCTCGGGACTGCCCAGCCGTTCCTGCGCTTCCCAGGCGTTCAGGGCCAGTTGCAGCGCGCGTGGATCGGCGTTGCCAATATCCTCACTGGCCGCGCGCACCAGTCGCCGGGCGATATACAGCGGATCACAGCCACCATCGAGCAGGCGCGCCAGCCAGTACAGCGCCGCATCCGGACTGCTGCCGCGTACCGCCTTGTGCAGCGCCGAAATCTGATCGTAAAACAGGTCGCCGCCACGGTCGAAGCGACGCCCGGTCCCATCGTGCAGCACGGCATCCAGGGCCGCATCCAGATCAATAGCCTGGGCGGCAGCCAGCTCTGCGGCCAGTTCCAGCCAGAGCAGCAGACGCCTGGCATCACCATCGGCGGCGGTGAGCAGCCGATTCCGCACCGCCGCACCCAGTGTCCAGCGCCCGCCCAGACCCCGCTCGGCATCGCGCAGCGCCCGCTCCAGCACCGCACCCAGTGCCACATCATCCAGTGGATTGAGCATGTACACGCGCAGCCGCGATAGCAGTGCGTTGTTGAGCGCAAAACCGGGGTTTTCCGTGGTGGCACCGATAAAAATCAGTGTGCCGTCCTCGACGAACGGCAGAAAGGCATCCTGCTGGGCCTTGTTGAAGCGGTGCACCTCGTCAACAAACAGCACCGTGCGGCATTGCCGCGCCTGCCAAACCCGCTGCGCCTGCTCGACCGCTGCACGCACCTCGCGCACCCCGGCCAGCACCGCCGACAGTCGAATGAATTCGGCCTGGCAGGCACCGGCGAGCACCTCGGCCAGGGTGGTCTTGCCCGTGCCGGGCGGCCCCCAGAGCAGCATGGAATGCGGCTGGCCCCGTTCGAGAGCAAGCCGCAGCGGCTGACCCGGCGCCAGCAGGTGCATCTGCCCGGCCACTTCGTCGAGATGGCGCGGCCGCAGCCGGTCGGCCAGCGGGCGGCGCGCATCGCTGGCACGCATCGCCTCAGCCGGCATCACCGACCACGTCCACTCCGGGCGGCGGCGTAAAGCGTAACTGGGCCGGATCCAGCGCCGGGTTACGCTCCAGCGCCTGGAAATCCAGCCGGGTACGCTGGCCCAGACCATCCTCTATTTCCAGAGTCACCAGCGTGTCGCCCTTGAAAGCCACCCGCAGCGCCCGGAACTCGGGCTGGTCCTGACGCGGGATCAGCTCATACCAGTTCAGGCCATCGCGATTGCGCACCCCGCTGACGGTGAAGCTCTCATCGATCGGCGTGGTACCACTGAGCAAAGCCAGCGGCGTCGTGCTCAGCGCCTTGTCAAGCTTGCGCACCGTCACCTGCGCCAAGCCGACATCGTAGGTCCACAGCCGGGCCCCATCGGCGACGATCACTTGCGCGGCAGGCGCGCGATAGTCCCAGCGAAACAGACCGGGCTTTTGCATCAGCATGCGACCGCTGGACGTCTGCGTGATCCGGCCGCGTTCGTCGTACACGCGCTGAATGAAATCGGCGCGCAGGGTGCGCAGCTCCTGGAAATAGCGCTGCACCGGCGATGCGGGCGCAGCCAGTGCTGGCCATGCCAGCAGCGTCACCAGCAGAAACGGGAAGAACCGTAGCGGTTTGCACATAGCGGTCAGAAACACTCCACAATAAAGGATTGAGCATGCCGCAGTCAGGGCGGTGGCGGCGCCAGCACTTCGCGGCTGCCGTTCGACTGCAAGGGACCCACCACGCCAGCCGCTTCCATTTCCTCAACCAGTCGCGCCGCCCGGTTATAGCCAATGCGCAGGCGGCGTTGCACGCCGGATACCGAAGCCCGCCGCGATTCGGTAACGATGCGCACCGCCTCGTCATACAGCGGGTCGCTTTCGCTGCCCCGGTTGTTGCCTTCGCTTTCGCTGGTGTTGCTGTCGCTGTCCTCACGCGCCTCGGCCAGCACCTCGTCGATGTAATCCGGCGCACCGGTCTGGCGCAGGTATTCGACCACGCGATTGACTTCGTGATCGTCGACAAAGGCGCCATGCACCCGTTGCGGCAGGCCCGTGCCGGGCGGCAGGTAGAGCATGTCGCCGTGTCCGAGCAGCTGCTCGGCGCCCATCTGGTCGAGAATGGTGCGTGAATCAACCCGTGACGACACCTGGAAGGCTATGCGGGTCGGGATGTTGGCCTTGATCAGTCCGGTGATCACGTCCACCGACGGTCGCTGCGTGGCCAGGATCAGGTGAATGCCCGCCGCGCGCGCCTTCTGCGCCAGCCGGGCGATCAGTTCCTCGACCTTCTTGCCGACGATCATCATCATGTCGGCGAGTTCGTCGATCACCACCACGATGAACGGCAGGGTGCGCAAGGGCGTCGGTCGCAAAGTGGCGCCGGCCTCGGCGGAATTCCAGAACGGATCGACCAGCGCTTCGCCGGCGGCCTCGGCGTCGAGAATCTTGTGATTGAAACCGGCAATGTTGCGTACTTTCAGCGCCGCCATCAGCTTGTAACGGCGCTCCATCTCCGCCACACACCAGCGCAGGGCGTTGGCGGCCTCCTTCATATCGGTCACCACCGGCGTCAGCAGATGCGGGATGTCCTCGTACACCGACAATTCCAGCATCTTCGGATCGACCAGGATCAGGCGCACCTCACTCGGCGGCGCCTTGTACAGCAGGCTCAGCAGCATGGCGTTGATCGCCACCGATTTGCCTGAGCCGGTGGTGCCGGCGACCAGCAGATGCGGCATCTTTGCCAGGTTGGCGACCGTCGGCTTGCTGCTGCTGTCCTTGCCCAGCGCCAGAGTCAACGGCGATGCAGCCTGGGTATACACCGGCGCTTCCAGTACTTCGCGCAGGTAGACGGTTTCGCGCTGCTGGTTGGGAATCTCCAGGCCGATCAACGACTTGCCCGGAATCACCTCGACCACGCGCACGCTGGTCACCGACAGGCCGCGTGCCAGATCCTTGACCAGGTTGCTGATCTGGCTGACCTTGACGCCGGGGGCCGGGTCGATTTCAAAGCAGGTGATCACCGGACCCGGCTTGGGCGCAACCACGTGCACCTCGATACCAAAGCTCTTGAGCAGGCTTTCCACCCGCCGCGACAAGTCCTCCAGCACCGCATCGGAGTAGCCCGCCACGTGCGCCGGCGGCAGGTCCAGCAGATCCAGCGGTGGCAGAGGCGCCACTACCGGTCGGGGTGACGCCGCCATCGGCCGCGCCGGCGGCAGTTCAGGCGCACGGGCATGGGCGAGCGCCGCCACGCCGTTGGCCGGATGCGGGGCAGCCATGGTGCCGGCGTCGTCTTCGGCATCCATATCCGCGTTCGCATCAAACATGGCGTCGATCAGGGGCGCGACCGCTGGCACGGGTGCAGCACTGAGCCGATCGGCCCGCTGCGGCGCGCTAAACGCTGGCGTGGATGGCATTTCGATCAGTGGATCATTCGATGCCTCAGCCAGCCGGGGATCAGGTCGCGCTTGACTGGGCTGCAGCGGACGCGGCGCAATAACCGGCGCGGGTGACGGGGGTGGCGGTGGCGCTGCAGCAGTGGATCGACGGGGCGCCAGCACAGGAATCAGGGTGTGCGCATCCAGGGCGTCCGGTGGCGTGACCGGCTCCGGCGGCGACGTGCTGGGTGTGATGGCCGGGGTCAGGACCGGTCGTGATTCATGTGGGCTGGTGCCCCCATGCTCTGGCTCGATTGCACGATCCGGCGCGACCGGCTCCGCAGGCGTCGCCTCGATCATCAGCGGTCGGCGCGGAATCAGGGTTGCCGTAGACATGGCCTGGGCAGCCGGCGACACGGATTCATCCACAGGCTGCTCTTCATGGCGCCATACCGGCGGCGCGATCACTGGCGGCGCGGTATCCTCGGATAAGGCTGCCGAAACCGCCACATCAGCACTCCTGGCTGGGGTTGGAAGAGGCAGTGGCGACTGCGCGGCGGGCACGCCGATCGTGCGTTCCACAGTCGATTCCGGCGCGGCTCCCGATCCTGACAAATGCAGCACCGGCTCAATGCGCACACCGCCACGGTGCCCGGCGCTGCCGGTCGACACCGGCGCTGCCTCCACCACGGGCGCGACGGACGACGGCGCCACCTCAGCACGCCCGGCACGCAAGCGCCCCAGCAGCGCACGCCAGCGGGCCAGCGCCGGGCGCAACGTCCCGCCAGTCCCGGTCGGGGCCACCGTTTCCGCATTATTCGCCGGCGCACCATCCACGTCCGGCGGCGGCTCGCGCCGCGCGCGCGCGGTCCATCCCAGCACTCCCGACAAGCCGCGCCAGCCCTCCAGCGGCAGCAGCACCAGCGCGCCGAGCCCATCCAGAACTTTCAAAACGCCACTGCCGAGCGCATCCAGCATTGACAGCCAGGACACACCCGTCGCCAACAGCAGCCCGGACAACAGCAGCCCGGCCAGGAACAGATTACCCCCCAGCACACCAAACGCCTCGGTCAGGAACGGCCCCACATGCAGGCCAACCAACCCACCGGCGGTCGCGGCATCCGGCAGCAACCCCGGCAGCACACGCAGATGCAGCCCAGCCAGCCCGCAGGCACTCGCCAGCGTCACCGCAAAACCCAGCACCCGAAGCAGCACCACTTCGCCATCCAGGCCCAGCCACTCACCGCGCTTAAACAGGCGCCAGCCGGAGAAAAACACCCCTGGCGGCAATAGCCAGGCCGCATAGCCCAGAAAATACAGGACAATAT
>DAITNL010000068.1:0-14914 GCA_036834665.1 Candidatus Competibacteraceae bacterium | reverse complement strand
CGATCACCAGTTCGCGGCGTCCGCCATGGTCGGCCGGATGGGCGCGCACCACCACCTGCCGCTGACACCACTTGCAGGCGTTGTCGGCCAGGTTGCCAAGAATTTCCATCAGATCGCCTTCGTCGCCATAGAACACCGTAGCCGGGTCAATCTCGCAGCGCAGCCGCGGGGCGCGCTCGGCGTAAACCTTGGCCAGTGAATCGAGAATCTTGCGCGCTACCGGCATGACCGGCAGCGGCGCGCTCAGAGCGATGCGGCCCGAGGCAGCGGCGCGCTGTAATTGATAATCGACGGTGCGATTCATGCGCTCCACCTGTTCGCCGAGGGTCTGGCGCAATTCAGCGCTGCTGGCGCCATTGTCCAGCGTGCCGCGCAGTACCGCCAGCGGCGTTTTCAGGCTGTGGGCGAGGTCAGCGAGGGCATGGCGGTAGCGTTCCAGATGGGCGCGACTGTGGCCGAGCAGGGCGTTGAGGTTGGTGGTCAGCGGTTGCAGTTCCTCGGGATAGTCGCTGCTCAACCCGGCGCGCCGCCCGGCTTCGATATCGGTGACCTCGGCGGCGACCCGGCGTAGCGGCTTCAGGCTCCAGCGCAGGATCATGCCCTGTACCGCCAGCAGCACGACAGTCGCACCCAGCAGCCAGCCCCACAGCCCGCGGCGAAAACTCCACAATTGATCGCGATAGTTCCACTGCGCCTCGGCAACGCGAAAGGTCAGCAGCCGGTACTGATTGGGCGCGACTTCCCAGTTGACGGTAAAGGCCAGCACGAACAGCGGCGTGCCGTCACTGCTGTCCAGTGGGGCGAAGGCGGTTTCGCCGGGGTCGCGCAGCGCCGGGAAAAACGGCAGTGCCAGGCCCAGCAGCGACGGCGAGTGCCAGATCAGTGCGCCCTGACTGTCCATGACATCGGCATAGAGACCGGAATCCGGCGTGGAAAAGCGCGCCTCGGGCAGGGCCTGCGGCAGGGTCAGGCGGCCAAGGCCGTCGAGTTCAGCGGCGCCGAGCAGCATGTAGACCTGTGCCTGCAGGCGATCCTGCACCGCGGCCTGCAGGCTGTCGCGAAAGGCCTGATCCAGGCTCAGGCCGGTCAGGCCGAGGAAGGCCGCCAGCACCAGGCTGGCCGCGGTGAGCAGGCGACCGCTGAGCGAGCGCATCGGCGCGTCAGGCGTTCGACCGTTCCAGGCGGAAACGGTAGCCGCGCCCGCGCAGGGTCTCGATGGGGTTGAGATCGCGGCCGGGATCGAGCTTGCGGCGCAGGCGACCGACCAGCACTTCCAGCACATTGCTGTCGCGGTCAGCGTCTTCCTCGTACAGGTGCTCGGTCAGCTCGGTCTTGGACACCACGGTGCCGGCGCGCAGCATCAGGTATTCCAGCAGCTTGTATTCGTAGGCGGTCAGCTCGACGACCTGACCCTCCAGGGTCAGCTGCTGGGCGCCGGTATCCAGCGCTACCGGTCCGCAGCACAGCACCGCCTGGGTCCAGCCGCCGGTGCGGCGGATCAGCGCCCGCAGCCGCGCCTGCAGTTCCTCCATGTGAAAGGGCTTGACCAGATAATCATCGGCGCCAGCCTCCAGGCCCTCGACCTTGTCCTGCCAGCGGCCGCGGGCGGTGAGAATCAGCACCGGAAAGCGTTGTCCGCCACTGCGCCAGCGGCGGATGACGTCGATGCCGCTCAGGTCGGGCAGGCCCAGATCGACCACTGCCGCGTCCAGCGGATATTCCTGGCCGCAATACAGGCCATCGCGCCCGTTGGCGGCAGTGTCAACCGCGTAACCCTGGGCGCGCAGTTGCGCGGCGACTCGTTCCAGCAGCGGGGCTTCGTCCTCAATGATCAGGATGCGCATGGCAGGTATTCCGGCAGGGGGCGAATATCGGGTCGGCTCAGTCGCGCATCGCGCCGCTGGCCGGATCATAATGAAAATTGCGCACCCGGCCATCGCGTTCCAGAATGCGCACCCGGTAGCCGGGCTGACCGCCATTGTTGGCGCCTTGCACGCCGAGCACCCGGCCACCGGTGGCGCGGCGCGCGGCGTTGGCGGCCTGATCGGGTGCATCGAAGGACCGTGGCGACCCGCCATCGGGACGACCGCGCGGTGGCGGCCCGTCCGCAAAGCCACCGCCCCGATAGGGCCGGAAGGACTGCGCCTGAACGTCGGCAGCAGCGAGCAGGACAGTCAGCGCTAGCAGCGCCAGTCCCGACAGTCGCCTGAGCCTCGTGGTGTTGAGCATGGCAGGGAATGTCCCCATGATGTGCGAATGAAAAAGGCTGACCATGGTGAAAAATACAAAAATGAGGATGAATCATGACTGAATTCACCCCGGCTTGGCGAGTGCTGTCACCGGGGCGGGAAATTCAGTCGGGATTCAGCCGCTTAAACCTAGTCTGCGCAGGCATCGGTGCCGCGGCCATTCGCGGTGTATCCACTCGGAGGGAGCAGGTTGATGAAGGCAACATGGCGAACATGGCTGATCGCGGCGCTGGCGGCGCTCAGTCCGGTGCTGGCCCAGGCGCAGCGCTTCGATACGCGCAGTGTCGAGGTCGAAGTCGTGAGTGACCGCGGTCAGGCCTTTGCGCAGTATCCGCTGCGGGGCGAGGGCCGGTCCCGTGATTACAAGGCCTATCTGCAGGCGAAACGGGACAGTAATTATGCTCTGCGCATCCGCAATCTGAGCAATGAGCGCATCGGCGTGGTGATCGCGGTCGATGGGCGCAACATCATCAGCGGTGATCGTTCCGATCTGCGCCCCGATGAGCGCATGTATGTGCTCGGGCCGCGCGAGCAGGGCACCTACGAAGGTTGGCGCACCGGGCGCGATCAGGTTAACCGCTTCTATTTCACCGATGCCGGCGATTCCTACGCCAGTGCCTGGGGCGACCGCTCGGCCATGGGCGTGATTGCGGTGGCGGCGTTTCGTGAGGTCGCGCCGTATATGCCGCCGCCGGAACCACGGGGTGACCGGCGCTATCAGTCCACGCCGGAGGCGGCTGGTGCACCGCCGGCGCCGGGCGCTGCGCCGCGCCTGAAATCGGAGCCGGGCACCGGTTATGGCGAGCGCGAATGGTCGCCGTCGCGGCGGGTGGATTTCGAGGCTCAGCGCCGGCCGTTTGCCCGCTATTTCCTGAAATACGCCTGGCGCGACACGTTGTGCCGTCAGGGTGTGATCGAAAATTGTGGGCGGCGCGGCCAGGGCAACCGCTTCTGGGATGAGCCCGCTGGTGGTTATGCGCCGCCACCGCCGCGCCATGGCTACTCCGGCGACAATGACGATAGTTACCAGGACAATCGCCGCTAGGTCGTCAGACTGCGCCGGACCTGCGCCCTTCCCGTGGCCATCCCGGGGAGGGCGTTTTTTTATCACTCGGATCATTGCTGCGCCGGCACTGGCTCGTATCATAGGTCGTGTATCCGCAAGACAACGAGGCATCGAGCCATGCAACAGGAAACGCCATCGTCGTGGCATCCGCGTCATTGGGGTCGCGCCGCAATCACCCTGCGCGAGGCACTGCTCAATCCGCGTATCGAGCCCGAGCGCCTGGATGCGGTGTTGCGCGAGGCGCGGGCACGCCAGCCGGTGCCGGTGCTGTGGCTGCTGGGCAAGACCCAGTCTGGCAAGACCTCAATCATCCGTGCCCTGAGCGGCAGCGACGATGCCGAGATTGGCAATGGTTTTCAGCCCTGTACCCGCACTGCGCGCATTTACGACTTTCCACAGGAAGCGCCCGTGGTGCGTTTTCTCGATACCCGTGGCCTGGGCGAGGTCGCCTACGATCCCGCCGAGGACATCGCCTATTGCGAAGCACAGGCGCATCTGCTGATCGCGGTGATGAAAGCCGGCGATCTCCAGCAGGACAGCATCGTGGCCGTGCTGCGTGCGGTGCGCCAGCGCCATCCCGACTGGCCGGTGCTGATTGTCCAGACCGCCCCGCATGAAATCGAGGGTTATGGTGATGCGCATCCGCTGCCCTATCCCTATGCTGCGGACCTGCTGTCATCGCCGCTACCGGCGCCGCTGCGGCGTGTGCTCAGTGCGCAGCGCGAGCGCCTGGGCACGCTGCCGGGCAAGGCGCCGCTGTTCTGGGTGGTGGTCGATCTGACCCTGGCCGAAGATGGCTGGTCTCCGGTTGATTACGGTCTGGAGGCGCTGTGGGCGGCGATTGAACAGGCGACCCATCTGGGATTGCAGGCGCTGTTGCAGGGCAATACTGCGGTGCAGGATGTCTATGCCCGCGCCGCGCATCCACACATTGTCGGCTATGCACTGGCCGCAGGCGCGGTCGGTGCGCTGCCGCTGGTGGATCTGGTCGGCGTGCCGGCGCTGCAGGCCAAGATGCTGCACAGTCTGGCTACGCTGTATGGGCAGAGCTGGGAGCGGCGCACGGTGTCGGAGTTTCTCGGTCTGCTCGGCATCGGTGTGGGGGCTGGCTATCTGGGACGGATGCTCGGTCGCGAGGTGATCAAGCTGATTCCCGGCTGGGGTCAGACTCTGGGTGCGCTGTGGGGCGCGACCGCCAGCTCAGCGACCACCTATGCGCTCGGCAAGGCCGCTGGATATTATTTTACCACCCAGCGCCGCGATGGTCTGGTCGATGGCGAGGCGCTGCGCCGGGTTTACGCCGAGGCACTGGCCAGCGGCACGGCCTTTCTCAAGGCGCGCGCGGAGGCTGGCAGATCATGAAGGCATTGTTCGAGCGGGTGGATCGCCTGCGTTTGCTGGCGCTGGTACTGGGGCTGTTGCCGGCAGTGGCGCTGCTGCCACTGGGCGCGTTCTGGCTGTGGCAGAACGGGTGGCTATCGTGGTGGCTGGCGGCGCTGTTGGGCTGCGGCATGCTCAGTTATGCGCTGCAATATGCGCTGACGCGCCGCGGGCGGCGTCTGCTGGTCGAAGCGGCAACCCGGGCTGATCCCGCCTGGCCCCGCGATGCCGAGGGCGCCTGGAGTGCCGTCGAACAGCTTGCCGAGAGTGTGCAGCCGCAGGACTGGCCGCTGCACGATGGCGGACGGCTGTGGCTGCTGGGCCAGAACGCGCTGGAGGCAGTCGCTCATCATTACCACCCGCAGCGCGAACGGCCGCTGCTGGAACTGACCGTGCCGCATACGCTGCTGATTATCGAACGTGCCAGTCGTGACCTGCGCGCAACGGTCAGCGAGAACGTGCCGTTCAGCCACCAGTTGACCCTGGGCGACCTGGTGCGCGCCTGGCGCTGGAAGGCGCCGCTGGAGCGCGTGCTGAACGTGTACCGGGCTGGGCGGCTGGTGCTGAATCCCACCGATGCGCTGATCAGCGAAGCCTGGGGTTATGCCCGTGGCCAGACCTTTGGCAGTGCCTGGGCCGAGACTCAGCGCTGGCTGCTGCGCGAATATGTGCGCAAGGTCGGTTATTACGCCATCGAGCTGTACAGCGGGCGGCTGGTGCTGAGCGAAGCCGAGCCGACCGCAACGCTCACGCCGGTGTCCAGCGCCGATCTGCAGCAGGCGGCGGAAAACAGCGCGCCTCCGGAGCCGCTGCGCATCCTGGTGCTCGGGCGGGCCAATGCCGGTAAATCCAGTCTGATCAATGCGCTGTTTGGCCAGTTGACCGCCGCGACCGACCTGTTGCCGGATACGACACGCAGGATCATGCCCTATCGCCTGGAACGCGCGGGCCTGACTGCGGCGCTGGTATTCGATACACCCGGCTGTGATACGGAGCTGCTGGCTGAGCCGGATGTGCGTGCGGCAGTACGCGATGCGGATTTGCTGCTGTGGGTGTGCGCGGCGCATCGGGCCGACCGGCAGCTCGACCGCCAGCAGTTGGATGCCCTGCGCGCGGCCTGCGCGGCGCGGCAGGATCGCCGATCGCCACCGCTGCTGGTCGCGCTCAGTCATATTGACCTGCTGCGCCCGTCGCGCGAATGGCAGCCGCCCTACGATCTGCAGAATCCGCAGGGTGCCAAGGCCCGCAACATCCGCGCTGCGCTGGAGGCGGTCGCGACTGATCTGGCGCTGCCGGTCGATACGGTGATTCCGGTATGCCTGGCGGCGGAACGGGTCTACAACGTCGAGGATGCACTGTGGACGGCGCTGCTGGATCGTCAGGATGAAGCGGGCCGGGTGCGTCTGCTGCGCTGCCTGGACCAGCGCCGGCAGGCTGAGAATTGGCTGCTGCTGCGCCGACAACTGATCAATGCCGGGCGGATGCTGTTGCAACTGCCCGGGCGGATGCTGGGCGGCTGAGCCAGGTTCAAGCCTCACACCGAGCCCTCGGCGATGCGCCGCAGTTCCAGATGGTTCAGCAGCAGGTGATTCTGGCGTAGCTCCTGAATGAGCTGGGCGCGGCGCAATTCGGCGATGGTGCGGCTGACGGTTTCGGTGGTCAGCGCCAGCATCGCACCCAGATCCTCGCGGCTGAACAAGGTCACCGGCTTTTCCGGGGCGTGTTCGTGCAGGCGCAGCAACAGTCGCGCTACCCGCTGCCGGGCGGTGCCGGTGGAAAATTCCGCCAGCCAGTGATCGGCGTCGGCCAGCGCCCGCTGCCAGCGCGCCATCAGCTCCTGGTGCAGTTGCGGCTGCTCGCGGCTGAGTCGTTCCACCAGGGTGGCCGGGATCGCGCAGACCGTGCCGGCTGTCAGGGCGATGGCGTCGTGCGGGTAGGGCTGGTTGACCAGCACTTCCAGGCCGAGCGTATCGCCGTGGCGTAGCAGGCGGACGATACGCTGGGTGCCATCGGGCAGGTATTTCACCAGCTTGACCAGGCCCTGGCGCAGCGTAAACACCGAACGGCCACGTTCACCGGTCCGGTACAGCACGGCCTGAGGCTCCAGGGCAATATCCTCGATCGGCTGATGGAGGCGGCCAAAATCGAGTTCCTGCAGGCCGGCGAATAGAGCCGAGCCACGCACGGCGCAGTCACGGCAATCCTGTTCTCCCAGCCAGGCGACACGGATCGGTACGGTTTTCATAGTAGGGTCTTGGTGGTGGTTCAGATTCTGGCATGGCCGAGCGATTGGACAGCGAAACCGTGGATTTTTGGGCAGCGATTCGGGAAAAGCTAGATATGACAATTCCTCGACGGGGGATTTTGGTAATCAGCATGTAAAAAATCCATCCAAATTCCTGATGCAACGGAGGTTCCCGTGGAGAAAGTGTGGCTGAAGCGTTATCCGGCGAATGTGCCGGCGGACATCGATCTGGGCGCGTATCGTTCGCTGGTGGAGGTGTTCGAACAGAGTTGCCAGCGCTTCGCAGCGCGCAACGCCTTCGTCAACATGGGCTATGGCATGAGCTATGCCGAGCTGGAGCAGAAGAGCCGAGCCTTTGCCGCTTATCTGCAACAGGATCTGGGCCTGGAAAAGGGCGAGCGGGTGGCGATCATGCTGCCCAACCTGCTGCAGTATCCGGTGGCGCTGTTTGCTGTGCTGCGCGCCGGGCTGGTGGTGGTGAACGTCAACCCATTGTATACCCCGCGCGAACTGGAGCATCAGCTGCAGGATTCCGGCGCCAAGGCCATTCTGATTCTAGCCAACTTCGCCCATGTCCTGGCCGAGGTGATCGGCAGGACCGCCGTCAAACAAGCCATTATCACCGAAATCGGCGATCTGCTGCCGTTCTGGAAGGCCAAGGTGGTCAATCTGGTGGTCAGGCATGTCAAGAAGATGGTGCCGGATTACAGTCTGCCCGGCGCAGTCGGCTTCAATGATGCCCTGGCGCTGGGCGGTCGCCGCAAGCTGCAGCCGGTCGCGGTCGAGGCCGAGGATCTGGCCTTTCTGCAATACACCGGCGGCACCACCGGCCTGTCCAAGGGCGCGATGCTGACCCATCGCAACATGCTGGCCAATATGCAGCAGATTTCCGCCTGGGTGGGTTCGGCGATCCGCGATGGCGAGGAGATCGTGGTCACGGCACTGCCGCTGTACCACATTTTCTGCCTGACGGTGAATTGCCTGTGTTTCATCCATCACGGTGGCCTGAACCTGCTGATCACTAATCCGCGCGATATCCCGCTGTTCGTCAGCGAGATCCGCTCGTGGAAATTCACCGTGATCACCGGTGTGAACACCCTGTTCAATGCGCTGGTGAATAACGAGAAGTTCAACCAGCTCGATTTTGGCTCGCTGCGCCTGTCGGTTGGTGGTGGCGCGGCGGTGCAAAAAGTGGTCGCCGAGCGCTGGCAGGCACTGACCGGGACGCCGATTCTGGAAGGCTATGGCCTGACCGAGGCCGCGCCGGTGCTGTGCGTCAACCCGGTCGATATCAGCGGTTTTACCGGCAGTGTGGGCCTGCCGGTGCCCTCCACCGAGATCGAATTGCGCGATGAGGAGGGTCACGAGGTGGCGCCCGGTGAACGGGGCGAGCTGTGCGCGCGCGGCCCGCAGGTGATGCGCGGTTACTGGAATCGCCCCGAGGAAACCGCGCGCACCCTGCGCGAGGGCTGGCTGCTGACCGGTGATGTCGCGACCGTCGATGAGCAGGGCTTTTTCCGCATCGTCGATCGCAAGAAGGACATGATCCTGGTATCCGGTTTCAACGTCTTCCCCAATGAAATCGAGGACGTGGTGATTGGCTGCGACGGTGTGCTGGAAGTGGCCTGCGTCGGCGTGCCTGACGAGAAGAGCGGCGAAGCGGTCAAGGTGTTCGTGGTGCTCAAGCCGGGTGTGGAACTGAGCGCCGAGGCCATTCTGGCCCACTGCCGCAAGAACCTGACCGCCTACAAGATGCCGCGCGCCGTCGAGTTCCGTGACAGCCTGCCCAAGTCCAACGTCGGCAAGATCCTGCGCCGCGAACTGCGCTGAACGCGGCGCATCCTTCAGGGCTGTGCCGCCGCCCGCCAGGGATTGTGGGCGGCAAATTCCTGTTCGAAGCGTGCTCGTGCCGCTTCATCCAGCCATTCCAGGTAATAGGCCAGCCAGGGTGGCCGGGGACCGGCGGCGGTGATCAGAGTATTGATGCGTGTGATGAGCTGCTCGCTGAGCGGGCCCTTGCTGCAGCCAAAATAGGCCAGACGGTAGATCGCTTCGCTGGCTACTGGAAAATAGGCAAAGGCCCAGTTCTGACCCTGTTCGCGGGCGTTCCAGAGCACCTCGAAGGGATAGCCAAAGGTGTAATCCACCCATCCCGCTGCGACCTGCTTGAGCGGGGCCAGATCATGGGTGCTGATCTGGATATGCGTCGCGCCCTGGGTGGCCTGCAGCGCCTGATCAATCACTGGCAGGTAGGCGCGCCCACGCACCACGCTGACGGTCAGGCGGGTATCGGCCAGGAGTGCCTTGACATCGACCGCGCCATTGGCATTCAGGAACGGCGCCAGCAGGGCCTGCCGCGCCTGCTGCACGATCACCTGGTTGCTGATGATGAAATAGACCGGGTCGCTGAAGATCAGATGGCTTTCACGTTCCGGCGTTTTCAGCAGCGACCATTGACAGATGCCGTCCTGGCGGCGGCGCGCCAGTTCATGAAATGTCTGTAACGAAGCTGGGCTGATATCATGCTGAAATTCCGGTAGACGCTCGGCGAAGTAACGGAAGGTAAGATCGCCAAAGCCCTTTCCAGCCAGCGGCCCGCTGAGAATATTGGATGGTGGGTAATCGTTCACCATCCAGGTGATGCGCGGCACAGCATCGGCACGGGCTGGACCGGTTGCGATGAGTATCAGGACCGCAGCAAGCAGCATGAGGAGTGCGCTCGTCCGGTTGTGGTGTGCGCGGACAATAGGTGCCATGGCGTGAGTAGCGGGAGCATATGGATTCAAGGTCGAAAGACTCCGGCAAGGCAGGCAGGGTGGACGCGATTGTGGGAGTGGTCCGGACAAGGATAGAGGCCATGATCCCGCCGATCAGCCATCTGGGAAAGCGTCTGGTGCTGTCGATCCTGCTGATGGGCGGCCTGCTGACGCTGATCGGCACTTCGCTGCAACTGACGCTTGAACTGCGCCGCGACTGGCACGAAGTAGAAAACAGCCTTGACAGTGTCCGTTCCAGTCATCTGCGCAGTCTCACCGAGGCGGCGTGGAATTTTGATCACCACCAGTTGGAGCTGCAGCTGGACAGCCTGTTGACCCTGCCGTGGATCAGTGGTGCGAGCGTGCATTTTGGTGGTGACGGTGCCCAGACGCGCACGCTGCATCGGGGTGATCTGGCATTGTCGCGCGATCTGAGCCGCAGCTTGCCATTGGTGCAGACCATCGGCGGGCGATTGAAGTCGGGCGTCTGGAACTGCACGCGAGCCCGGCGGCGATCTACGCCAAGACCCTTGACCGGCTGCTGCTGGTGCTGGTCACCCAGGCGATCAAGACCTTTGTGATTGCCGTATTCATCCTGTTCCTGGTCCATCACCTGATCACTCGCCATCTGGTGCGGATTGCCGCCTTCGCCCGGGCATTGCCCGATGAGTGCGAGCAGCCCCCTTTGCATCTGGATCGCAAGCGCCGCGATGATGAGATCGAGACCCTAGTGAACAGCCTCAATGGGGTCCGCGACCGCCTGTGCACGGCCCGCGAGCAGGAACGCGACCGGCGCGCGCAACTGGAGGAGGAGATCCGGGCGCGCACTGCGGAGCTGTCGGTACTCAGCGAGCGGCTGGCGCTGAGCCTGGAGGGCGGCGATCTGGCGAGCTGGGATTGGAACCTGCGTAATGGGATCTGCACCGTCGATGCGCAGTGGACCACCATGCTGGGTTATCAGCCGGAACAGTACGATGGCAGTTGTGCCGGGTTCATGGCCCTGGTGCATCCCGATGACCGCGTGCGGGTACAGGCCGCCCGTGAGGCGCATCTGCAGGGCTTTACCGCAAGCTACCGCTGCGATTTTCGCATGCGCGCCCAGGATGGCGGTTATCGCTGGATCCATGCCAGTGGCCGACAGGTACGGCCCGATGCCGCGCAACCGGCGCTGCGTCTGGTGGGTGTGCATCAGGACATCACGGCCCGCAAGACCGCTGAGCTGAGCCTGCAGCGGGTCGAGCGCCAGTTGCGCGTTCAGGCGGACATTATCGATGCCCATGTGCTCAGCCGCTGTTTCGATTGCGAGGGGCGTATCACCAAGGTCAGCACTGCCTATTGCCAGCGTTCCGGATTCAGCGCCGTTGAACTGCTTGGCCAGCCTTGCACTTTTAATCTGGATGCGAACCTGCCGGATGCCGAGCGGGCCGCGTTCTGGCTGCGGATCATTGAGGCGGGTGGCTGGCGGGGTGAAGTTCGCCACCGGACGTGCGCGGGCACGCCGTTCTGGGTGCGCGCTACGATCACGGCGTTTTACGAGGATGGCGCCTTGATGGGTTATACCGAGATCGCTGAGGACATCGACTCCCATAAGCGTCTGGAGCAACTGGCCATTACCGATGAGCTGACCGGTGTGTTCAATCGGCGCCACTTTCGCCAGGTTTTCGAGATGCTGCATAGCCATGACGGCGTGCCGCAGCAGGCGCTGGCGCTGCTGCTGATCGATATCGACTATTTCAAGCGCTACAACGATCACTATGGTCATCAGGCGGGCGATCTGGCGTTGCAGCAGGTGGCTGAGATCCTGCGCACGGAACTGGCGGCGCAGAATGGCTGGGTGTTCCGCCTGGGCGGTGAGGAGTTTGGCGGCCTGGTCCTGCTTAACGCGGCTGAGAGCCCGGCGGCGGCGGGTTTGGCGCTGGCCGAACGCTTGTGTGCGGCGGTGCGCGCGCGCGCCATCCCGCATGTTGGCAACCCGGAGGTGGAGGTTGTCACGCTGTCGGCCGGGGTCCGGGTGGTGGATATCGCCGAGGATGTGTCGATGGCGGCAATCTACCGGGAGGCGGATCTGGCGCTGTATGCAGCCAAGCATCAGGGACGCAACCAGGCAAGCCTGTTCCAGTTGGCGCTACCGCTGGTGCATTGAGTTGAATGGATTTGGATTGGATCAGGTCCGATTAGATCGGATGAGGAGACGATGAGCGAACATGAAAAAATACCCGGCGCAGCGGCGCGTCTGCTCGAGCAGTTGCGGCGCAGCCAGGCGTTTCATCTCCACGGCGCTACGGTGATTGAGCAGCCCCTGCGCTACTTGCGCCGCTGGCAGTCGGCGCGGCTAGCGCGCACCCATGCCGATCTGTTGTGCAGCCCGCGCTATCGGCCGGCAGCACTGTTCTTTCTCGATGAGCTGTACGGTGACTGTGATTTCCTGCAGCGCGAGCGTGATCTGGAGCGGGTGGTGCCGGCCATGAGCCGGGTGTTGCCTGCGCATGTGCTGCACACGGCGGCGCTGGCGCTGGAGCTGAATGTGCTGTCGCACGAGCTGGATGCCGCCATGACCCAACTTCTGGTGGAGAACGGTGGTCTTGATACGCCGGATGCGCTGGACGAAGCCCGTTACGTGGCGGCCTACCGGCGTTGTGGCCACTACGAGCAGCGCGCGCGTCAACTGTATCTGGTCGAACGGCTCGGTGATGATCTGGCGCGCATTGTCCCCAAGCGCTTCATCCATGCCGCGCTGGTCCTGTCGCGGACACCGGCGCGCTTAGCGGGCGTTGGCGAGTTGCATCGTTTCCTCGAAGCGGGCTTCAGCGCCTTTCGCCACCTGGGCAGCGACGCGGCGACCTTCGTTGCCACGATCATCGATCGCGAGCGCGTCATCCTCGAACACATGCGCGACGGTCATCCCCGGCCGCTGGAACCGGCCGATGCCGATGCCGATGCCATACCATGATGTCCGCCGCTCAGGGTTAACTGTCGGCTATGGCGAGGGCCTGGTCGAGGTAGCGGTGGATTTCCTGTTCCAGGCGCGGCTTAAGCGGCACAAGCAGGAAGCCCAGCCGGGCGTGAATGTGAATCTGCCCCGGCTCCAGGTCGATCTGGCCGCCGACCCCGGAACGGGCGAAGTGCAGCGAATCACCCTGCCAGTGATACTGAATATCGAAGCGTTCGGCCAGTTGCGTCGCCATCTGCTCGGCGGCTTGGCGTGCCTGTGCGCTGCTGAGCCGATGGCTGCGGTGAATGATGATGTGTGACATGCAAGGGGCCTCGGTGCCGGTGCAGATTCAGGGTGGGAGTGCGGTCAGCGCGCGCGCCAGCCGCAGATACCAGGGGCGCAGGTCGCGCAGCGTGCCGATGCCGACGATATCCATATGATCCCAGCCGGCCAGCACGCCGTGATCGTTCCAGGCGCCCGCCACGGGCGGTTCGCGATAGGGCAGGATGCGGTCGCTCGAACCCAGGGTCGGGCCGGCCATGGAGCGGGTGTTGACCAGGCCATCGTTTTCCCACCAGCTGCGGTCGATGCGCACTTGGCCGGGCAGGTCGCGGCTGTAGGCGCCGATGAACAGGGCGCTCGGCCAGAACTGCGGCAGCATGCTCGGCAGCGGTATCTGATGGCCGCTGGGCCAGATGGGCTGGGTTGCGGCGGTCGACCAAGAAAAATAATACACCCCGGGCTGGGCGGCAAAGCGCTGGTTCAATTCGCGCGCGCCGTCCGGACTCAGATCCCAGGCGCTGATGTCGCGCGATTGCCAGATTGGGCTGCGTTCGACTCGATCCAGATAGGCGTTGAACGATTCACCGGCGGCGCGGCGCAGACCCCACTGATCGAGTTTGAAATCGTAGGGCAGCTGATCCGGCTCGATGCCCGCCAGGGCAGCAAAGCCGAGCAGGCCGGCGCGCACCTGCGGCAACAAATTGTCGAGGCCAGCCGCCAGACTGGTGCCATCGTGCGGTGAGGCCAGGGTGGTGACGCTGCGCACCCGGTCATGTCCGCCCTGGAACAGCGGCGACAGTGTGTTATCCCGGGTCGCGGCCCGTTCCGCAGCATCGCCCTGCACCAGCAGTGCAGTGAGCACGCGCACGGTCTGGCCGCCCTGGCTGTGGCCGATGAGATGGATCTTGCGCACCCCGCCGCGCCCATCCGGCGTGCCCCAGTCCGGATAGAGACCGGCGAAGTGGCGGCCATAGCGGGCATGACCATGGGCGGTCGCATGTGCCTGACCATAATCGACCGTGCCGCCCTTGATATAGGCGTACAGCTCACAGGCCCGATCCCAATTGCTGGCAAAGGGTCCGACCACGCCGGTGTAGCTGCGATAGCCGGCCTGATTGAGCGTTTCCTGCAGGTCGCCAAAGCCGCCCCAGTATTTGAAACCGAGCAGTTCCTCGCGGCCCCAGCCCATGAAGCCATGCACCAGGACCAGCGGATAATCATTGCTGGCGCCGGCCCGGGCAATACCGCTCAGCAGCACCAGCAGCACGAATAGACGGGACAGGATCAAAAGCAGGCGGTGCATCGGCAGAACCTCGCGACGATAGGGCAGCGGCAGTGTAGCGCCGTGCCGCGCTGCTGCCTTGCCTGAATTGGTGCATCAGGCGCCGCGCCGGTAACACCAGAATCCGGCCAGCACCAGCCCGCCGCCGGCCAGCCAGGCCTCGGATTGCAGCAGCACCAGCACCCCGCCGAGAATGCAGGCTGCAGCGACGATGGCACCGCGCAATCCGGCCAGGGGTGTGGCGCGTGATACCGCACTGGTGCCATCCAGCAGGCGGCCGGAATGCGCCAGCAGTTCCGGCAGCCGCCCGGCCAGATCGAGCAGTTCCGGGCCATTGCGCAGCAGTTCACGCGCTAGCCGCTCCGGGCGCAACTGCGCGCGCAGGATTGGGCCGATATGCGCCCGCGACACCGCCACCACATCCAGCCCGGGATCAACCATGCGCCCGACACCTTCGAAGGTCACCAGCGCCTTGACCATCAGCACCAGCTCGACCCGGAAATACATCCGGTAGCGGCCACCCAGGCGCATCGATTCCAGAATCAGCCGGGCGATGCTGAACTCACCGCTGGCGGCCCGCAGCAGAAAGCGCTGTGACAGTTCGCTCACCGCGCGCCGGAACGCGCCCGGATCACCGCCTGGACCGGGTTGGGCAATCGCGGCCAGATGCTGGGCGGCCATGGTCGCATCACCACCGACCAGGGCATGGTAGTAATAGAGCA
>DAITNL010000067.1:0-15425 GCA_036834665.1 Candidatus Competibacteraceae bacterium | reverse complement strand
GGAAGGGTGGGGCAGGGTAATTACAGCGCTTTGGCCCGCTCGCGCAGGATGAACTTCTGCATCTTGCCGGTCGAGGTCTTGGGCAGCGGCCCAAAGACCACATTCCGGGGCACCTTGAAGCGCGCCAGATGGCTGCGGCAGAACTCGATGATCTGTTCCTCGGTGGTATCTTCCATGTCCGGCTTGAGGGTCACGAAGGCGCAGGGTGTTTCGCCCCACTTCTCATCAGGCCGCGCTACGACCGCCACTTCCATGACCGCCGGATGCCGGTAGAGCACATCCTCGACCTCGATGGTGGAAATGTTCTCGCCACCGGAGATGATGATGTCCTTGGAACGGTCCTTGATGTCGATATAGCCATCCTCGTGCCATACCGCCAGGTCGCCGCTGTGGAACCAGCCCCCCTCGAACGCCTCGTCGCTGGCGGCGGTGTTCTTCAGATAGCCCTTCATGACGTTGTTGCCGCGCATGAAGATCTCACCGATGGTTTCACCATCCTGCGGCACCGGCTCCAGGGTCTTCGGATGGGCGACCATCAGCCCTTCGAGCATCGGATAGCGCACGCCCTGGCGTGACTTGAGCGCCGCGCGCTCTTCCAGACTCAGCTCGTTCCAGTGATCGTGCCAGGCGCAGACCACCGCCGGGCCATAGGTCTCGGTCAGGCCATAGACGTGGGTCACGTTGAAATCCATCCGCTCCATGCCCTCGATCACCGCTGCTGGCGGCGCCGCACCCGCAGTCATCACCTTGACTGGATGATTGATATCGGCCTTCATGGTCGCGGGTGCGTTCTTGAGCATGTTCAGCACGATCGGCGCGCCACAGAAGTGGCTGACTTTCTCGCTGCGGATCAGATCGAAAATCATGTCGGCGCGCACATGACGCAGACAGACGCAGGTACCGGTAGTCACTGCCAGGGTCCACGGGAAGCACCAGCCGTTGCAATGGAACATCGGCAGGGTCCACAGGTACACCGGGTGCAGACCCATGTTCCACACCACCGCGTTGCACACTGCATTCAGGTAGGCGCCACGATGGTGATAGACCACGCCCTTGGGATTGCCGGTGGTGCCGGAGGTGTAGTTCAGGGCAATCGCCTGCCACTCATCGGCCGGACCCTGCCAGGCAAACTCGGGATCACCAGCCGCGATGAAGGTTTCATAGTCCAGATCGCCGAGCAGCCGACCGCCTTCATAGGTCGGGTCATCGACATCGATCACCAGGGGCCGTTGCGGCAGCAGTTGCAGCGCCTTTTCGACCACCTCGGAGAATTCGCGGTCAGTGATCAGCACCTTGGCCTCGCCATGCTGCAGCATGAAGGCGATGGTTTCGGCGTCCAGACGCACATTCAAGGTGTTGAGCACCGCGCCGGACATCGGTACGCCAAAGTGCATTTCGAACATTTCCGAAATGTTCGGCAGCATCGCGGCCACCGTATCACCCAGACCGATGCCGCGCTGACGCAGCGCCGAGGCCAGTCGCCGGCAGCGGGCATAGGTCTGCGCCCACGTGCGCCGCACCGGGCCGTGCACCACAGCGGTGTGATCAGGATAGACCATCGCTGCGCGCTCAATGAAGGTCAGCGGGCTCAGCGGGACAAAGTTGGCGGCATTCTTCTCCAGACCGATTTCGTAGGGATTTTGCTGGTTTTCACTCATGACGAAACGGTGCTCCTGTTTTTATGTGGGATGAGACGACGTGATAGGGCGCAGGCTCAGCATCCTTTCCATTGCGGCTTGCGCTTGGTGATGAAGGCATCGATACCCTCGCGGGCATCTTCGCTGTCGAGATTGCAGGCCATGGTCTCGCTGGCACAGGCATAGGCATCGGCCAGGTTCAGCTCCAGTTGCTCATAGAACAGCGCCTTGCCCATGCGGATCGCCAGCGGTGATTTGCTGGCGATGGCATCGGCCAAGTGCCGGGTGGCGCTATCCAGTTGCTCCAGCGGCACCACCCGGTTGACCAGACCCCAGCGCAATGCGGTCGGCGCGTCGATGAAATCGCCGGTGAGCAGCAGCTCCAAAGCCTGCTTGCGGCTCAGGTTGCGGCTCAGGGCCACACCGGGCGTCGAACAGAACAGGCCGACGTTGATCCCCGAAGTGGCGAAGCGGGCATTCTCAGCGGCCACCGCCAGATCGCAGGCCGCCACCAGTTGGCAGCCGGCCGCAGTGGCAATGCCCTGCACCCGGGCGATCACCGGCTGCGGCAGGCGGTTAATGGTCAGCATCAGCTGCCCGCACTGGGCAAACAGCGCCTGGTGAAAGGCACGCTCATCCTGAGCGCGGATTTCCTTCAGGTCATGGCCGGCGCAGAATGCCGGACCGTTACCGGCGATCACCACGACCCGGATTGCCGGATCGGTGGCGACGGCATCCAGGGCGGTCAGCAGCGCACCAAGCATGGCCCGCGAGAGCGCGTTGTATTGCTTGGGGCGGTTGAGGGTGAGCGTGGCAACGCCAGCCTCATCCTGACGCAGGACCAGGGCATCTTCGGCAGGGACGGTCGCGGTCATGGTGGTGGTTCTCCGAGTACGGGTGTTTTTTACATGGCAAAAAAAGCAGCCATTCTCGACGGGTATATGCTGCTTTTTCTATACTTCTAAAACATGAACTTTATGGTCTTGTCCTGGGTGTGACAGAGCAGTGCGCCGGGTGCCATTCATGTGAAGCCCGCGACGTGTGCCGGCTGATGGGCTGCCGATACATGATCCCGGCGATAGGCACAGTCCGGAGCCGTGGTGGAGCCGGGGTGGAGCCGGGGTGTTGGCCCGACCAATAATGGAGGCGCAGTTTACTCCTGTGAGGGGTAAAAGACGACGCAGGCAGCGTCCGCATATCGGGGAACCAGTGGCGATGGCGGGGCGTGACATGGGCGTGTGGGATCGCGAAGAGCACTCTAATGACTACATCCAAACCGATGCTGGTTTATATCGTTGATAGCGATTCAGTGCTGCGCGAGATGGTGTGCACCCTGCTGGAATCGGTGGGCCTGCAGGCCTGCGCCCTGGCTGATCTGGATGCCTTTCTCAATGCGTATCAGCCCCGGCAGCCTGGTTGTCTGCTGCTGGATATTCTCACTCCGGGCTGGGGCGAGTTGAGCGCACTGCAGGTACTGGCTGAGAAAGGTATCAATCTGCCGGTCATTATCGTGACGCAGCATGGCAACGTGGCCACGGCCGTCACGGTGATGAAGCAGGGTGCGATGGATTTCATCGAGAAGCCCTTTAACGATCAGGTGCTGCTCGACTGCGTGCATAATGCCTTGGCTGAGGACGCGGTGCGGCGGCGGGCGCGGGCGCGACGACGGATCATCCAGCGGCGTTTCGAGACCCTGACGCCGCGCGAGCAGGAAGTGCTCAAGCAGGTGGCCGAGGGCCTGTCCAACAGGCAGATCGCCGACAGCCTGAACCTCAGTCGCAAGACCGTGGAAGTGCATCGCGCCAAGGTGATGCAGAAAATGGAAGCGGAAACCCTGTCGCAACTCATCCGCATGGCCATGTTGATGGGCGTGCTCAAAACCTATGACGACTAGGGGCGTGCCCTGCCCCTGACCCGTGCCCATGTGCCTGATCCTGGTTGCTTATCGCTATCATCCACGCTGGCCGCTGCTGGTGGCCGCCAATCGCGATGAATTTCATACCCGTCCAACGGCGCCTCTGGCGTTCTGGGCTGATGCACCGGATGTTCTGGCCGGGCGTGATCTCCAGGAAGGTGGCACCTGGATGGGGCTCGGCCATGGCGGCCGTTTCGCGGCGCTGACCAACTATCGCGACCCGCAGCGGCACCGCACGGATACCCCTTCGCGCGGCCATCTGGTCAGCGACTACCTGCGCGGCACGCAGTCGGCGCGCGCCTATCTCGATGCGCTGTTGCCGCACGCGGCGGCCTATAACGGTTTTAACCTGCTGCTCGGCGATGCGACCGGACTGTATTACTACAGCAATCAGGGGGATGCGCCGCGGGCACTGGCACCCGGCATTTATGGGTTGAGCAATCACCTGCTGGATACGCCCTGGCCGAAGCTGGCGCGCGGTCGGGCAGCCTTGCAGGGCCTGCTGGCGCACGAGGTGGATCCGATGCCGGAACGGCTGCTGCAACTGCTGACCGACCGCACACCGGCACCGGATGCTACCTTGCCCGCGACCGGCGTGCCGCTGGAATGGGAGCGCTGGCTGTCGCCGCTGTTCATCGATGCGCCGGGTTACGGGACCCGTTCATCGGCGGCGCTGCTTGCCGATCATCGCGGCCGAGTGCGCGTGGTCGAAATGACTTGGGCCGATCAGGTTCGCCGGGAATTCTGGCTGGACGGATTCAGTTTCCTGCCTGCTGGCGCGGCTTGAATCAAAAAAACCATGAATATCCAGGCTCTGATCGTCGCCGGGCCTATCGGCGGCAGAAGCGCAACCGCTTGCCAAACCCGCCGGGTAGCGCTGCCGTCCCCTGTTCCGCCTGGATGCGATCGGCTATTCTTAGGGGCCCTTGCTGCCCCGGTAGCTCAGTTGGATAGAGCGCACCCCTCCTAAGGGTGAGGTCACAGGTTCAATTCCTGTTCGGGGCGCCAAACCACCGTTCTTCCGGCCCGCCGGAAATGACAAAAGCCCGTGCGAACACGGGCTTTTTTGCTGCTTAGGTGATAGTCAGTTCCGGCCGGTGCGGCTAGCGCCAGTTCCGGCCGGGCGTCGCCGTCCGTTTCCTAGGTGCTCGCGCGACCGCTCCAGAACGGATAATCGGTATAACCGGCCGGTCCCGGGCAGTAGAAGGTCGCCGGATCGGGCGCGTTCAGCGGTGCCTGCGCGCGGATTCGTTCCGGCAGGTCCGGGTTGGCTAGGAACGCGGTGCCAAAAGCGACCGCATCGAGCTGGCCGGCTGCAATCGCCGCCGATGCCTCATCGGCGCTATAGCCCATGTTGCCGATCAACACGCCCGTGTACTGTTCCCGCACCGGCGTCAGCACGTCGCCCTGCTGCTGGCTGAAAAAGTCGCCACGCATCAGATGCAGGTAGGCCAGGTGATACTCGTTGAGCCGCCGCGCCAGCCAGCTCGCCAGCCCGACCGGATCGCTGTCGATCATGCTGTTGAAGCTGTTCAGCGGCGAAATGCGCAGGCCCACCCGCTCATTGCCCCACACCTCGCACACCGCATCGAGTACTTCCAGCAGCAGCCGGGCGCGATTTTCCACCGGACCGCCATAAGGCCCGCTGCGTCGATTGGCGCCATCACGCAGGAATTCATCCAGCAGGTAACCGTTGGCGCCGTGCACCTCGACGCCATCGAAACCGGCTGCCTTGGCTTGAGCGGCGGCGTGGGCGAAGCCGGCAACAATGCCCGGCAACTCATCGTCGCGCAGCTCGCGCGGCACGGTGTAGGGCTGCTTGCCCTCGGGGGTATGCACCTCGTCATTAGCAATGGCGATGGCGCTCGGCGCAACCGGCTGGCGACCCCCGTTCAGCAGCGGATGGCAGGCGCGGCCACCGTGCCAGATCTGCAGCGCGATGCGGCCACCGGCGGCATGCACGGCATCGGTGACCTTCTTCCAGCCGGCAACCTGCGCGTCGGAATAGATGCCCGGTTCCTTCCAGAATGCGGAATGACCTTCCATGGCCATGGTGGCCTCGGCAATGATCAGGCCGGCACTGGCACGCTGAGCATAGTATTCGGCCATCAGCGTACCGGGTACATGACCCTCCTCGGCGCGGCAGCGGGTGAGCGGCGCCATCAGGATGCGGTTGGCCAGGGTCAGCGCACCGGCCTGCAGCGGCGTGAACAGATTCGGCATGGCAGGAGATCCTTTTTCGCAATCAGGGCAGGTTCAAGGAGTAATTAATCTTGATAGTGAACCAGGTAGTTACTAATATCAACCAGTAGTCTTTTGGTAACCTTGTGAGAGCAGTACAGGCGATGAATACCAATGCAGTTGCAGTAGACGGCAAGGATCCGGTGCGTGGCGCGCGATCCTGCCAGGAGCCCTGTCCGATTGAGCGTGGCATGCGCGTGCTGGGCGGCAAGTGGAAGGGATCGATTCTCTGGCACCTGCGCGAGGGGCCGGTGCGCTTTAATGATCTGGCGCGACAGATGGGCGGTGCCAGCCGGAAAATGATTGATCAGCGGCTTAAGGAGATGGAAACGCAGGGATTGGTCAGCCGCGAGGTACTGAGCACGCGCCCGATTGCCGTGGCCTATGCGATCACGGAAATCGGGCGCAGTGCGCTGACGGTGCTGGAGCAGTTGCGCCTATGGACCGAAGTCCACGGTATCTGATCGCTGCCGCCATGCGCCTCAGCGCGGGTCGAGATGGACCGGCAGATTGTCGATCAGCCGTGCCCGGCCCAGTCGGGCGGCGGCGAAAATGCGCAGCTCGGTTTCTGCGCCGCCGGGCCGGCACAGATCATCGGGCCGGCGAATCTCAAAATAATCCGGCTGGAATCCAGCCACCGCCAGATCGGCCTGGGCCTGCGTTTCCAGCGCCGCATAATCGCGTTCACCGGCGCGCAGCCGCTGTGCCGTCGCGTGCAGGGTCGCGTGCAGAGTCGGCGCGATTGCCCGCTGCTCGGCACTCAGATAGCCGTTACGCGAACTCAGCGCCAACCCATCGGCCTCACGCACCGTCGGCACGCCCACGATGTCCACCGGCATATCAAGATCGGCGACCATGCGGCGAATGACCACCAGTTGCTGCCAGTCCTTTTCGCCGAACACTGCCAGGTCTGGCTGCACCATATTGAACAGCTTGCTGACCACGGTGGTCACGCCATCGAAATGGCCCAGCCGGCTGGCGCCGCACAACACCGTCGGCAGTTCCGGCACCATGACCTGGGTCATGGTCGCCAGCGGGCGCGGATACATCTCGGCAACGCTGGGCGCGAACAGCAGGTCCAGCCCGGCGGCGGCCAGATGGCAGCTATCCTCGTCCAGGGTGCGTGGATAACCGGCATAGTCTTCATTGGGGCCGAATTGCAGCGGGTTCACGAAAATACTGGCCACGGTGCGCGGTGCCAGTTCACGGGCGCGCGCTACGAGCTGCAGGTGCCCACGGTGCAGGTTACCCATGGTCGGCACGAAGGCGACCCGTTCACCCGCCCGTTTCCAGGCCGTGACCTGGGCGCGCAGTTCGGCAATGCTGTGGACGATTTGCATGGGGTGTTCCTCGGCCATCAGGCGATGCAATGTTCAGGACCGGGAAATTCGCCGCTCTTGACGGCGCGCACATATTCGGCGACGGCCGCCTGCAGGCTGTCCTGACCGGTCAGGAAGTTTTTGGAGAATTTCGGGCGGCGCCCGGCGGTGATGTTGAGCATGTCATAGCTGACCAGGACCTGCGCATCGCAGCCCGCGCCGGCGCCAATGCCGATCAGCGGAATCGCCAGCGCCTCGGTCAGTCGCGCGCCCAGTTCCGCCGGAATGCATTCCACCAGCGCCAGATCGGCACCGGCCTCCTGCAGCAGCAGGGCCTCGTCGATGATCTGCCGGGCGGCGGGTTCCTCGCGGCCCTGCACCCGGTAGCCGCCGAGCTTGTGCACCGACTGCGGCAGCAGGCCCAGATGCACGCAGACCGGAATACCGTTGCGGCTGAGTAGGCGCACGGTCTCGGCCAGCCAGGCGCCGCCCTCCAGCTTCACCACCTGGGCGCCGCCTTCCTGCATCAGCCGGGCGGCATTGCGCAGCGCCTGTTCGGGCGTGGCATAGCTGGCAAAGGGCATGTCGGCCATCAGCAGCGCCGTGCTGCAGCCGCGTGCCACCATGCGGGTGTGATAAATCATGTCCTCGACGGTGACCGGTACGGTGGTGGGCTGACCTTGTACCACCATGCCCAGCGAATCGCCCACCAGGATGACGTCGACCCCGGCAGCATCAATCAGCGCCGCAAAGCTGGCGTCATAGGCGGTCAGAACCGCGAACTTGTGCTGCTCGCGCTTCATTTTCGCCAGGGTGGTCAAGGTAATCGGCTTTCGGTTCGAGGGTTCCAGGTACATGGCGTGCTCTAGCTACGGCCGCGCCAGTGACGCAGGGGGATGGCGGCGGCGGATTCGGGGGAGGTCGTGGTTATGGGGTTGGAACGGGCGGCTTTATCGTACCCGCTGCAGCGGGGCTGTCCAGACGTTCCAGGCCCTGAGGCGGGCATTTTAGGAGTAATTTACTCAACATTCCGCCTCCGGGCAGTTCCAGACCGGGGGCGATGTCGTGCAGGGGATACAAAACAAAGGCCCGCTCCTGCAGGCGCGGGTGCGGCAGGGTCAGCCAGGCATCATCGCGGACCAGGTCGGCATAGAGCAGCAGATCCAGATCCAGGGTGCGCGGTCCCCAGCGCAGCTCACGGACGCGGCCCTGCGCGGCTTCGATGGCCTGCAGTGCCCGCAGCAGTTGATCAGCGGACAGCCGGGTATCGAGCGCGGCAACGGCGTTGAGATAGTCGGGCTGACCGGGCGGGCCGCCGACCGGAGCACTGCGGTACAGCGGCGAACAGGCGCTCAGCTGGCTTTCAGGCAGTGCGGCCAGTGCCTGCAGGGCAGCGCGCACCTGGGCTGGCGGATCATCCAGATTGCTGCCAATGCCGATATAGGCGCGCAGCGGGTGCATGTGGGCAGGGCGCACTCAGGATTCAGCCGGCGGCGTGGCATCCGCTGCGCTGGCGCGAGCCTTGCGCCGGCGGCGTGATTTGCTCTTGCTCGCAGCGGGACCCTTGGCTGGTGGCTGGGTGGCGATGGCACGTCCGGTATCGTCCAGAGCCAGAAAGCCGGTCCACCAGCGGGCCAGTTCCGCCGCTTGCTCATCAGCCTCGGCCCGCAGCAGCAGGAAGTCGTAACCGGCGCGAAAGCGCGGATGGCTCAGCAGCCGCAACGGGCGCTTGCCGGTGATGGCGGCCAGGCGCGGCTGCATCTCCCAGATTTCCCGCATGGGCAGGCTGTAGCGGCGTGGCAGGGCAGTGTGGCGTAGCTGTGCCTGGATCACCGCATCTGCGGCTGCCTGCAGCGCCTCGCTGCTGTCCAGGCCCTCGTCTTCGAGCCGGTGCCAGCGCTCGCGCAGCGGCTCCCACAGCAGCGCCGCGAACAGGAACGCCGGGTGGGTGGACAGGCCAGCGGCCAGGCGCTCGTCGGTACTGGCCAGGGTGCGTACCAGCAGGGTCTTGGGATAGTGCTGCTGCTGGTGGCTCAGGCAGCGCTCGGTGGCCGGGAACAGCCAGCCGAACAGCCGGTAATGGCGCAGCAGTTCGAAGCTTTGCAGGGCGCAGCCGCCGAGGAACAGCTTGAGCACTTCCTCAAACAGCCGCGCCGGCGGAATCTTTTCCAGCAGGTGGCCAAAACGCGGCAGCGGCGCCTCAGTGGCTGGATCGAGGCGGAAACCGAGCTTGGCGGCAAAGCGTACCGCGCGCAACATCCGCACCGGATCCTCGCGGTAGCGCTGCAGTGGATCGCCGATCAGGCGGATCAGGCCGGCACGCAGATCGGTAAGGCCGCTGACGTAATCGAGCACCGCAAAATTGGCAATATCGTAGTACAGGGCATTGAGCGTGAAATCGCGCCGCCAGGCATCCTCTTCAATGCTGCCGTAGACGTTATCGCTGAGGATACGCCCATCCTCAGCCTGCTCGACTACCGCGCCATCGCCATCCTCGCTATCGGTGCCGTGGGCGCGAAAGGTGGCCACTTCGATAATCTCGGTGCCGAACTGGACATGAGCCAACCGAAAGCGGCGGCCAATCAGCCGGGCGTTGCGGAACAGCTTATGGACCTGTTCGGGGCGGGCGTCGGTGGCGATATCAAAGTCCTTGGGCTCGCGACCGAGCAGCAGATCGCGCACGCCACCGCCCACCAGGCAGGCACGATAGCCGGCCTCGTGAAGCCGATAGAGCACTTTCAGGGCGGCAGGGCTGATCTGGGCACGCGACAGCGTGTGCTCGGGGCGTGGGATGATGAGCGGTTGAAGAGGGGTGCTGGGTTCCAAGGAACGTTCACAAGCTCTTGTATGATCCGGAGGCGTGCGTATAATACGGCTTTCCTTCGACGATGTCAGTCCGTTCTGCTCCCTTCGTCTAGTGGCCTAGGACACCGCCCTCTCACGGCGGGAACAGGGGTTCGAAACCCCTAGGGAGCGCCATCCGTTACAGTGCCGTTTCCCCTGACGTATCTCCCTTCTCCACGCGACGTTGCAGAGCAGGTCAATCGCTGACTTCTGGTCGTGGTTCGCACGCGATAGTCCGGGACAGTGGTGTCGTGCGACCTGGACCGATTGATCCAGGCCGCGTGGCGCTGCTCAGGTGTTGTCCCGCCGAATGTCGTATTTCTCCATCAGGCGATACAGGGTCATGCGCGACACGCCCAGTTCCTGCGCAGCCCGGGCGATATTGAAACGGGTGCGCAACAGCGTCGCCTGAATGGCTTCGCGATCGGCGGCCATACGCGCCTCATCCAGGGTCACGAAGCCCCGCCCGACCGTGCGCCGTTCCAGTTCCAGATCGTTGGGAGCGATATACGGCCCTTCGCAGAGCAGGACCGCGCGGCGCACCCGGTTCATCAGTTCACGGACATTGCCGGGCCACTCATGGCGGCTGATCACCTCCAGGGCGTCACGACTGAAGCCCTTGGCCGAGGTGCGGGTCTCGGCGGCGAAGCGGGTGAAGAAGTGACGGGCGAGCAGTTCGACATCGTTTTTGCGATCGCGCAGTGGCGGCGTGCGCAGATGCAGGACATTGACCCGGTAATAAAGATCCTCGCGGAAACGGCCTTCACGCACCGCCTGTTCCAGATTGCCATGGGTCGCGGCGATCACCCGGACATTGGCAGGAATCGGCTTGGTGCCCCCCAGGCGGCGGATCTTCTTTTCTTCCAGGAAGCGCAGCAGATTGCCCTGCATTTCCGGCGATAGATCGCTGATTTCATCCAGAAACAGGGTGCCGCCATCGGCTGATTCGATCAGACCGATATGGCGGTCGCTGGCGCCGGAGAAGGCGCCTTTTTCATGACCGAACAGTTCCGACTGCAGCAGATTGGTTGGCAGGGCTGCGCAGTTCATGGACACCATGGGTGCAGCGGCCCGGCCGGAATGTTCATGGATAGCGCGGGCGGTGCGCTCCTTACCGGTGCCGCTTTCGCCAGTGATCAGGATCGGTACATCCACTTCGGCGGCTTTCTGGATGCCGCGGAACAGGGTCTGCATCACCGGACTGTTGCCGATCAGGCCGTATTGCGACTCGATCTCGCGCTGCTGGCGCAAGGTGTTTTCGGTCAGGATGGCCATCCCGTAGGCGTGGCCGAGGGTCGCGAGCAGGCGCTGGGGATCGACCGGCAGGGTGTGATAGTCGTAGCAGTGCTCGGTGATGATGTTCGAGAGCAGCTTGCGATCAACGCCGGGGCGGGGCAGTACCATCACCCACTGCATCTTGCGCCGCGCCATGACCAGATCCACCAGCCACTGCACAGCCCGCTCGGATTCGCAGCTAAGCACCACCACCAGGCCGACTTCGAAGTTGTGCTCGGTCATCAACAGACGGGCCGATCCCGATTCCTGGGCGGAATAGATTTCCCAGTCGGCCGATCCGATTTTTTGGAGCAATGCGTCGTCGACGGCTCCAGTACTCAGAATTAATAGTTTACGCATGGCAACCTACCCATAACCCTGTCTTTGGATCGCTGCGAGCCCGTGATGACCGGCAATCCTGTTGATCCTGGTGGTCTGTCCTGCCTGGACAGACCAAGCGGAAGAGCGTGCTGGAGCAGCAGTCATCTTCCGCGACGTTTTATTCTGAATCGCACGGATCCTGTCCCGTGATTCAGATCGCTGCAATGCCACCGACCGGTTGGCTGATTTGGCTGCGTGATACCGTCCGCTTACTCTAACGAGTGTCTTAATCTGAGCGTTCGCGATAGCCTGGCCATGGCGGGATCGTGCGCAGCAATCCGGGCATATCATCTTGAAAATAAGTGGATTCTAGAACGCTCCATTAATTCCATTACGAATTATGGGTTTTTAGTACCACAAATAAGACTCAGGACCCAAATAGTGATGATGAAAGTATCTACAGAATCCATGATATTGTCTAGGTTAGCGTCACATTATTTGTAAAAAATCACCTTTCAAAGCCTCTGACAGGCCCCAAAAGGCGAAAAATACGCCAAAATAGCGGCCCGAAATTCAGGCTGGAATATGACTGGAATCAGCAAAAGTATCACTTTAATGATGCAGTATTCGTTGGCGTCTTTTGGTTGTGACGAAAAGAGGTATTTGTCCGAACCCGAGCCGGGGGCATGGCTTGCCGGCATGAGTGCTGGGGATGCAGCGCACTTTTTTTGTTTCTAATTCTTACTTTCTGTTCTAAATGCGGTTTTACCAGGGGGCTGCCATGCTCGATGCGTTTTATCCACTACTTCGCTCTTTGCTGTTCAAGCTCGATCCTGAAACTGCCCATGACTGGACACTGACCCTGATGGGCACAGCGCCCCGGCAACCGCTGCGCTGGCTGGGGGCAGCCTGTGTACCGGCGGCGCCGCGTCGGGTGATGGGTCTGGATTTTCCCAATCCGGTTGGGTTGGCGGCCGGCCTGGATAAAAATGGCGAATGTATCAACGCCTGGTCGGCGCTGGGCTTTGGCTTTGTCGAGATCGGCACGGTCACGCCGCGTCCGCAGCCGGGCAACCCCAAGCCGCGCCTGTTCCGCCTGCCGCAGGCCCAGGCCCTGATCAACCGCATGGGGTTTAACAACAAGGGCGTCGACTATCTGGTCGAGCAGGTGCGGCAGGCCAGGTTTCAGGGCGTGCTGGGTATCAACATTGGCAAGAACGCCGATACACCGGTCGAGCGTGCTACCGAGGACTACTTGATTGGTCTGCGCAAGGTCTATGCCTGGGCCAGCTATGTGACCGTCAATATTTCCTCGCCCAATACCGTTGGCCTGCGCGATTTGCAGTACGGTGCGGCGCTGGAACAGTTGCTGAGCAGCCTGAAGACTGAGCAGGGCCGGCTGGCGGCGGAGTTTGGCCGCTATGTACCGCTGGTGGTCAAGATTGCCCCGGACCTGGGCGATGCCGACCTGCCAGCAGTCGGGCAGGCGCTGCGCCAGCACGGCATCGATGGCGTGATCGCGACCAATACCACCTTTTCCCGTGCCGGTGTCGAGGGTCTGGCCCATGCCGAGCAGGCTGGCGGTTTGAGTGGCGCGCCGCTGCTGGAGCGCTCGACAGCAGTGGTGCGACAACTGGCGGCTCTTCTTGAGGGCCAGGTGCCGATCATTGCTGCGGGCGGGATCATGAGCGGTGCCGATGCTGCGGCCAAGCTCGCCGCCGGTGCCAGTCTGGTGCAGATTTATACCGGCTTCATCTATCGCGGTCCGCCACTGGTGCGCGAGGTGGTGCAGGCGCTGCGCTGATGGAATCCTCTTCGCGCCGGGAACCCGATGCCACCGTGCCACGGTCTACAGCAGAGCCCAAGCCGGGCGTTAAACCACCGTGGGAGGACTCCTGATGGTTCGCTTCGTGTTATCACTGCTGGTCCTGTGGATGCCGGTGCTGGTCCAGGCCGCTGCTATTGAAACCCGTGCCGTTGAATATCGCCAGGGCGACACCCGCCTGGTGGGCTATCTGGCCCGGCCCGCTGAGGTCAAGGGTCCGTTGCCAGGGGTGCTGGTGGTGCATGAATGGATGGGCCTGAATGACTATGCCAAGCGCCGCGCCGAGCAACTGGCTGAGCTGGGCTATGTAGCGCTGGCCGCGGATATTTATGGTGATGGCAAGGTGGCTGCCGATGTCGCCGAGGCCAAGGCGCTGTCCACGCAATACAAGAGTGACCGGGCGTTGCTGCGGGTGCGTACCGCAGCCGGGCTGGAAGCGCTCAAGGCACAGGCTGGTGTCGATCCGCTGCAGGTGGTCGCCATCGGCTACTGTTTCGGCGGCACGGCGGTGCTGGAGCTGGCGCGCAGCGGTGCCGATCTGGCTGGTGTGGTCAGTTTCCACGGGGGGCTGGATACCCCGAAGGTGCAGGATACCAAGCGGATTCGCGCCAAGGTGCTGGCCTTGCACGGCGCTGATGATCCCTATGTGCCGGCGGCGCAGGTGGCGGCCTTCGAAGACGAGATGCGCGCGGCGGGTGTGGATTGGCAACTGATTGCCTATGGCGGTGCGGTGCATGGCTTTACCAATCCCGCTAATGGCAGCGATAACAGCAAGGGTGCCGCCTACAACGCCAAGGCCGATCAACGCTCCTGGGCGGCGATGCGGCAATTCTTTAATGAGTCCTTCGCTCCGGCCCGGTCCACCGCTGACTCCAACTGAATTTTCATCCACAAGCTCATATCCGCCCTGTTGCCGGTGACGACGGGGCGGTGCGGTGCATCCCTTCATGCTGAATCGTCGTTTGCGGGCTGTCGCGCCCATGCTCGATTGCCTGCTATCAACGGCCTTTTTCATCTCTGCTATTGTGTTGTAGCGCTTCTGCAGCACTCGCTGTGCTGGGCTTACGCATCTTGTTCCAGTTGTCCTCGGTCCAGGCCTGCTACTCGTCCAAATTGCGTCGCTGACAGGGTGGGCTGCGCTTCGTCGGAAACCTCAAAATGCCGGTCAAGATGGTGTCGTCTTGGGATTGCAGCACACTGCGAGGGCCGCAGCTACGGCAATCTCAGTATCGATGCCGCGCAAGGTACTCGACGCAGGCGTGTTCGATGTTGACCTTTGTTCGGCATTGCGTGATGTCCATGAAGAGCAGTGCGATTCATCCAAATACTAAAGTGGATATTTTCGACATGAGCTATAACCCAAAACGTGCATTGGAGTTGCTTAGGATCGGCTGTAGCTGCGCCGATGCCACCTTCCGCGAAGGCCAGGAA
Source organism: Candidatus Competibacteraceae bacterium (assembly GCA_036834665.1). Lineage (GTDB taxonomy): Bacteria > Pseudomonadota > Gammaproteobacteria > Competibacterales > Competibacteraceae > RXIX01. The sequence continues at coordinate 617 of DAITNL010000067.1, read as the reverse complement.
GATGCGATTCGCCACATCGTTGATGGACGTGGTCGCCTGTTGGTCGTTCAAAAAACAGGTTGGGGCAAGAGCTTCGTTTACTTCATTGCAACAAAACTGCTGCGCGAGGCCGGCAGCGGACCGGCGCTGCTCTCCCTCGAATCGCCAGCGCCCATCGCCAAACAAGGTACCAAGTGGCAGCTCACCGCCGCCACGCTCAGCGAGGTCTTCTGGGCGCGAGCCGAGCGACTCACGGCCCTGCGGCGTGACGAACATCAACAGATGCAGGACTACGTCAGTCTGCCCTTTGGTGATCACATGGGCTTCCTTATCCGCGCGCTCGACGGTGATCCAAGCGTTGTCACCCGGCCTGCGCTGCCCCCGTTGCCAACGGATGTAGATGAGGCAGGGGTTCAGGCTGCTATCGAATTCCTGCGCCGCACCAGCCTGCCCATCGAACCCCGCAAGAAGTGGCCTGATGGGGGCATGCCTCAATACGGCGTCAAAGGCTTCCTTGCGCCTGGGCATCAGTCGCAGCCCGGCAAGGCCCTTTGCGTCTGGGGTGACGCTGGGTGGGGCGGCCTGGTCCGGCGAGGCAAGTATCACGACGGCAAGTTTGCCGACGACCTGGTTGGGGC
>DAITNL010000066.1:0-15496 GCA_036834665.1 Candidatus Competibacteraceae bacterium | reverse complement strand
CCCACCGCGACCTGGAGGAGATGGTCCGCCAGGGCCAGTTCCGCGAGGATCTGTACTATCGCATCAGCGAGATCACCGTGCCCATCCCACCGCTGCGGGAGCGTGCTGGTGATGTGGTGTTGGTGGCGCGCGCGCTGTTGAATGTGTTTGGCCGTGAGCAGGGCAAGTCGCGATTGAACCTGAGCGCGGATGCCTTGCGGGCGCTGGAGTCGCACCGCTGGCCGGGCAATATTCGCGAGTTGGAAAATCGCATCAAGCGGGCAGTGGTGATGAGTGAGTCCGACCAGATCAGCGCCCGTGATCTGGAGCTGGACAGCGATGAGACGATGGAGCCGCAGCTTAACCTGCGTCAGGTGCGTGAGCATGCCGAGCGGCATGCGGTGCAGCAGGCGATGGGCTACGCCGATGGCAATATCTCGCGCGCTGCCGATCTGCTCGGCATCACCCGCCCGACCCTGTATGCCCTGCTCAACAAGTACGGCATCAAGGTCTGAGCGGGAGGGGCGGCCCTACTTGATGCGCAATCCCGGCGTGGCGCCGGCGTCGGGCGCGAGCAGGTAGATGCCGCTGCCGTCGCTCGCTGCCAGCACCATGCCTTCGGAGACGCCAAAGCGCATCTTGCGTGGGGCCAGATTGGCAACCATGACCGTCAGCCGGCCCTGCAGATCTTCCGGCGCGTAGGCGGCCTTGATGCCGGCGAAGACCTGCCGGGTTTCCCCGCCGAGATCCAGTTCCAGCCGTACCAGCTTGTCGGCACCTACCACGGCCTCGGCCTTGGCGATGCGCGCGACGCGCAGATCAACCTTGGCAAAATCCTCGATGCCGATGGTCGCTGCGATCGGCATTTCGACCAGCGGTCCAGCAGGCGTGGCCGGCGCGGCGCTTGGATAGCTCTCCCGCGAGGCCTCGACCATGGCCGTGATCTGCGCCATGTCCACCCGCTGCATCAGCGGCTTGAACTCGGCGATGGCGTGATCCAGCAGCGGCGTTCCGGCGTCGGTCCAGCACAGGGGCGGGATGTGCAGGAACTGTTCGACCTGCGCCGCCAGTCCCGGCAGCACCGGTTTCAGGTACAGCATCAGCAGCCGGAACAGGTTCAGGCCCATGCTGCACACCGCCTGCACTTCGGCCTCGGCGCCCGGCTGCTTGGTCAGTGCCCAGGGTTTTTTCTCGTCGATGTACTGATTGGCGCGGTCGGCCAGCGCCATGATTTCGCGCATCGCCCGGCTGAATTCGCGGCTCTCGTAGGCCTGGGCGATACTGGCGCCGGCGGCGACGCAATCGGCATACAGCGCCGGCTCGGCCAGTTCTGCTGCCAGCCGGCCCTCGAAGCGGCGGGTGATGAAACCCGCACAGCGGCTGGCAATGTTGACCAGCTTGCCAACCAGATCGCTGTTGACCCGCTGCACGAAGTCCTCGAAATTCAGGTCGAGATCGTCGATGCCGTCGCTGAGCTTGGTGGCGAAGTAATAGCGCAGGTATTCCGGGCGCAGGTGGTCAAGATAGGTGCGGGCCTTGATGAAGGTGCCGCGCGACTTGGACATCTTCTGCCCGTCCACGGTCAGGAAGCCGTGGCAGTGCACGCCGCTGGGCTTGCGGAAACCGGCGCCGGTCAGCTCCGCCGGCCAGAACAGGATGTGGAAATAGGCGATGTCCTTGCCGATGAAGTGATACACCTCGGCCGTGCTGTCCGGCGCCCAGAACTCGTTGAAATCCAGTCCGGTACGGTCGCAGTAGTTCTGGAAGCTGGCCATGTAGCCGATCGGCGCGTCCAGCCAGACGTAGAAGTACTTGCCGGGCGCATCGGGGATTTCAAAGCCCCAGTAGGGTGCATCGCGGGAGATGTCCCATTCCTGCAGACCGGCGTTGAACCACTCGTTGAGCTTATTGGCCATCTGCGCCTGGATCGGGCCGCTGTTGATCCACTCCTTGAGCATGGCCTCGAAATCGGCCAGCCGGAAGAACAGATGCAGCGATTCCCTGAGCACCGGCGTGGCCCCGGAAATCGCCGAGCGCGGATTTTTCAAATCGGTGGGTGAGTAGGTCGCGCCGCAGTTCTCGCAACTGTCGCCGTACTGGTCGGGGGCGGCGCAGCGCGGGCATTCGCCCTTGATGAAGCGATCCGGCAGGAACATCTGCTTTTCCGGATCATAGGCCTGAGTGATGACCCGCCGGCTGATGTGGCCACCGGCGTTCAGCCGCTGGTAGATCAGTTCCGCGTAATGGCGGTTTTCCGGCGAGTGCGTCGAGTAGTAGTTGTCGAACTCGACCAGGAAATCGGCGAAATCGGCGCGGTGTTCCTGCCAGGTGCGGGCGATGAGCTGTTCCGGGGTGATGCCGTCCTGCTCGGCGCGCAACATGATCGGCGTGCCGTGGGCATCGTCGGCGCAGACGTAATGGCATTCGTGGCCGCGCAGCTTCTGGAAGCGCACCCAGATATCGGTCTGGATATATTCGACCAGATGGCCGATGTGGATCGGACCGTTGGCGTAGGGCAGGGCACTGGTAACGAGAATTCGGCGGGTTTGCTCATTCATGGCAAAGACAATTGCGGTCGCTCGGAAAGGCCGCTACGTTAGCAGTATTGCCGTGGAGCTGTCATCCTGGCCCGCGGCAGGGCAGCCGGGCGCGAGCCTTGAGAACCTCTAGCACAGCAGGCGAGGTGGATCATGATGAAAACAGCAGCATGCACCCTGATAGCGGTGGCGGGTCTGATGGCGGGCGGGGCGGTCCAGGCCCAGGGCGCACTGGCCGAGCAGCTGTGGAGCGAGAATTTTTGCCAGCAAGCGGTGTCCGTGGCCAAGCAGCATGGTGAATCTCCAGAAACCCTGAACGGGATCGATTGCCAGTTGCTGCATGACTATCCGCCGTCGTACTGGGAATGCGTAGTCAAGGCTCTGAAAGCGGATACCACGCTGAAGCTGGCCGATGCCCGTCAGAGCTGCATGTCCAGCCAGTAACAAAACCCAACGGGCCGGAGTCGCTCATGCCGGGGTGCGACTCCGGCCCGCCTGTTAATCACGAGGATGAATGGATGACTGCTGTTGCGCGTACCGATGTGGAAACCGCCCTGCGTGGCTATCTGGACCCCTATCTGGAGCAGGATCTGCTCACGGCCAGGTGCGTCCAGCAGATTCAGGTCGAAGGCGACCAGGTCACGGTGGACGTCATGCTCGGCTTTCCCGCCGCTGGCTACCGCGAGGCGCTGGAGACGAGCTTGCGTGAACGGTTGCTGGCCCTGCCGGGCGTGGTCGCAGCTACGGTGCGCGTTGACAGCACGGTGGTCGCCCATGAGGTGCAAAAGGGGCTGCGCCCATTGACCGGGGTGAAGAACATCATCGCTGTGGCCTCGGGCAAGGGCGGAGTTGGGAAATCGACCACGGCGGTCAATCTGGCCCTGGCGCTGCATGCCGAGGGCGCGCGGGTCGGCCTGCTGGATGCCGACATCTACGGACCCAGCCAGCCGCGCATGCTCGGCACGGTGCAGAAGCCGGAATCACGCGATGGCAAGTCGCTGGAGCCCGTGGTCCGCTATGGCCTGCAGACCATGTCGATTGGCTATCTGATCGACGAGGACACGCCGATGGTCTGGCGCGGGCCGATGGTCACCCAGGCCCTGGAACAATTGCTGCGCGATACCCGCTGGCAGGAACTCGATTATCTGGTGATCGATCTGCCGCCTGGCACGGGTGATACTCAGTTGACTCTGGCGCAGAAAGTGCCGGTCAGCGGCGCGATCATCGTCACCACGCCGCAGGACATTGCCTTGCTCGATGCGCGCAAGGGGCTGAAGATGTTCGAGAAGGTCGAGGTGCCGGTCCTGGGTATCGTCGAGAATATGAGCGTTCATATCTGTTCGAACTGCGGTCATGCAGAGCATATCTTTGGCGCTGGTGGGGGCCAGCGCATGGCTGCCGAATATGCGGTGCCATTTCTCGGTGCGCTGCCGCTGGATATCCGCATCCGCGAGGAAACCGATAATGGCCAGCCGACGGTCGCGGCCGAACCGGACAGCCGCATTGCCGGCCTGTATCGGGATATCGCCCGGCGCGCTACTGCCCGGCTGTCGCTGCAGGCGCGCAACTACAGCCACAAGTTCCCCAACATTGTCATTCAGAATACGTAAAGCTTGGCGAATTTAGAGTAGGCACGCAGCGCAAGCCTTCAGGCGCTTTTGTACGATTCACTAACAGCAATGCAAAATGGGAGGTTCATGATGAAACTGATCAAGGCGGGACTGATGGCGCTGGCCGTGGCGGGCCTGTTCGCCGTGCCGGTACAGGAAGCGGCGGCGGTGACCAAGTGCAAGGAAACCATCGTGAACGGTCGAGTGGTCAAGCGGGTCTGCACCACCAAGCCCCGTTATCGCACCGTGTGTAACGAATACTGGCGCCATGGCGTGAAGTATCGCAGTTGCCGCAAGGTTTATTACTGATCCTCCCGGGCGCGGTCACCACCGCGCCCTTTGCCTGGAGAATTCCGCCCGTGCGCCTGTGCGATCGCGACATTGAACGTTATCTGGCCGAAGGCCGCATTCGTATCGAACCCCATCCCCTGCCGGGCAAGATCAATGGCGTCAGCGTGGACCTGCATCTGGGTCACCGGTTTCGGGTGTTCAATGACCACGCTGCGCCCTATATCGACCTGAGCGGGCCACGCGAGGAAGTCGATCAGGCCATCAATCGCATCATGAGCAAGGAGATTCGCATCGCCGAGGATGGCGCCTTTTTTATTCATCCCGGCGAACTGGCCCTGGCGGCCACCGCCGAGACCCTCACCGTGCCCGATGATCTGGTCGGCTGGCTGGATGGGCGCTCCAGTCTGGCGCGGCTGGGCCTGATGGTGCATGTCACCGCCCACCGCATCGACCCCGGCTGGAGCGGCGCCATCGTTCTGGAGTGCTACAACAGCGGCAAGCTGCCGCTGGCGCTGCGCCCGGGCATGGCGATTTGCGCGATCAGCTTCGAGATGCTTTCCAGTCCCGCCATCCGCCCCTATAACAAGCGCCTGGATGCCAAGTATCGCCGCCAGACCGGGCCAACGCCGAGCCGGATTGGCGATGATGAGCCGCTCGATTCCGGGCACTGAGCCGCGCGCGGCGCAGCGTCCATGCCGCTTAGCGCCGTAGTGTCTGCGCATCGTCTAGCGCGGTGCGTTCTCCAGCCGCAGTGGTTTCACCAGCGCCTGCCCGTCGAAGTAGACCTGTTCGCCTTCCAGCCGTAGCCGTTTCGTCGCGAACCAGTAAATCGCCTGCGGATACAGGCGATGCTCCTGTTCCAGCACACGCGCCGCCAGTGTGTCGGCATCGTCGCCCGGCAGCACCGGGACCCGCGCCTGCACGATCACCGGGCCACCATCCAGTTCAGCGGTGACGAAGTGAATACTCGCGCCATGCTCGGTTTCGCCGGCGGCGATCGCCCGTTCATGGGTGTGCAGACCGCGAAATTTTGGCAGCAGCGAAGGATGGATATTCAACAATCGCCCCCGGTAATGCGCGGTGAAACCGGCGGTGAGTACGCGCATGAAACCGGCCAGGATCACCAGATCCGGCTGCTGGCGGTCAATCAGATCGATCAGCGCCGCTTCAAACGCCGGCCGGTCGGCAAAGCCTCGGTGATCCAGTTCCAGCGCCGTAACCCCAGCCCGGCGCGCCCGCTCCAGGCCCGGCACGCCCGGCCGGTTGCTGATGACGGCCGCGAGGTCGATCGGCAAAGCCCCGCTGCCGGCCTGATCGAGAATCGCCTGTAGATTGCTGCCGCGCCCGGAAATCAGTACCACTACACGGCATTTTCGCTCCACGCTCACGGCAGGAACTCCACGAAGGGTTCACCCTCGGCAGCGGCGATATGGCCCAGCGGCCAGACGGTTTCGCCGGCGGCGCGCAGCACGGCTTGCGCCTGTTCGGCATCCTCGGCGGCGACGCAAATCACCAGACCTACGCCGCAGTTGAAGGTACGGCGCATTTCCGTTTCGGCGACGCCGCCCTGTTCCTGCAGCCACTGGAACAGGGCCGGACGCTGCCAGCTTTGCAGATCCACCACCGCCTTGCTGTGCACCGGCAGCACCCGGGGCAGGTTCTCGGTCAGGCCGCCGCCGGTGATGTGGGCGATGGCATGCACGTCGACCTGTTCGAGCAGCTTCAGCACCGGCTTGACATAAATGCGGGTGGGCGCCAGCAGCACCTCGCCGAGGGTGCGCCCGTCGGCAAAGGGTGCATGCAGGTCCGCGCCACTGACGGCCAGAATTTTGCGAATCAGCGAATAGCCATTGGAATGTGCCCCGGACGAGGCCAGCCCGAGCAGCACGTCGCCAGGCCGGACCCGCGTCGCATCGATGATCCGCGCCTTCTCGACCACGCCGACGCAAAAGCCGGCCAGATCGTAATCGCCGGCGTGATACAGGCCGGGCATTTCCGCAGTCTCGCCGCCGACCAGCGCCGCACCGGCCTGTGCGCAGCCATCGGCGATGCCCTTGATTACGTCCGCCGCCACATCCACGTCGAGCTTGCCGGTGGCGTAGTAGTCAAGGAAAAACAGTGGCTCGGCACCGACCACCAGCACGTCGTTAACGCACATCGCCACCAGATCGATGCCGAGAGTGTCGTGGCGGTTCAGGTCCAGTGCCAGCTTGAGCTTGGTGCCGACGCCATCGGTGCCGGACACCAGAATCGGCTGCCGGTAGCGGTCCAGTGGCAGCTCGAACAGGGCCCCAAAGCCACCGAGGCCGCCGAGCACGCCCGGGCGCAGGGTGCGCCTGGCATGTGGCTTGATGCGGTCCACCAGGCGATTGCCGGCGTCGATGTCCACCCCGGCGTCGCGGTAGCTCAGGGAAGGGGATTGCGGAGAGTGATCGTTCACGAAGCTGACCTCAGGGCTCGCGTTGCCGGGATCGGGCAGGGCAGCGGTCACCGCCGCCCTGCCGGCGCTGTCAAAACTTATGCTATCTTACCGCACTTCGTTTGAAAGCCAGGAAATCGCCGTGATCGCCGAGTCTTACAACCCACAACTCATTGAAGCGGAAGCGCAAGGTGACTGGGATGCGCGTCAGGTCTTTGCCGTGCGCGAAGAACCGGGCCGCGAGAAGTTCTACTGCCTGTCCATGTTCCCCTATCCGAGCGGGCGCCTGCACATGGGCCATGTGCGCAACTACACCATCGGCGATGTGATTGCCCGCTATCAGCGCATGCTGGGCAAGAACGTGCTGCAGCCGATGGGTTGGGATGCCTTTGGTCTGCCGGCGGAAAACGCGGCGCTGGCTTCGCGCGTGGCCCCTGCGCAGTGGACCTTCGACAACATCGCCTACATGAAGCGGCAGTTGCGTTCGCTGGGCTTTGCCGTGGACTGGACGCGGGAGGTGGCGACCTGCACCCCGGCCTATTACCGCTGGAATCAGTGGCTGTTCCTGCGCATGCTGGAGAAGGGCATCGCCTATCTGAAAACCGGCGTGGTCAACTGGGATCCGGTTGATCAGACCGTGCTGGCCAACGAGCAGGTGATCGAGGGTCGCGGCTGGCGCACCGGTGCGCTGGTCGAGAAGCGCGAAATTCCCATGTATTACCTGGCGATCACGCAGTACGCGGAGGAATTGCTGGCGGAACTGGATCAACTGCCGGGCTGGCCGGAACAGGTCCGCCTGATGCAGAAGAACTGGATCGGCAAGAGCCACGGTGTGCGCATCGGCTTTCCACACGCGGTCGGCGCAGGCGGCACTCTCTGGGTGTTCACCACCCGCGCCGATACTCTGATGGGCGCGACCTATGTCGCGGTGGCCGCTGAGCATCCGCTGGCGCTGCACGCTGCGCAAGGCAATCCCGAGCTGGCGGCGTTCATCGACGAGTGCCGGCATGGCGGTGTCACCGAGGCCGAACTGGCCACCCAGGAAAAGAAGGGCATGCCCACCGGGCTGAGCGTCACCCATCCGCTGACCGGCGAAGCGCTGCCGCTGTGGGTGGCCAATTACGTGCTGATGGGCTACGGCGAAGGCGCGGTGATGGCGGTGCCGGCCCACGATGAGCGCGATTTTGCTTTCGCCCACAAGTACCAGTTGCCGATCAAGCCGGTGATCCGCACCCGTGCCGGCGATGCCACGCCCGCACCCTGGCAGGACGCCTATGCCGAGCACGGCAGCTGCATCAATTCCGGCCGCTATGATGGCCTGGAGTTCGCAGCGGCGGTCGATGCTATCGCGGCGGATTTGCAGGATCGAGACCTGGGCGAGAAGAAAGTGATCTGGCGGCTGCGTGACTGGGGTGTTTCGCGGCAGCGCTACTGGGGCACACCGATCCCGATCGTGCATTGCCCGGCCTGCGGCGCGGTGCCGGTGCCCGATGCGCAGTTGCCGGTGGTGCTGCCCGATCACCTGATCCCGGACGGCTCTGGCAATCCGCTGAATAAGTACAGTGAATTCCTGCATTGCGCCTGTCCGTCCTGTGGCCAGCCGGCGCGGCGCGAAACCGATACCATGGACACCTTCGTCGATTCGTCCTGGTATTTCTTCCGCTATTGCACGCCGGGCGCGGCGACCATGACCGATGCCCGCGCTGACTACTGGATGCCGGTTGATCAGTATATCGGCGGCATCGAGCACGCCATTTTGCACCTGCTGTATGCGCGCTTCTGGACCAAGGTGATGCGCGATCTGGGCCTGACCGGAGTGGCCGAGCCCTTCGCCAAACTGCTGACTCAGGGCATGGTGGTGGCGCCGACCTTCCATCGCGACGGCGTTGATGGTCGCAAGCAGTGGTTCAACCCCGCCGAGGTCACGGTGCAGACCGACGACAAGGGCCGGCCACTGACTGCAACGCTCAAGCGCGACGGTCAGCCGGTGGCGATTGGCGGCATCGAAAAGATGGCCAAATCGAAGAACAACGGCGTCGATCCGCAGGCGCTGATCGAGCAGTACGGCGCCGACACCGCGCGGCTGTTCATCATGTTCGCCGCGCCGCCCGATCAGGCGCTGGAATGGTCCGATGCCGGCGTGGCGGGCGCCTACCGCTTCCTGCGCCGCCTGTGGAGTTACGCCGCCGAGCATCAGGAGGCGATTCGCGCCGCCGGTGAGGTGGATGCCACCGCGCTGTCCGCGCCGCTGCGCGAGTTGCGCCGTGAACTGCATGAAGCCCTGCGCCAGGCCCTGTTCGACTTTGGCCGCCATCAATTCAATACCGTGGTATCCGGCGGCATGAAGATGCTGAACGCACTGGCGCGCATCGAGGCCGGCGCTGATCTGCAGGCCGCCGCGCTGCGCCGCGAGGGCCTGAGCATTCTGCTGCGGCTGCTGTCGCCCATCGTCCCGCACATCACCCATGCCCTGTGGCGCGAGCTGGCTTATGGCGCGGATGTGCTGAATGCGCCTTGGCCGGAACCGGACCCGCAAGCGCTGGCCCGCGAGCTGCTGAGCCTGGTGGTGCAGGTCAACGGCAAGTTGCGTGGCCAGATCGAGGTCCCGGTCGATGCCGATCGCGCCGCCATCGAGCAGGCCGCCCAGGTCGAGCCGAACGTGCAGCGCTTCATCGACGGCAAGCCGGTGCGCAAGATCGTGATCGTGCCGGGCAAGCTGGTCAACGTGGTCTGCTGAGCGCGGCACCATGCGTGGCTTCCTGCCCGGGGTAATGGCCGTTCTGCTGCTGGCTGCCTGCGGTTTCCAGCCGCGCGGCCAGGCGCAACTGCCGCCGGAACTGGCGGTGCTCTACATCCAGAGCCAGACGGCGATAGCGACGCCGCCCGGGCTGGTCAGCCGCAAGCTGCGCACCCTGCTGGCCAGCAGCGGCGTGACCGTCGTCAGCGATCCGGCCCAGGCGACCGCGACCCTGGTGGTGCTGCGCGAAAGCGATGGCCGGCGCGCGGTGAGCGCGGACCGTTTCGACGTCAAGCGCGAGTACATCCTGGCCTACGATGTCCGCTACGAAGTGCGGCTGGGCAACGGCAAGCTGCTGCTGCCGGCAGAGAGTCTGATCGCCAATCGCGCCCTGCTGTTCGATGAAAACCAAGTGCTCGGTTTCGAGGCCGCTCAGGAGGCACTGGTGAACAGCATGGCCGAGGATCTGGCCTGGCAGATCATCCGTCGCCTGCAGGCGCTCAAGTCTTGAGAATCCGCACTGAACAGCTCGCCGGGCAGTTGCGCAAGACCCTGGCGCCGCTGTATCTGGTGCATGGTGAGGAGCTGCTGCTGGCGCAGGAAGCTGCCGATGCCATTCGCGCCGCTGCCCGTCGCCACGGCTGCGCCGAGCGCGAGGTTCTGCAGGCCGGCAGTGGCTTCGACTGGAACACGCTGCGCCAACAGGCCGCCAGCCTGTCGCTGTTCGCCAGCCGGCGCCTGCTGGAACTGCGCCTGGGCGAGGCCAGGCCCGGCGAGGCCGGTGCCAGGGCCCTGATCGAATATGCCACCCGTCCAACGGAAGATACGGTGCTGCTGATCACCGCCAGCAAGCTGGATTGGCAGGTGCAGAAAAGCCGCTGGTTCACGGCCCTGGACGAGGCGGGTGTGATCGTGGCCGCGCCGGCGGTGGAGCGGGCCCAGTTGCCGGGCTGGATCGAACAGCGCCTGCGTGAGCGGGGTCTGCGCGCCGCGCCCGAGGCCCTGGCGCTGCTGGTGGAGCGGGTCGAGGGCAATCTGCTGGCGGCGGCGCAGGAACTGGAAAAGCTGGCGCTGCTGGCGGAAGGCCAGGATCTGAGTGTCGAGCGGGTACTGGCGGCGGTCGGCGACAGTGCCCGCTACAGCATCTATGATTTTGTCGAAGCCGCCTTGCGTGGCGTGCCGGAACGGCTGGTGCGCATTCTGGATGGCCTGCGCGGCGAGGGCGTCGAGCCGGTGCTGGTGAATTGGGCGTTGCAGCGCGAGGTGCGTCTGCTGGCCAGTCTGGCGTTCGCCCGCGAGCGGCGCCAGTCGCTGGAGCCGGTGTTCGCCGCACATAAGGTCTGGGACAAGCGCAAGCCACTGCTGCAGCAGGCTCTGGCGCGGCTAAGTCCTGGTGAGTGCCGCGCGCTGTTGCATGCCTGCGCCCGGATTGACCGGGTGGTCAAGGGCCTTGAGGCTGATTCACCCTGGGCGGCGCTGCTGACGACCGGCCTGCGCCTGGCCGGACACCCGGTCTGGGCCTGACGGAAGCGCAGCGCAAACTGCGCGTGACCCCCCGGAATCCATCACCCCATCCATGACTTGGCCTGAGACGGGCCACGAGGTTGAGAAAAAGCGTCATGACTGCCCACACGGAAACTGCCCGCGACCTGGATCGCTACATGAACGCGGTCGGCCAGCGCGCCCGTGCCGCAGCGCGGATTATCGGTCGCGCGGATACCCGCACCAAGAACGCCGCCCTGCTGGCCATCGCCCAGGCGCTGCAGGACGCACAAGCCACCCTGGTCAGCGCGAATCAGCGTGATCTGGCGGCTGGCCGCGCCGCTGGTCTGGATCCGGCCTTGCTTGATCGCCTGGAACTCAGCGCCAGCGGTGTCCAGGCTATGGCGCAGGGCCTGCGCGAGATCGCTGCCCAGCCTGATCCGGTTGGTGAAATCAGTGATCTGAAGTATCGGCCCTCCGGCATCCAGGTCGGTCGGATGCGCGTGCCGCTGGGCGTGATCGGCATCATTTATGAATCGCGCCCGAACGTGACCGCCGATGCCGCTGCGCTATGTCTGAAGGCCGGCAACGCGGCGATTCTGCGCGGTGGTTCCGAAGCCCTGCAGTCCAATCAGGCCATCGCGGCCTGCATCCAGCAGGGTCTGGCGGCGACGGGTTTGCCGGCGGATACGGTGCAGGTGATTGATACGGTTGACCGTGCCGCCGTGGGCGCGCTGATCGCCATGGCCGAATACGTCGATGTGATCGTGCCGCGCGGCGGCAAGGGCCTGATCGAGCGCATCAGTCGCGAGGCGCGGGTGCCGGTGATCAAGCATCTCGATGGCGTCTGTCACGTCTATATCGACGATCGTGCCGATCTCGATAAGGCGGTGCGGGTGGCCTATAACGCCAAGACCCAGCGCTATGGCACCTGCAACACCATGGAAACCCTGCTGGTGGCCGAAGCCGTCGCGGCGCAGGTGCTGCCGGTGCTGGGCCGGATGTACCGGGAGGCCGGCGTGGAACTGCGCGGGTGCGTCCAGACCCGCGAGCTGTTGCCCGGTATCGGCCTTGCCAGCGAGGAGGACTGGTACGCGGAATATCTGGCGCCGATCCTGGCGGTGCGCGTGGTCCGCGACCTGGATGCCGCCATGGATCACATCGCTACCTACGGCTCTGCTCACACCGATGCGATTATCACCGAGGACTATGGCCGGGCGCGGCGCTTCCTGCGCGAGGTCGATTCCAGTTCGGTGATGGTGAATGCCTCGACCCGCTTCGCCGATGGCGGCGAGTATGGCCTGGGCGCCGAGATTGGCATCAGCACCGACAAGTTGCATGCCCGTGGCCCGGTGGGTGTCGAGGGTCTGACCACGCTGAAATTCGTGGTGCTCGGCGATGGGCACGTCCGGGGTTGAGAGCGGCGCCGCAACTGGCGCAATTGAATGGCCTGGGAGTGCATGACACATGACTTGTCGCACTGTTGCCATCCTGCTGTTCAATGAGGTGGAGGTGCTGGATTTCGCTGGCCCCTTTGAAGTGTTCGCCGTCGCGGGCGAATTGCACGAGCCTGCTCCATTTCGCGTGTACACGGTTGCCGCTGGCCCAGGTCCGATCTGCGCCCGCAATGGCCTGTCGGTTAATCCCGATTATCGCCTGAGCGATGCGCCGCGCGCCGATGTGCTGATCGTGCCCGGGGGGATCGGTACCCGGGCGCTGCTCGGCGATACCGATCTGCTCGATGGCATCGCCGCTGCCGCGCGCCAGGCGGAACTGGTCCTGTCGGTCTGTTCCGGGGCACTGCTGCTGGCCCGGGCGGGTCTGCTGGCAGGCTTGCGGGCGACCACGCATCACGAGGTGCTGGATGTGCTGCGCGAACTGGCCCCGGCGACCGAGATCGTGGCCGGGGCGCGCTACGTGGACAATGGCCGGGTGATCACCGCAGCCGGTATTTCCGCCGGGATCGATGCCAGCCTGCATGTCGTCGGCCGGCTGTGCGGAGAAGAGGTCAGTGCCCGCACTGCCACCTACATGGAATACCGTAGCCTACCGTGAGCACCATTTTGCCCGGCGATGCCGCGCGCATCGCCCATGCCAGCCGCCATCCACAGCCGATCGGCATTCTGGGTGGCACCTTCGATCCCATTCACTACGGCCATTTGCGCACCGCCCTGGAATTGCTGGAAGCGCTGGAGCTGGCTCAGGTGCATTTCGTGCCCTGCCGGATCCCGGCGCACCGCGCTACGCCAGCCGTCACCGCCGAGCAGCGCCTGACCCTGGTGCGCCTGGCCACGCTCGGCCAGCCGGGTTTTGTCGCCGACGACCGCGAGTTGCGCCGCGAGGGGCCGTCCTACATGGTCGATACTCTGATGGCGCTGCGCGCGACAGTGGGTGCCGAGACGCCGCTGTGCCTGATCGTCGGCACCGATGCGTTCCGCGAGTTGCACACCTGGAGCCGCTGGCAGAGCCTGACCGAGCAGGCGCACATCGTGGTGATGCAACGCCCCGGCATCCTGCAGCCGCTGCCGCCGCTGCTGGAGTCCTTCGTCACGCCGCGGGTGATTTACGACGCTACTGACCTGCGCCGTCGACCAGCCGGCGGCATTCTGTTCCAGCCGGTGACCCAGCTCAACATTTCCGCCACCCAGATTCGCGCCCTGCTGGCGCGGGGTCAGTCGCCGCGCTACCTGCTGCCGGAGGCGGTGCTGGCCTATATCCATGACCGGGGTCTATACCGGTCGCCGTCACCAGCCCTTTCACTCCCTGATTGAATGCCCAATCCAAATAACTAAGGATTGAAACAGGAGAAATAGAATTTCCATGCAACTTGAAGCCCTACAGCAGATCGTCATCGATGCCCTGGAAGACCTGAAAGCCCAGAACATCACGGTTCTGGATGTGCGCAACATCGCCAGCTTCACCGACCTGATGATCATCGCCAGCGGTAGTTCCTCGCGCCAGGTCAAGGCGCTCTCCGACCGGGTGGTCGAAAAAAGTCTCGCGGCTGGCGTGCGCCCGCTGGGCGTCGAGGGACAGCGCGAGGCGGAATGGGTCCTGGTCGACCTGGGCGATATCGTGGTGCATGTCATGCTGCCGCAGACCCGCGATTTCTATGGCCTGGAGAAATTGTGGTCGGTGGACACGGCCCGGGCCGTGCGGCGGTAGCGGGCGGTCGAATGGCATGAAACGCCACATCCTGTTGCTGTTCCTGGGCGTCGGCCTGATGAGCCTCGGCGTTCTCGGCGGGGGCTGGTATTTCCTGGCCCAGGCCCGTCACGAACAGGAGGCGCAACTGCTGCAGCAGACGCGTCTGGCGGCTGATGCCTTCGAACAGCACACGGTGCGGGTGGTTAGCTATGTGGATGTCCTGCTGTGGAGCCTGCGCGCTGCCTATCTGCGTACCGGCTCCCTGAACGAGATGCAGTCATTCATCAATGAAATGGTGTTCGATAGAACCACGATCGACAGCATCAACATCATCAGCGCCGAGGGGCTGATCATCGCCTCATCCCGCGACCGGACCGGAAAACCGCTGAACGTGGTGGACCGGGAATACTTCCAGTATCACCGATCGACACCGGAGGACCGGATTTTCATCTCCGCGGTCGAGTTCGGGCGCATTTCCTCCCGCTACATGTTTCGGATTTCGCGCCGCATCAGCAACCCGGACGGTTCCTTTGCCGGCATCGTGATTGTCGCAGTCGATGCCCAGTGGTTCTCGAGCTATTACCAGCAACTGAACATTGGGCGGCAGAATGTCGCCGCGCTGCTGGGCGTGCACGACCATAAGCTGCGGGCGCGCACGCCCGAACCCGATCCCGCGCTGTGGGCGGTTGTGATCGAATCGCCAGTCTGGGCCCGGCTGGCGCGGGAGCCGGTCGGCGTGTATGAGACCGACAGTGCGGTAGACGGTATCCGGCGCACCTATGCCTATCGCAAGGTGAGCGGCCTGCCGCTGGTACTGGTGGTGGGGTTCTCCGTGCAGGACATGGAGGATCGGCTGGCTACGCGCCGGCTTTGGCTGATGGTGGCGGAAATCAGCGTGATTGCCGTGATGGTGACGCTGGCCGCCCTGTTGGCGCTCATGATGATGAATCGACAAAAGCTGCTGCTTGCGCATCAGGAACTTGAGGGCGCCTATATCAGGATCCGCGAGCTGGCGCTATTCGATGCCCTGACCGGTTTGCCCAATCGCACGCTGTTCATGGACCGGTTTCAGCTTTGCCTGCTGACGGCGGAGCGCAATGGTGAAGCACTGGCCCTGCTGTATGTCGATCTCGATGATTTCAAGGCGATCAATGATCAGCTCGGCCATGATGCCGGCGATGAAGTTCTCAGGGAAGCCGCATCCCGCATGCGCGATCTGCTGCGCTCGAATGACACCGTATGCCGCTGGGGTGGGGATGAATTTCTGATCCTGCTGCCGAATGCCGCCGATGCG
>DAITNL010000065.1:10640-15517 GCA_036834665.1 Candidatus Competibacteraceae bacterium | reverse complement strand
CCGGCACACCCCAGCGTTCGGTCGCTGCCTTGCACACCGCTTCCATATCGTCGCCGATCAGGGCGGTGACGCAGGTGCTATAAACGAACACCGCCGCCGGTGAATAGCGGTCGATAGCCTGCTTGACGGCGTGGAACAGCCGTTTCTCGCCGCGCCCCATGATCACGTCCTGCTCGCTTAAGTCGGTGGTCATGCCGAGCTTGAACAGGGTCGGGCCGCTGGAGCGGGTGCCGCGATTGTCCCAGGAACTGCCAGCGCAACCGCTCGGGCCATGCACGATGTGGGCGACATCGGCGATGGGCAGCAGGGCGATTTGCGCGCCGTCGAAAGTACAACCCCCAGCGGTGGCACCGGGTGTGGGTCGCGCGCAACCCGATTTACTCTTCAGGTTGTGAGCACAGGCGGGTTCGTTTAACAGCGCGGCAAGATCGCTGGTTTTCATCGCAAATTCCTTGAATTTTCCCCCCGCCTTACCGGGGCGCGCAGGTCAGGGGGTGCGGTTTGCTTATGGCAAAACAGCGTCGGCGAACCGGACGGGCGTGATCAACCCGCCACCGTCTCGCCCAGCAGTTCGGGCTTGACCAATTCGAGCCACTCTTCCAGACGCTCTTCGGTCAAATCCGCCTGATTGTCCTGATCAAGCACCAAGCCGACGAACTCGCCGTCGCGAAACGCCTTGGATTTGGTGAACTCGTAACCCTCCGCTGACCAGCTTCCGACCAGGCGCGCGCCCAGCTTCTTGAGCTTCTTGTACAGAATCCCCAACGCATCAACGAATTCGTCGGGATACCCCACCTGATCACCCAGACCGAACAGGGCAACCGTTTTGCCGTTCAAATCCACGCTTTCCAGGATTGGTAGAAATTCGGTCAGGGTTTCTGGCAGTTCACCGTCGCCCAGGGTCGGGGTCCCGAAGATCAGGGCTTCGCAGGCGCTCAGATCCTCGGCCTTGGCGCTCTTGACGTTGAACAGCTCGACCTCGACCTCGTCGAATTGCTTCTTGATCATCTTGGCGACTTTACGGGTGTTACCGGTATCGGTGGCGTAGAACAAACCAATCTTGGCCATGATGATTACCTCGTTGAATGGAGAATTGTTTCGATCAGGAGGCCACGCATGCCGTCGTGACGGCGAGCACCACGCCGGTTGCCGCCTGGAAATCCTCGGTCAGGCGCAGGCAGTGCTGCCGACTGTCCACCAGATAGAGATTGATGCCCTCGCCCCGCCGCACCGGCTCGACGTCGTTGATGTCGTCGTCCAGACAATGAGTGAAATACAAGCCGGGATAGACCTGGCGCAAATGGGTGAGCGCGGCGTAGTCCACGCCCCGGGTTTCCGCCCAGCGGGCGATGTCATTGAGTTGGCGCGGCGTGATCATGGCGCTTCTCCCGCTTCGGCCAGGAGCGGATCAGCCGCCGGCTCACCTGAAAAATCCGAATTGCGGCCGATGATCCGGGCCAGCCAGGGTGGCGGCTTGCCGGTCAGCACTTTTCGCAACTCGGCCAGCAGTACCGGGATGTCCTCAGCCTGGGGACGCTTGAGGGGATGGATGCCGGCATTCACGACCCGGGCGGCGGCGGGACCACCGATGGACAGCACGCAGAGCAGATTGCAATCGCTGATCAGGGCCACCCGTTCCGCGCTGTGATCCACGGTGAGGTGAACGACAGCCGGTGCCGACCGTACCGCGATCAGTCGGGCTTCCGTTGCCGAGATCTGATAAATCAGAAAACGGGCGCAGGAGCCAAAATGGCCGTCCAGCCGCTCGCCTTGGTTTGAGGCGCAGGCGATGCGGATGGAATTGGGCAAATCGCCTTCGCGGTAGGGCCGGGGATCGGGGATCGCGGCGACCGCGTCGATCCCATCTTCGCCCTTCAGGCAGGAGAGAGCCTGGCGCAAATGGGGACCGTCGATTTCGCCCAGGGCACTGTCGGCGGCGGTCTTGAGAGCCTTGACCGTCAGGCTGGCCAGTTTGGCCTCGGTCAACGGCTCGCCCAAGGCCGCGAGCAATACCTGTAGCAACTGGCGCGAGTCGGTGTCCGGCAAGAGACGAGCCGCCAAGCCAATTCTGAGCGCGATACAGTCGGGAAGTGGCTGCTCGGCGCTCATAACCGCTTCACCCGTACGGTCAAGGGCAGTTTGGGTGGCTGGTCGAACGGTTCGAGGTAAAAGCGCGAACCGTCCGCCAGTTCCATCTCGCCGCCCCAGGCGCCAGGACCGGCATGTTCCAGCGCGACCACGGTTTCCTCGTGATCCTTCTTGGTCACGTAGAACACCAATTGGCCGGCCGCATTATTGCGCAGCATGACGTTGGGCATGGCTGGATTCCCCCGCTTCCATCACCGAATCAGATCGAAGGCGTAATCGGTTTCGCCCATGGTCATGGTTTCCTCATCCAGCCGTTCCATGACCGCGTTCACCAGGGCCTTGAGGATGTGCATGGCGCCCTCGTAACCGAGTGTGGTGTCACGGTGCAGATGGTGGCGGTCGAACAGCGGGAAACCGAACCGGATCAACGGCACCTCGAACGCCTTGCCTTTGTGCAGGGTGTCGCGCTGGATGAACTTGCCGTAGGAATTGCCGATCAGGAAATCGGGCTTGTCGGC
This sequence comes from Candidatus Competibacteraceae bacterium, assembly GCA_036834665.1. GTDB lineage: Bacteria > Pseudomonadota > Gammaproteobacteria > Competibacterales > Competibacteraceae > RXIX01. The sequence continues at coordinate 12,911 of DAITNL010000065.1, read as the reverse complement.
GAACACCAGCGAGCGCAGGTGCCAGAGATCCTTACCGACATGAACTTCGGTGCCCTGGCCGTAGGGTGAATCCTTGAGCAGCTTGGTGATGTCCTTGGCCCAGCGCTTGCTGCCGTTGTGGCAGAGGACATGTACCGGCTCGGCGCCCAGTTCCAGCAGGAACTGGCACATGCCGGTCACGAAATCGGGATCGCCGAACAGCGAGAAGCGCTTGCCGTGCAGCCAGGAATGCGAATCGGTCATCATGTCCACCAGCCGGCCCCGTTCCTGCGTCAGCGAATCGGGAATCGGCTTGCCGGTCAGTTCTGAAACCTTCATCAGAAACTCGTCGGTCCCACCCAGTCCCATCGGAATGGGGATGGTACTGACCTTGTGGTTCCAGGTTTCCTGCACGTATTTCTTGGTCTTGGGCGACTGCCAGGGTTGCAGCAGTAGGGTGTCGATGGCGTTGGGCGCATCCTGGACCTCCTCGATCCGGGTGCCACCGGCGTACATGCGAAATTCGCCATCGGCGGGTGTATCGAGAACCTCCTCCGGATCGGACAGGAAGGTGTATTCGACGCCCATTTCCTTGAGCATCCGCTTGATCACCCGGAAATTGCCCAGATAACTCTCGAAACCGGTCACGATGTTGAGCTTGCCGTTGCTGCCCGGCGTTTTACCCTCCATATGATTGAGGGTGAAGTAGCGCAAAATACCTTCCAGCATGTTGTCCCAGCCGGTGACGTGACTGCCGACGAAGCTGGGGGTGTGGGCGAAGGGGACGGGGAAGTCCATCGGCACCCGCCCGTCCTGCTTGGCATTGGTAATGAAGGCGTTGAGGTCGTCGCCGATCACCTCCGCCATGCAGGTGGTGGAGACCGCCATCATGTCCGGCTGGTAGAGCTTCAGCGAGTTTTCCAGTCCCTCGAACATGTTCTTCTGGCCGCCGAACACCGCTGCATCCTCGGTCATCGAGTCGGAGACGGCAGCGATCGGTTCCCGGAAATGCCGGTTGAAATAGGTGCGGAAGTAGGCCACGCAACCCTGCGAGCCGTGAACGTAGGGCAGGGTTTTGTAAAAGCCCAGCGCGCACAGCACCGCGCCCAGCGGTTGGCAGGCCTTGGCCGGATTGATGGTCAGCGCCTCGCGCTGGAAATTGAGCTGCTTGTATTCCTCGGTGGTGGTCCACTGGAATACCTGCTCCAGCTTTTCCTTGGCGGGCGCTTCCTCGAACACGCGCTTGCGGGCGAAGCTGGCTTGATAGTCCTCGTCGTTGAACAGCGGATAACCGGGATTGATGGTGTCGGCCTTTTGCATGACAAATTCCTCTTCCGGGGCTAAGCGGCGGCTTGGATGCTTTCCGTACTGGCGCGCTGCCAAGGTGCTTTCAGCTTTTGCCAGCACGGGTTGTTAAGGGTCATGTCCATGTCGCGGGCGAAGATCGCGAAACCGTCGTAGCCGTGATAGGGGCCGGAATAATCCCAGGAGTGCATCTGCCGGAAGGGGATGCCCATCTTGTGGAATACGTACTTTTCCTTGATGCCGGAGCCGATCAGATCGGGTTTCAGCCGTTCCACGAAGGCTTCCAGCTCGAAGCTGGTGGCGTCGTCGTAGATCAGCGCACCATCCTGCAATTCCTTGAAGGTGCGGTCGTAGTCATCGTTGTGGGCGAACTCGTAGCCAGCGCCGATCACTTCCATGCCGAGGTCTTCGTAGGCGCCGATGACGTGACGGGGGCGCAGGCCGCCAACGAACAGCATCACCCGCTTGCCCTCCAGCCGGGGCCGGTATTTAGCGACGATGGCATCCATGATCGGTTGGTACTTGGCGATGACCCGCTCGGCGTTTTCCTGGATGGTGCTGTCGAAGAACGCCGCGATCTTACGCAGGCTCTCGGCAATCTTGGTCGGGCCGAAGAAGTTGTATTCCATATAGGGAATGCCGTACTTCTCTTCCAAGTGCCGGCTGATGTAGTTCATCGACCGATAGCAGTGCAGCAGGTTGAGCTTGGCGTGGCGGGTGGTCTGCATTTCCGGAATCGAGCCGTCGCCCGACCACTGCGCGATGACCCGCAGGCCCATTTCCTCCAGCAGAATCCGCGAGGACCAGGCGTCGCCGCCGATGTTGTAGTCACCGGTGATCGCCACATCGTAGGGGGTGGACTCGAAGCTTTGGTCGTCGTCGCGGCCGTGCAGCACCCAGTCACGCAGCGAGTCGTTGGCGACATGGTGGCCGAGGGATTGCGACACGCCGCGGAAACCCTCGCAGCGCACCGGCACCACCACCTTG
>DAITNL010000065.1:1291-10630 GCA_036834665.1 Candidatus Competibacteraceae bacterium | reverse complement strand
GCCGATGTCCCTAGCGGATTTTTTGGCCACCGCCTCGATGTCGTCGCCGATCAGGCCGATGGGGCATTCCGACTGGATGGTGACACCCTTGGCCAGTGGGAACAGGCCGTCGAGCTCGGCGATCAGCTTGGCCAGCTTTTTGTCGCCGCCGAACACCACATCCTTTTCCTGGAAATCGGAGGTGAAGTTCATATCATTGAAAACGTTGACCCCGCTGTGGCCGGTCACGTAGTTGCGCCGACCGGCGCGGGAGAACTGGCCGCAGCCGACTGGACCATGCGAGATGTTGAGCACATCCTTGACCGGTCCCCAGACCACGCCTTTGGCACCGGCGTAGGCGCAACCGCGGGCGGTCATCACGCCAGGCAGGGCCTTCTTGTTGGCGACGATGCACTTGTTGGATTTCTCCAGGCTGGGGTCGTTGGCCATCAAGTGCTTGGCGCGTTGCTTGCCGGTCGCTTCCGGATAGACTTCCAACACTTCCTGGATCAGTTGTTCGGTTTCCTGGCGGTTCATGGTCATGGGACGGTCTCCGGTCGGATTCAGGCAGTGGCCAGCGTGGCTTCGGCGGCGGCAGTCTTGCCGACGATGGATTCGTCTTCCTCGTCAAGGATGCCAAATTCCATAAGCAAATCTTCCAGTTCGTCCATGGTGAGCGGCTTGGGAATGACCAGCTTCTTGTTCTCGACGATCTTGCGCGCCAGATCGCGATATTCGTCGGCCTGCTTGCAGGTGGGGTCGTACTCGATCACCGTCATCCGGCGGATCTCGGCCCTTTGCACCACGTTGTCACGCGGCACGAAATGGATCATCTGGGTGCCCATTTTCTCGGCCAGCGCCTCGATCAGTTCGGCCTCGCGGTCAGTCTTGCGCGAGTTGCAGATCAGCCCGGCCAGGCGCACCTTACCGGACGTGGCGTATTTGCAGATGCCCTTGGCGATGTTATTGGCGGCGTACATGGCCATCATCTCGCCTGATACTACGATGTAGATTTCCTGCGCCTTGTTCTCTCGGATCGGCATGGCGAAGCCACCGCACACCACGTCGCCCAGAACGTCGTAGAACACGAAGTCGAGGTCTTCCTCGTAGGCGCCTTCCTCTTCCAGGAAGTTGATGGCGGTGATCACACCGCGCCCGGCGCAGCCGACGCCCGGCTCGGGGCCGCCGGATTCGACGCAGCGGATACCGCCGTAGCCGACTTTCAGCACGTCTTCCAGCTCCAGGTCCTCGACGGTGCCCGCGTCCGCCGCCATTTGCATGATGGTGCTTTGGGCCTTAGCGTGCAGGATCAAGCGGGTGGAATCGGCCTTAGGATCACAACCCACGATCATGACTTTTTTGCCTTCGGCGGCGAGACCAGCCACCAGATTCTGCGTGGTGGTGGATTTACCGATGCCGCCTTTCCCGTAAATCGCACATTGACGTATCATCGCCATGGAATTGCTCTCCCAGTCACTGAATGATGAACCCTGCTTTTGTCCGTCCAGACTTGTTCAAGCGCCGTGCCAAGGAGAGATATTCAGCAATAAGCTGTTTTTGCTGTAATTTTATTGATTGATAGTCGGAGTAGCAGGTTGCATAGATGACAAACGCGGCTGCTTGTCAGATTGATAACAATTCCGCCACAGTGCCTGAATGGGGGCCACGTCTTCCCAAAAGCGCCTGTCTGCCGATCAACCGCTGCAATCTGCCGGCGGCGATTCTGGGTGGTCTGACCTTCCAGCGTCATCCGGCACCGCTACTGCTCGACGGGGTGGCGGAACTGCACGCCGATCTGTTTCCCTTGCTGGATCGATTATCGGACTCTGCCGAACGGGCGCGCCGCTTCATGGATTACATGACCGTGCATTTTCGGCTGGATGCGCTGGAGGAGGCGGGTCTGATGCCGGATCCTTCGGCGGGTACGCGGCGGGACCGGCCCAGGCTGCGCGGGCGGGCCGATTATCTGCGTATGGTGCGCGGCTGGGCTTTTGATCCAAACAGCCGGGAAGGTGCCGTGTTGAAGGCGTGGGTGGAATCGCGCTTTGGGTTGTTGACCCGCTTTCACGGTGTCCTGCTCGATGATCGGAGCGAGGACGCCTACGAGCATTTTCTGCAGGTGTGCAGCCAGGGTTTGTACAACACCAACGCCCTGGAAGCGCAACTGGACCTGCTGTACACCTATTGCCAGTACGAATTGCATCGCCAGCAGCCGGAATTGACCCACCTGACCCTGTATCGGGGGTTCAACCGCTTCAGCGACGATCAGGTGCTGACCAAGCCCGACCGCCGCCGCTGGATCGTGCTGCTCAACAACCTCAGTTCCTTCAGCGTGCGTCGCGAGCGGGCCGAGGAGTTCGGCGATCACCTGCTGCGAGCCCAGGTGCCGGCGTCCAAGGTGTTTTTTTATAACCGAATCTTGCCCGGGATGCTGAAGGGCGAGGACGAGTATGTGGTGATCGGAGGGATTTACGAGGTGGAGCGATTAGCGTGATTCACTGCCGGGTAATGGAGTCTTCCGGCCCAAAGCAAAGCGCGTAATCGCGGCAGACCGCGCAGGAGGGGGCGCGGCACAGGTAGATGCCTTCCTGCTCGCAAAGCTGCTTGTAGAGAAACTTCTTCCACTTCATGTCGCGGTCGTTCTTGGCTGCCAGTGTCGGAAAATTCCGCACCATCAATTTGCTCAAATCCTGCCGCGACCACAGGCCCAGATCCTCCCAGAGATGATCGTTGGCCATGCAGCCGGTAGCCACGATCACGCTCATCCAGCGTTCCGAAACGTCCCGTCCCGCCCGGCGCAGGTCGAGTAACTGGATCAATTCTTCCTGTTCCTCCAGCAGTCTCGGATCCCGATCGGGCAGTGGCCGAGCAGGCACGATCGGCAAGGCAGCGCCCGGAAAATGCCGCTCCAGCAGGGCCGCGAACTCGGCAGACTTCAGCCCCAGGCCGACCGGCAACGAACCACCACCGCCGACCTGAGTCGCCAGCATCCGCGCCAGCATGTCGTCGTTGGGCAAACCGCGGCCATGTCTCATCAACAGGCCGTAGGTTTGCCAATGGACTCTAGCGCCGGAAGGTGCCGGAGAGTCCAGGTGCGGATTAGGCGACATGGGCGTGAATCCGTCAGTATTCCACCAGAATATCCTCATCACGCACGATCATCTGACAAGCGAGCCGCCAAGGGGGTGGAATGTCGTCCACCAGAATCCGGTTGATGTCCTCTTCAGTCAGTTTGCCCAGTTGTTTGAGCAGGTTGCGTTCCTTTTCGGTCGGCGGACCACCCATCCGGGATTTTTTATCCAGGCTCGATACTTTTACCAGACAGGTCCCGCACTCGCCATCCTGACAATCGAAGTTGATCGGAATCTTATTGGCTTTGGCGATTTTCAGGACGGTCTCGATATGGCTGCCGGCCGTGGCGTAAACGGTCTTGGTTTTGTGCTCGGGATGCGAAAACGTGACTAATGGCATGAGTGGATCTCCTGATAAACCCGGATAGGGCGTGGTGGGCGATCAAGCAGGGCGTACGGTCACATCGCCTAGCACCTGTGCCTGACAGGCTAAGCGCATATCGCGTGTAGCGAGGTGTTCCTTGAGTATCCGGGCCTCCAGTGCCGACGGTTGGCTCAGGTTTTCCATACCCTCGACCACTTTCATCAGGCAGGTGCCACAATCGCCTTCGCGGCAACCGTACACAATACCGGAACTGACCTTGTCCGAAATTTCGATCACCCGGGTGCCCGCCGGCACGGTCGCGGTGATGTTGACATCCGCAAAAGTAAGCTTTGCTCTGGCCATGGTTTCAGTTGCTCGCGCGCGTTGAGGTTGGTGGATTGGAGGCCGTGCATGCGGCCTGGTGTTGGTGGCTGCCAGTCCCGTCATTGGAATCCGGTGTTGGCGGAGAGGGTATGCGACAGTTGTGGTGTCCTCCTGCGGCCCCGCCATTGAGCATGAACGGCTTGCAGCGCTGTGGAGATTTCCTCTCCGGCGTGTTCGCTGTCGGGCTGGATCCCGGCGTCCTGCAGCGCCCGCCAGGGGGTAAAGCCGATGCGTGCGCACAGTAGCAGCGTGCAATCGTGCAGGGCGCGGATCGCACCGGTCAGCGCCGTTTCGCCATCGCCACAGGTCGTGGCGCCATGGCAATAGCGGGCGATTTCCCGCCGTTCGCTCAGACGCGCGCCGTTGGCGGTGACATCGAAAATCAGCAGTTCCCGCAGATGTCCGAAATGGGCATCGATGCGCTGGCCATCGGTGCTACCTACCGCGATCCGTAGCGCGTTTTCGGAAGTAGCAGAGCGCTGGGAAGTCCCGGTCGGTTGCCGCTCCGCCAGCGACGCCGGCCGGGAAGATTGAGTCAGGCGCGAGACGATGGCCGCGCGCACTTCCGCCCGCTTGGCCATCGCCCCCTGGAAGTCGATTTCCATTGCCGCGACTTTTTCGATACTGAATTCAGCGCCGCGCTCCTCACCCAGCATTCCAGTCGCGTCGGCGCGGCACTGCTGGCAGTGGCTCATCATTCCGGCGCTGCTTTCGCAGGCGGCGCGCACCGCTGCCAGTTCCTCGGTGGTCGGTTCGCGTTGTCCGGTCATGCCGTAATGCGTTCCATGCTCTGCCCGGGCGATCAACGGCATGATGTTATGCAGGATCGCGCCTTTGTCCCGCACCACGCGGTTCACTTCCGGCAAGTGCGCGTCGTTGACGCCGGGGATCAGCACCGAATTGATCTTGACCTGGACGCCGCGCGCTACTAGCAGGTCTAGCCCCTTCAGTTGTTGCGCGATCAGCGTCGCCGCCGCTTCGCGTCCCCGCAAGCGGCGGTTTTGATGGACGATCCAGGGATAAATCCGCGCGCCGATGTCCGGATCGACGCAGTTGATGGTGATGGTGACATGGTGAATGCCGTGCGCCACCAGGTTTTCGACCTGCTCTGGCAATGCCAGGCCGTTGGTGGACAGGCAGAGCAACAAATCCGGGGCTTTCTTCCGCAATTGGTCCAGGGTAGCGAAAACCGGTTCGGGGTTAGCCAATGGATCGCCCGGTCCGGCGATGCCGACTACCGCCAGGTGCGGAATCACCGCGCCCACCGCTAGCGCCTTATCGACCGCCTGTCCGGGCGTCAGCAACTCTGCCACCACACCGGGTCGGGATTCGTTGCTGCAATGGTATTTGCGGTTGCAATAATGGCATTGGATGTTGCACTTCGGTGCTACCGCCAAATGCAGACGGGCGAAATGCCGATGTGCTTTCGAGGAATAGCAGGGATGGAGCTCTGGCGAAGTACCGGCGGTGGTCGGTTGACGGGTCGGTTCCATGGGCTTTCCCCGAACAATGATCAAGGTGGAGTGCGGCCGGCCGTGGGCGGACGCGGATGTCAGGAACGTTCCTAGCAACAGGCGTGCCGAAAAATATTTTTCATAAGCCTTTGTGTATTATTATTTTTTTTTTGGATATCTTTACGGCACCGTGGTGTTTGTCACAACCTGGAAGCGGCCATTGTCGGTAACGGCACAATGCGAACGGACCACGGGTGAGGGAGTTCATGGACGCGCGCCGGCCCCGCCACCACCCGACCACCGACGATGCGGTTGCCGGCTTCGAGAAAACGCACGCTGTAGATCAACAGATGTGGACCAGCCACAGCACGATGGGCACTGCGGCGTGGGCTTCGATACACGCCAGAGCATGGGCGGCAGAGCGGTGTTACCCCACCTCGTATTGCCTTAATCGACTATATCGACATCGACGCTCCGCAGAACCGGCACCGCCAGAAACGCAGTCTGCTGGGCTGGCGGTATCCGCGCTTTCCCGAGTACAACGTAGCGTCGCGCCATCCTGCGCGCTATCCTCGTTTTATACGTAGATTGCTGCCGGCATGGCTTGCCGGTGCGGCCAAGGTCAAACCGATGATGCCTTAGCCGCAGCGATGGCCTCGTGGCTGGCCGCCTGTATTTTCCGGCGGCACGCACGGTGGCAAAGGCGGTCTTCAGCGACGCGTCCATGTTCTGAGTCCATGTTCTGAAGGTCGTGCAACCCATGGGGGAGAGCCGCGCATGATCAGCGCCAAAGCCGACGTTCTCATCTTCCAGAAAATCGAACCCGTCTACCGGTTCATCGCCCTGGAGTTTGTCGCCAACTATCCCCGCTGGTCGGCGGAAGTGGTGGACCTCAAACCGCTCTCGACCGGCCCGGTGCGACTGGGCTACCAGGCCCGTCAGGTCCGCGTGGATCAGGGACACAAAACGGAATCGACCTTCGAGGTGGCCGAATTGGAAGCTCTCAAGCGAGTCTCGTTCCAGGGCATTACCGCTCCCTACCGCTCCCTGTATGAGTTTGAAAACCGCAGTCCCTCAACTCACGTGACCTTTACCTTCGAGCTGAAACAACTCGAACCGCGTATGCGTCCGTTTGAAAAGCTGATTCGCATGGCCTTGCAGGGCGGCGCCAAGCGCACGGTGCGAAAATTGAAGCTGCTGATCGAAAAGGAAATGCTGGATAACGGTTAGCGCCAGATAGTCTCCGGTGATTCTCTGCAAATCCATGTAGCGGGAGATGAACGATGTTCGTGACTGCAAAAGATGATGGCTTGATTCCCTACGTGCTGACGCAAATCCTGGATGCCTGCGTCAACGGCGTCACTCTGTCCGATCCGGACCTGCCCGATAACCCCGTCGTGTACGCCAACCAGGCATTCGAGGCCATGTCCGGCTACTCCCAGGAGGACATCGTCGGGCGCAATTGCCGGTTCCTGCAGGGTGCGGACCACGATCAGGAAGGACTGAATACCATCCGCGCTGCGCTGGCGAAACACGAAGCCTGTGTGGTCACTCTGCGCAACTACCGCAAGAATGGCGAACTGTTCCTGAATCGCCTGTCCATTCGCCCGCTGGTGGATCGTGAAGGCAAGGTGATCTATTACCTGGGCGTCCAATACGATGTGACCGATCAGGTCAGAACCCGGGAAGAACTGGAGAAGTTGCAGTTCGAACTCGAACAGCGGACGCGCGACTGAAAACCGAATCCGTGCGGGCGGCAGCCGCCCGTCGCCCGAGCGGCCTTGGTTGGAGCGGCTGGAAGCGATATTAGCCGCCCCAGTGCCTGATGTGGCCGCGTTGATCGCCGCCCTGCGGGCCGGCGTGGTGAAGCTCGAAGCCCTCGGCGATCTGGCCACCGCGCTGGTGACGGAAGGGCGAGACCTCATCGCCTTGCTGGAGGGTGATCGGTCGGAAGAAGGGCGAAAACGGCTGGCCGACTGGCTGCGTCGGATCGATCGGCTGATGCAACCGGCAGAGAGGGACATGATGGAAAACACGGTTTACTTGCTGCCAGGACGCAGCAATCTATTACAGGATTGGGGGGAAACAATCGCTTCCCTGGGTTTTGACGCCTGGGGAAGATTTTATCTTTCACGCCTCTCCGCGAGCAGACAAGCTACTCAAGCTTGCCGAAGAACACCGATTCCCGGTACCTCAGGGTTTGGAAATACACACTGAGGAAGCGGATGATGGATGTGATCGATTGACTGCGACTACAGCAGCGCCCCGGCGAGCAGTTTGAGCAGTTCCCCTACGGGCATCACCAGGAAAATGAGCGGCAGGCCAGGGAGGGATGCGATCACCGCGATCTGGAGGATCTGTTGCTGGGTGAAGGGGAAGACCCTCATCTCCCGGATCACCCCGAAGCTGTTGCTCAGATCGGCCAGAGACTGGATGTCGGCGCTCCCCAGCAGCGGTTCATCCGGCGGGGCCTCGCCTGCCACCCACTTCCGATGGAAGGCACGGTTGTAGGTGTCGGCCAAAATGCTGTAGTCGCGCAGCCCCTGCCGCCGCGCCTGGGCCAGCAGCGGTACGAAGAGCAGCAGGGAGCCGAGACAGATCAGTTCCATCAGCACCAGGTAAACCACGAACAGGGCTCTGAACGTGTCGATCGGCACGGCCTCGAAATAGATCTGGAAGGCCACATGCGCGCTCAGGACGCAACTAGAGGCAAAAGGGAAGATGGCCAGAGATAAATGGGCGGTTCCAAGAAAGCCCAGTCCGCCGGCCCGGTCGGGATGGGTGGCCACCAGGTTGAGATCCAGTCGGGACAGGTCGCGCAGGAAGCAGGTCCAGATGAACAGCCGCCAGAGCCACCGGTACATGAAAAATTGCAGGATCGGCAAGGCGACGCAGCGGTACCAGATTCCCACCAGCGACAGGCCGGTTGCGCCCGTCGCCGTGGCAGAACTCCAGGTGGGGGTAGTCGTTCCACCGGACACTAGTTCGGTGGAGTACCAGGCCCCGAACAGGGCGATGCCGAGCATGACCAGTTCCGGCAGCAGTGCTTCGCGGCGTCGCGCGGCCCGGACGATGGCCGCCTCGACGGCGGGAATGTCTTCCGGCCGGACGAAGTTGCCCTGGACGAAATGGAGCCCCGCCGCGCGGAGCCGCGGGCCGGCGACGACCTCAGCCAGGAAGATCAAGGGCACCGCCAGGAAAAAGCGGGCGTAGGTGGCCAGGTCCAGCAACAAGGATTCCCGGGGCGTGGGTCCGAGCGCCCGGCCCTCAATCAGAGAGAAGAGGAGCAGGGGAACCCAGGTGATCAACAGGAATCCGGTCACGCGTCTCCCGAGGGAAGGCCCCGCACCCTGGATCAGCCCGATCCGCTGCATGAGCCGGTACGCCGGCCCACCCAACTCGAATTCCAGCTCGGATTCATGCGCAAGGATGGTCGTCATGCTCCCTCCAATTTCCGATTACTGAATGCCCCGGTTCGATCCTCGCACCTGGCAGAACCGCGAATTTCGCCCACCCCTCGTAGGATCACTAGCCGGCCTGACTCTCCTTCTTAAGCCTGGCGCTGAAGAATTCCAGCGCGGTCTTGGTCTTCGCAGACTGGTCAGCGCCGAGCACGATGCCGTGGCGGGCCAGGTAGGCCCGGAAATCGCCAGCGACCTGGAAGGTTTCTTTCGGCAGGCACTTGGTGGAGACTTCCATGACGATTGATCCATCAGGATAAATCCACACTTCCAAGACGATGGGGCGGTCGAAGTCCTTCACCTTCGGCTGGTGCTTGGCCTTGAGCAGGAAGGTGGGACCCAGGAGGACCAGTTTGTCCATCGTGATGTCCGCCGGGGCGTGCGCGTCATAGAAGGCGCGCTGTTCCTTGGAGAACAGCTTGCGCAAAGGCAACTCGCCCGAGGCCACGTCGAGCACCTCCTGGCCGGTGCAGGCGCCCTTGAAGGAGGCCGAGCAGACGAATCCGCCCGGCATCGCATCCACCTCGACTTTGAAGGCCGCCGAGCGGCGAAGATCCGCGTCGATAGTGGACGGATCCACCGGGCGCAGCTTGATGACCGTATCGCCATCCCCGCCCTGGATACGC
>DAITNL010000065.1:252-1281 GCA_036834665.1 Candidatus Competibacteraceae bacterium | reverse complement strand
GCCAGGTCGGGCGTATCGAAGAAGAATGCCTGCCGCGGCTGTGCCTCGACCGGATCGAGCCCGATGCTCTTGATCGTCGCGTTGCCGACGCCGACGGGGACGGACAACTTCAGTTCAACGCTGGTCGCCCCCTTCACGAGCCTGAACATTTCGACCAACTGCTCACTCGTAAGGGGTTTCGCCAGTGCGGGCTGATCGATCGTCACGGACGGCACGGGCTTTGCGCTCGCTGTGGGTTTGGGGGGTTTCGTGGGTGTCTTGGCAATCATGGCCTACATCCCTTTCGTTGTAAAAAGCGAAGAAATTATCTTGTTCCGCAGGGCCTTCTTCACGAAGCGCAACATGCCCTTCAGACTCCGAAACGCTCGGCCAGCACGCCGTGGCGCAGGCCTCGGTCGCTCACGGTGAAGCTCTGCTTGCCCAGCTTCTCCATGACCGTGCGGACGATGCAAGCACCAGCGAGGATAACTTCGGCGCGCTTCGGCTGGAGGCCGACGATGGCGCGGCGGGCGTCGGCATCCCGCGACCGGTAGAGTTCGATCTGGCGATCGATCTCGGCGCGGTCGAGGACGCTGCCCTGAACAACCTCAGGGTCATAGGCGGCGAGGCGATGCTTGACCGCGGTGATATTGGTCACCGCGCCGCCCATCGCGACCAGCGCGTCGGGAACCGGGCGCCCCTCGATGCGCGAGAGGTCGGCCGAAATCGCCGCCATGGCCTCGCGCAGCACCTCGGGCGAAACAGCGCGGTCGAGTCGGTAGCGCTCGGTGTAGCGCACGGCGCCGACCTCGACACTGAAGCGCTCGTCCACGACGGCGTCGTGCCCGAAGGTGAACTGAGAACTGCCGCCACCGGTGTCGAAGACGACCAGCGAGCCCTGGTTCAATCCGAGACCGGCCTTGGCGGCCAGGTAGGCCAGCCGGCCCTCCTCGTCGCCCGAGATCACCTCGATGCGAACGCCGGTGCGCGCCTGGATGGCGGCGACGACTTCGTTGCCGTTTGCAGCGATCCGCAGGCCGGCCGTGCCCA
>DAITNL010000065.1:0-242 GCA_036834665.1 Candidatus Competibacteraceae bacterium | reverse complement strand
CCACGGCGGCGATCGCCCGCACGCCGTGCCGCTTCGCTTCGTCGACCATGGCCGCAATCGCCGCGACCGTTCGCTCCAGCGCGGCGGCGATGATCATGCCCTCTTGCGCGAGTCCCTCGCCGAGACGGGTCAGCTCCGCGCGGTCGACGACGGTTCGCCACTTCCCGTCCACGTCGTGCTCGCCGATGTGGAATTTGATGGAGTTGGTGCCGGCGTCGATCACCGCATAACGCTCAGCGTTG
>DAITNL010000064.1:10998-15590 GCA_036834665.1 Candidatus Competibacteraceae bacterium | reverse complement strand
GTCAACCACTCCACCGCCGCCGCCAGGTTATCGATCCACAGACCGATATGGTTCAACTGCGGATCATGCACCTTCGGCGACTTGCCCGGATCGATCGGCTGCATCAAATCCACCTCCACCTTGAACGGACCCGAACCGATCGCCGCGATATCCTCATCAACGTTCTCGCGCTCACTGCGGAAATTGCCGGTCAAGGTCAGGCCCAGGGTCTCCACCCAAAGCCTGCTCAGCTTGCCCTTATCCAGCCCGCCGATGGCGATCTGCTGGATGCCCAGCACCTTAAAGGGTCGATCAGACATGGTGAACTCCTGAAAAATAAACACAAATTGAGAAATCGAACATCATGCTCAGGATGGGCGTTCACCCGTATCCGGGCAAACCCGCGCCCTCAGTATGTCATCCAGACCGCTGATTGCAACCGGACCGCTTCGCCACAGTTAGCCATTCTCAACACGGCATCGCGGCGCGCTTCGGGTATACTTTTCCGGTAACGCCTAACCCACGCGTTTCGTTTCCCCTGATGGAGGATCCGCATGTCAAACCAGCCTCTCGCCCCCGAGCAATCCACGGGCGCGACCACCCCAAACTTCAGCGAATTTCCCCCGGTTTCCTACGACGAATGGCGCAAGGCCGCTGAAAAGGCCCTCAAGGGCGCACCGTTCGAAAAGCGCCTGATCACCCGCACCTACGAAGGGATCAGCCTGCAACCGATCTATCGCCAGGAAGACATTCAGGGCCTGCCGCACCTGGACGGCCTGCCCGGCTTCGCCCCCTATGCACGCGGCGCCGACGCCCTCGGCTACGTGAGCCGAAGCTGGGACGTCGCCCAGGAACTGCCCTACGCCACACCGGCCACCTTCAACGCCGCCCTGCGCACCGACCTGGAACGCGGCCAGAACGCGATCAATCTGGTGCTCGACGCGCCCACCCTGGCCGGTCTCGACGCCGATGATCCGGCTGCCGCAAACGTCGGCGCCCATGGTCTATCGATCTCCAGCGTTGCCGACCTCGCCACCGCGCTGGCCGGCGTCGATCTGGCCAACACGCCCATCTACATCCAGGCCAGCACCAGCGCCCTGAGCTTCACCGCCCTGCTGGCAGCCCTGCTGCAACAACAGGGTCAATCACCGGCCGTGCTGCGCGGCGCCATCGGCATGGACCCGCTCGGCCAGCTCGCCCGCGATGGCCAATTGCCGCGCGATCTCGCCGGCATCTATGACGCCATGGCACAGCTCACCACCTGGGCTGCCAACCACGCGCCCCAACTGCAAACCCTCACCGTCCAGGGCCATCCCTATCACGACGGTGGCGCCAGCACCACTCAGGAACTGGCCTTTGCTCTGGCGACCGCAGTCGATTACATCCGCGCCCTGCAAAACCGCGGCCTGGACATCGACACCATCGCCCCGCGCATCCGTTTCGCACTGTCGATCGGCAGCAACTTCTTCATGGAAATCGCCCGGCTGCGCGCCGCGCGCCTGCTGTGGGCCAAGATCGTCATGGCCTTCGGCGGCAATGCCGAGTCGCAGAAGATGCACATCCACGCCCGTACCTCGGCCTGGAACCAGACTGTCTACGACCCGCACGTCAACCTGCTGCGCACCACCACCGAAGCCTTCTCCAGCGTGGTCGGCGGCTGCGACAGCCTGCACGTCTCGCCCTTCGACGAGCTGCTCGGCGCACCGGATGAATTCTCGCGGCGCATCGCCCGCAATACCCACATCATTCTGCGCGAGGAAAGCCACCTCAACCGCACCGTCGATCCCGCCGGCGGTTCCTGGTACGTCGAGACCCTGACCGACGCCGTGGCCCGCCAGACCTGGGACCTGTTCCAGGCGGTCGAAAAGCAGGGTGGCATGGCCCAGGCACTGGCCGCCGGCCAGCCGCAACGGCAGGTCGCCGAAACCGCCGCCGCGCGCGCCGCCAACATCGCCAAGCGCAAGGATGTGTTCGTCGGTACCAACATGTACCCGAACATCAAGGAAACCCGCCTGGCCGCAACGCCGGTTAACAGCGCGGCGCTCAAGGCCGAACGCGCCACCGTGCTCAGTGCAGTGCGGGCGAGCGCCGATATCGCTGCCCGCCAGGCCGCGCTTGGCCAACTGGGCAGCACCGCCAGCGTCGCCGCCGCCATCGCCGCCGCTGCCGCTGGCGCCACGCTTGGCGAAATCGCCCGCGCCCTGCGCGGCAGTGCCCAGCCCGGCCCCACCATCAACGCCATCTGCGCCCAGCGCGGCGCCCGGCCCTTCGAGCAATTGCGCGAAGCCGCCGAAGCCTACACCGCGCGCACTGGCCAGCGTCCGCAAGTATTCCTGGCCACCATGGGCCCGCTGACCCAGCACAAGGCCCGCGCCGATTTCGCCACTGCCTTCCTCGGCGTGGGCGGCTTCGAAACGATCTACCCGGCCGGCTTTGACAGCCCCGCTGCCGCCGCCGCTGCCGCGCTGGCTTCCGGCGCCAAGGCGGTGGTGATCTGCTCGACCGATGCCACTTATCCCGACATCGTGCCGACCCTGGTGCAGGCGCTCAAACAGGCCCAGCCTGATCTCAGCATCCTGCTGGCCGGCTACCCGGCTGAGCATGTCGAAGCCTTCAAGGCCGCCGGTATTGCTGACTTCATCCACCTGAACGCCAACTGCCAGGCGCTGCTATCGAACCTGCAGAAGAACATGGGGGTCGCCCAATGAGCATGTCACCGGACTTCACCACCCTGGACTATGGCCTGAACTTTTCCAAGCCCAGCTTCGCCGAGTGGAAGGCGACGGTGGAAAAGACCACCGGCAAGACGCTCGAACACCTGGTCTCAGCGACCATGGAGCATATCGACGTCCAGCCCCTGTATACCGCCGCTGATCTGCAGAACCTGACCCATCTAGGCTATGTGGCCGGCGTAGCGCCGTTCCTGCGCGGCCCCTATCCGACCATGTATGTGGCCCAGCCGTGGACGGTGCGCCAGTACGCCGGCTTCTCTACCGCCGAGGAATCCAACGCCTTCTACCGCCGCAACCTGGCTGCCGGCCAGAAGGGCCTGTCGATTGCCTTTGACCTGGCCACCCACCGCGGCTATGACTCCGATCATCCGCGCGTGGTCGGCGATGTCGGCAAGGCCGGCGTGGCGATTGACTCGATTCTGGATATGGAAATCCTGTTCGGCGGTATTCCGCTCGATCAGATGTCAGTGTCGATGACCATGAACGGCGCGGTGCTGCCGGTGATGGCCTTCTACATCGTCGCCGCCGAGGAACAGGGCGTTGCCCATGACAAGCTCACCGGTACCATTCAGAACGATATTCTGAAAGAGTACATGGTGCGCAACACCTACATTTATCCGCCGGAACCGTCGATCCGCGTCATCGGCGATATCTTCTCCTACACCTCCAAGGAGATGCCGAAATTCAACAGCATCTCGATCTCCGGCTACCACATGCAGGAAGCCGGCGCCACTGCGGATCTGGAACTGGGCTATACCCTGGCCGACGGGCTGGAATATGTGCGTACCGGCATCAAGGCCGGGATGAGCGTCGATACCTTCGCCCCGCGTCTGTCGTTCTTCTGGGCCATCGGCATGAATTACTTCATGGAAGTGGCCAAGATGCGCGCCGGGCGGCTGTTGTGGGCCAAGATCATCAAGCAGTTCGATCCCAAGAACGAGAAGTCGATGGCGCTGCGCACGCATAGCCAGACCTCGGGCTGGAGCCTGACCGAACAGGATCCGTTCAACAACGTCACCCGCACCTGCGTCGAGGCGCTGGCGGCAGCACTCGGCCACACCCAGTCGCTGCACACCAATGCCCTGGACGAAGCCATCGCCCTGCCAACCGACTTCTCGGCGCGCATCGCCCGCAACACCCAGCTCTATCTGCAGGATGAAACGGCGATCTGCAAGGTGCTCGATCCCTGGGGCGGCTCCTACTATGTCGAGGCGCTGACCCATGAACTGGTCAAGCGCGCCTGGGGCCATATTCAGGAAGTGGAAAGCCTCGGCGGCATGACCAAGGCCATCGAAACCGGCCTGCCGAAGATGCGCATCGAGGAAGCAGCGGCGCGGCGTCAGGCGCAGATCGACTCCGGCAAGGAGACCATCGTCGGCGTCAACAAGTATCGGCTGGCCAAGGAAGATCCGCTCGACATCCTCAACATCGACAACACCGCCGTGCGCGAAGCACAGGTGCAGCGTCTGCACAAGCTGCGCGCCAACCGCGACGAGACCAAGGTGAAAGCCTGCCTGAGCGCCATCACCGAAGCCGCGTCCAGCGGTTCCGGCAATCTGCTGGAAAAGGCGGTCGAAGCGGCGCGCGCGCGTGCTTCGCTGGGCGAAATCTCCGATGCGATGGAAAAGGTGTTTGGCCGGCACAAGGCGGTGATTCGCGCCATTTCCGGC
Organism: Candidatus Competibacteraceae bacterium; assembly: GCA_036834665.1. Taxonomy (GTDB): domain Bacteria; phylum Pseudomonadota; class Gammaproteobacteria; order Competibacterales; family Competibacteraceae; genus RXIX01. Next base: position 11,209 of record DAITNL010000064.1, on the reverse strand, counting down.
GTGTACAGCAGCGAGTTTGGCGAGACTGAAGAAATCGCCAAGGTCCGGCAGATGGCCGACGAGTTCGAAAAGAACGAAGGCCGCCGGCCGCGCATCCTGGTCGCCAAGCTGGGTCAGGACGGCCACGATCGCGGTGCCAAGGTGATTGCTACCGCGTTTGCTGAACTGGTCAAGCGCGCCTGGGGCCATATTCAGGAAGTGGAAAGCCTCG
>DAITNL010000064.1:0-10988 GCA_036834665.1 Candidatus Competibacteraceae bacterium | reverse complement strand
GGCCCGCTGTTCCAGCCCCCGGCGGAAGCGGCGCGGCAGGCGGTGGAAAACGACGTGCATGTGGTCGGCATGAGTTCGCTGGCCGCCGGACACAAGACCCTGCTGCCGCAACTGGTCGCCGAGCTGAAGAAGCTCGACCGCGAGGACATCATGGTGGTGATTGGCGGCGTTATTCCCGCCCAGGACTACGAGTACCTCAAGGCCAACGGCGCCGCTGCCATCTTCGGCCCCGGCACGGTGATTCCGGTTGCCGCGCAGAAGGTGATCGCGGAACTGAACCTGCGCCTGGCGGCATGATCCTGCTGTAGGCAATGGTGAATAGCAGGGTGGGCAATGTCCACCCTGCTTCAGTTCAAGATTAGCGCAGCATAACCCAACCGGAATTGAACGACTCTATAATTGGCAGGTTACGGACTTACGTCCTGACCCACCCTATTGGGCTATTGATAAATAGCCAACCTAGTCAAGCACCATAATATGGATTTGCTAGTTGAATTCGCTAATATAATCAGAGCCTTTAACGAAAATGAGATAGATTATGCGCTGTGCGGTGGCTTAGCGCTAGCTGTATACGCGAAACCAAGAGCGACGCTTGATATTGATATTATGGCGCATCCTGACTTTCTTGACGCAATCAAGAAAATTGCGGAAGCACTTGGATTTACTGTTCATGCTATGCCGATGAAATTCAAAGGAGGCGCTATTCAGATTCATCGAATGACAAAATTTGATGATGAACTCGGAGAACATCTATCACTGGATTTATTGATTGTCACCCCCGAGACCAGACCATCATGGGACAGCCGGATAACTGTTGAATGGGAAGGAGGACCATTAAAGGTCGTATCTCCTAAAGGCCTGATTGAACTGAAATTATTTAGAAAAAGCGGTCAGGATGAAGATGATATTAAGTATTTAACAGGATTAATCGATGAAGATTGATATGAGCAAAAAGGCGATTACCAATCGCTTAAAAACAGTCAATCAATTAAGGAAAATTTGTCTTTCACTCGCCAACTCGAGTGCGGTAGAAAAAATCAGAAAACAAACCGCCGACAAGCAACGTGTAGAGCACGTAGCACGTGGGCCGGGTTAGCGCAGCGCAACCTGCCGAAGTCGCATGACCTGTAAAGGCTCAGCGTCAGGTTACCGGCATCATCGCCTTCTTGCAGCAGTGATATGTAGCAAACCGGATTACTCAAAAAACTCGCCAACCTGAACTAAAGAAACAACTCTTCATCGGGAATGTGGCATAAGCGACAAGACTTACCGGATAGCTCAAGCGGGGTCCGTAAAACCCGAAAACCAGAGTGGAGTGAGAGCATATGATTGTTTTGAAATGAGCTCGTTTCTAACTACTCTAACTGCCCGAATTTAAAGATCATGACCAAAAAACACCACAAACCCGACTGGGTTCCCGAAAACGCCGGCAAGGAATTCACCACGTCGGTCATGTCCGGCGTCGATGGCGGTCATGACGGCCTGCCCGGTCAAACCCGCCAAATGCCGCCGCGCACACACATTCCGCGGCGGCGACGCCTGACTGTGGAGGAGTACGTCGCCGGCGTGCTCAGCGGTGATCGCAATGTCATGGCCCAGGCCATTACCCTGATCGAAAGCAATGCTGCGGCGCACTTCGACATGGCGCAGGAAGTCCTGCGGCAACTGATCCCGCACACCGGCCATTCGATCCGCGTTGGCATCACCGGCGTGCCCGGCGTAGGCAAGAGCACGTTTATTGAAGCGCTTGGCCTGCACCTGTGCGAGCAGGGGCACAAGGTGGCGGTGCTGGCGGTGGACCCGAGCAGTACGGTGACGCGCGGCAGCATCCTCGGTGACAAAACCCGCATGGAACTGCTCTCGCGTGATCTGCGCGCCTTCATCCGGCCTTCGCCCTCAGCCGGCACGCTCGGCGGCGTCGCGCGCAAAAGCCGCGAGACCATCCTGATCTGCGAGGCAGCCGGTTTCGACGTGATCCTGGTGGAAACCGTCGGCGTCGGCCAGAGCGAAACCACGGTGCGCTCGATGGTCGATTTTTTCCTGCTGCTGATGCTGGCCGGGGCTGGCGACGAATTGCAGGGCATCAAGAAAGGCATCATGGAGCTGGCCGATGCGCTGCTGGTCAACAAGGCCGATGGCGATAACAAGGTACGCGCCAATGCCGCCCGCGCCGATTACAACCGCGCCCTGCACTACCTCGCCCCGGCCACCGCAGGCTGGCGCACCAAAGCCTATACCTGCTCGGCGGTCAGCGGCGACGGCATCGGCGCCATCTGGCAGGTGATCCAGGAATTCCGCCAACAGATCACCGCCAGCGGCGCGTTTGCTAAGCGCCGCCAGCGGCAGACCCTGGACTGGGTGTACTCGATGGTCGAGGAGCACCTGCGCACCAGTTTTTTCAACCACAGCGGTGTCGGCACCATCCGCGCGGCAGTGGAACAGGCCGTTATCGAAGGCCACCTGCCACCCACCGTCGCGGCCCAGCAACTGATTCACCAATACGAAAATCATTAACAGCCCCTGATCACCCGGAGAACAACCATGCTGCGCAGTCCCCGTGATTTTTTTAAACCCAAGGTCGTCGGTGCGCCCGAACCGCTTCGTGAAATTCCGGTGCGGCCATCGCGCATGATCCATTTCTTCGATCCGAGCAATCCGAAGATGGCCGCCAAGGTGCCGGACATCGCCAGGACCGTGGACATTCTGCTCGGCAATCTGGAAGACGCCGTGCCGATCGACCGCAAGGAAGCGGCCCGCGAAGGCCTGGTGCAGGTCGGCAAGAGCGTCGAGTTCGGCAACACCCAGTTCTGGACCCGGGTCAACAGCCTCGACAGCCCCTGGTTCCTGGATGACCTGATCCGGCTGGTGGGCGAAATCGGCGACAAGCTCGATGTGATCATGCTGCCCAAGATTCAGGGCGCCTGGGACATTCACTTCGTCGATCAATTGCTGGCGCAACTGGAAGCCAAGTACGGCGTGCAGAAGCCGCTGATGATTCACGCCATTCTGGAAACTGCGCTCGGCGTGGCCAATGTCGATGAGATCGCCAACGCCAGCCCGCGCATGCAGGGCATGAGCCTGGGGCCGGCCGATCTGGCAGCTTCGCGGCGCATGAAGACCACCCGGGTCGGCGGCGGCCATCCTGATTACCTGGTGCGCACCGATCCCGATCCGGCCAATCCTGGCGCACCGCGGCCGACCGCGCAGCAGGATCTGTGGCACTACACCATGGCCAAGATGGTCGATGCCTGCGCCAGCGTCGGCGCGCTGCCCTTCTACGGCCCGTTTGGCGATATCGCCGACCTGGTGGCCTGTGAGGATCAGTTCCGCAATGCCTATCTGATGGGCTGCGTCGGCACCTGGACCCTGCATCCTAACCAGATCGCCATCGCCAAGCGGGTGTTCAGCCCGAAGCCGGAGGAAGTGACCTGGGCCAAGCGGGTCATCGAGGCCATGCCCGATGGCAGCGGCGCGGTGATGATCGACGGCAAGATGCAGGACGACGCCACCTGGAAGCAGTGCAAGGTGGTGCTCAATCTCGCCCAGTTGATCGCCGAGCGCGACGCTGAGTACAAGGCTCTGTACGGTCTCTGAGCCGCTGTTGAGCTCGCCGTTCGTGGCACGCGCATTGCGCCATGAACGGTGAACTCACCGGTTGAGATTCAGCCTCTGATGCCGCAGGACCGCCACCCATGGACTTATCCGCAGCGGAGAAGTCTGATGAAAAAGACCGTTTTTCCCGATGCTCCAGCCTCCAGAACCCGCGATGCATCCAGCGCTGCCCGCGTGGTGATCGACCGCGAAACCGTCGAACTCAAGCGCCTGGAAAAGCGCATCGGTCGCATCCATCTGCGCCAGCGCCTCGGCATTGAAGCCGACCATGCCACTCAGGTCTTCGGACGTGGCCGCACCTTCTTTCACATCGAAAACTGGTACTCGATCCACGCCCTGATCCGTCTGGGACTGCGGGTGCTGGGCCTGTACCAGCGTGGCCGGCGCAATGCCGCTACTCTGGAAATCCGCCATAACACGGTACATATCCCGACCCTGCCCGAAGCGCTGCACGGCTTTACCCTGCTGCATCTGAGCGATCTGCATCTGGATATGGACCCGCGCTTTCCCGAGGCGCTGATCGAGCGCCTGCAGGGCCTGCACTATGATGCCTGCGTCATGACCGGCGATTTTCGCGCCCGCACCCACGGTCCCCATGAAGCAGCCATCGATGCCCTGACCCGGATCCGGCCGCACCTGCATGGCCCGGTTTACGCCATCCTCGGCAACCACGATTCGATACGCATGGTGCCGGCCATCGAAGCGCTCGGTATCAACATGCTGCTCAACGAATCGACCCTGCTCGAACGCGGTGGCGCGTTTCTGCACCTGGCGGGCATTGACGACCCGCATTATTTCCAGGTCGACAATTTCGACCGGGCCACCGCGCACATCCCGATCGATGCCATCGCCATCCTGCTCTCGCACTCGCCGGAGCCTTATCGCCACGCCGCGCATGCCGGCTTTGCCCTGATGCTCAGCGGCCACACCCATGGCGGACAAATCTGCCTGCCGGGCGGCATCGCCCTGATGACCAATGCCGATTGTCCGCGCCGCTTTTGCCGTGGCGCCTGGCGCTACCACGACATGCAGGGCTATACCTCAGTCGGCTCGGGATCCTCGGTGGTCGGCGTGCGCTTCAACTGCCCGCCGGAAATCACCCTGCACTACCTGCACGGCACGGCCGATCAATAGGGCCGCTGGCGAATCCCCAGCCGGTACAGCAACTGCGACAGCAGCAGATCCAGCAGCAGGAATGCAATCACCGTGACCACGATCGCCGGCGCATCGAGGGCAAATGCTTCTCGCACCGCCAGCAGTGGCAACAGTGCCTCGGGCACCTGATCCAAACCGAGCATCATGCTGCTCGAAGGCCGGCCCAGGCGGCGCTTGATAAAGCTCGACAACAGATCGCCAGCCATCGCCAGCAGGCCGATCAACGCACCCACCGCAGCGGGCACACCCAGCAGCAACGCGCCACCGGTGGTCACCAGCAGCGCCGCCAGCAGGCCACGCCAGGTCTTGGTGGCGCCCAACAGACGCTGTCCATCGGCCAACACCCGACCCGCATCCAGCGGCCAGGCCCACCGCGCACCGCATAGCGCCGTAGCGATGATTGGCGCGCCATTGGCGATCAGCAGCAACAGCAATAGTTTTGATTCGTCTGCCAGGCTCATGGTCCTTGACCGGTGGTCGTCCTACCGCTAAGCATAGTGCCGCGCCGGCGCGTGCGAATTTCACGGCTATAGCCACAACAGTGTCACTACAATCAAGGCACGGTTTCAGCATGGCCAGTTCCTGCAAGACGGCATTGCCGGCAGCAGCGTTACATAGCCATGTTGATGCCATAACCGCGATCACCACGACAAAAGCAATGAGGAGAAGCCCGATGCATGTGATTCTGAACACCTTCCTGGGCGCCACCGGCGCGATGCTGCTGCTGGCCAGTGCTCACGCCGCCGACCTCAATTCACCGGTCGGACAATGGCGCACCATCGACAAGGAATCCGGTAAGCCCAAGAGCATCGTGCAGATTACCGACAGCGGCGGTGCCCTGACCGGCACCATCGTCAAGCTGCTGGAAGGTGCCAGTGAGAAAACCTGCAGCAAGTGCGAAGGCGACCTGAAGGACAAGCCGCTGGTCGGCATGAAAATCCTGTGGGATCTGAAACAGAAGGGTGATGAATGGGTCGGCGGTAAGATTTTCAACCCGGCCGATGGCGGCACCTACGACAGCAAAGCCAAACTGGCCAATGGCGGCAAAACCCTGGAAGTCACCGGCAAGTGGCTGTTCGTCAGCAAGCAGCAGGACTGGCAGCGGGTTGAATAGCGCCCAGCGTGCGCCCCGTAACTGATCCAGCACACGGGGCGCGACCAAGGATGCCTTGAACAGCCGGACCTTGTTACAGCACCGCTGGTCCGACCTCGGGCACCGGCAAACCCTGCTGCCGGCAGGCAGCAGTCAGGGTGTTCAGCAGCAGACAGGCAATAGTCATCGGCCCTACCCCGCCGGGCACTGGGGTAATGGCACCGGCAACCTGGACCGCCGCAGCAAAATCCACATCACCGACCAGCCGGCCCTTGCCGTCCGCAGTCGGAACACGATTGATCCCGACATCGATCACCGTCGCGCCAGGCTTGATCCAGTCACCCTGCACCATGTGCGGCTTGCCCACCGCCGCCACCAGGATATCGGCGCGCCGGCATTCCTCGGCCAGATCGCGGGTCTGCGAATGGGCAATGGTCACCGTGCAATGCTCGCGCAGCAGCAGCGCCGCCATCGGCTTGCCAACGATGTTGGAGCGGCCCAGCACCAGTGCCCGCTGCCCGGCCAGACTGCCGATCCGCTCCTTGAGCAGCATCAGGCAACCCAGCGGCGTGCAGGGCACCATCGCCGCGCCACCGACCGCCAGCAGTCCGGCATTCAGCGGATGAAAGCCATCGACATCCTTGCTGACTGCGATCGCCTCGATCACCGCTTCCGGATCAATCCGCGCCGGCAGGGGCAACTGCACCAGAATGCCGTTAACCGCTGGGTCCTGGTTCAGTTCAGCGATGCGCGCCAGCAACTCGGCCTGGGTGGTGGTCGCCGGCAGGCGCTGTTCGAAGGACCGCATGCCGGCCTCGCGGGCCTGCAAGCCCTTATTACGCACATACACCTGACTGGCGGGATCCTCGCCCACCAGCACCACCGCCAACCCTGGGGTCAGCCCATGTTCGGCCTGCAGGCGGGCAACCTGGACGGCAAGACTGGTGCGCAGGCGGGTGGCAAACTGTTTGCCGTCAATAATCGTGGCCGTGGTCATGGATATCCTCTGTAATCGCTGAAAGGGCGGTGCATTTTACTACAGCCACGGGGCGCAACCGCTCTCCTTGCCTTATCAGCGGCTTGGCCGTATCTTTGCGCGCTTGTTTCACCACCCCTCATGAAGGAAGGAACACTCCGTGTCGAGTCATGACCCGCAGATCATGTTCGTATTCCCTGGACAGGGCTCCCAGTATGTCGGTATGGGCAGCGACCTGATTCGCGACTTCCCGGTTGCCGCGCGCCTTTATGCGCAGGCCAGCGACATCCTCGGCTACGACTTGGCGAAACTCTGCCAGGAGGGGCCGGAAGAAACCCTCAAGCTGACCCGATACACCCAGCCGGCCCTGCTGACCCACTCGCTGGCCTGCCTGGAGATCTCCCGCGAACTGACCGGCGGGCAGGTCAAGCCGGTGCTCGCCGCCGGCCACAGCCTCGGTGAATACTGCGCCCTGGTCGCTGCCGACGCCCTGGATTTCGCCACTGCCCTGCGCCTGGTGCAGCAGCGCGGCGAGTGCATGGGCACTTATGGCGAAGGGGAAATGCTGGCCTTCCCGCTGCATCTGGACACGGTGCGGCCACTGGCAGAACAGCATTTCTGCGCCATCGCCGCCTGCAATCTGGCCGATCAGACCGTGGTCGGCGGGCGCGGCGAGGATCTTGATCGGCTCACCGAGGCCGCCCTGGCCCAGTTTCCGCGCAAGAAGCCGACCCGGCTCAAGACCGAGGGCGCCTTCCACACCTTCTACATGATCGCCGCCGCTCTGCACTTCCGGCCGATGCTCGACGCTGCGACCCTGCAGGCCCCGGCAATCCGCGTGCTCTCCAACTATACCGGCAGCCATCACGACGCGGATCCAGCCACGATCAAGACCCGGTTGTTCTTCCAGCTCTTCCACCCGGTGAACTGGATCGGCAATCTGGAAACCGCTTTCCATGACGGCATCAATACCATCGTCGAATTCGGCGGCGGCCTCGGCAGCGGCCCCAACCCCGAGGACAAGCGGCCTAATCTGGAAAGCATGATCAAGAAGGCGCTGCGCGGTTCCGATTTCAGCGTGCAGCACCACACCGCCATCAACAGCCAGACCCTGCGCAGCGCGGCCGAGGCCCTGTGCTCATGAGACGCCTTGACGCTCTGCAAGCCCAGCGCCGCCGCCTGCTCAGTCAGGAAACCCTCAAGCGCTCCCATCGCCGCTGTGAACTGATCCGCAGCCTGCCCAGCAACGATGCGCCCATCACCTCGACGCTGGCCAGCGCCCCGCCGGTCGTTGAACACCCAAACCCGGCATCCAAGCCCTCTTGATCCCTGCGCCGCCCGTCATGCACCCCATGCAGACGGGTGAGCGTGCATCCATGATTTTTCGCAATTCCATACAACGACTATCCGGCCCCGGTCTATTTCAGCTACCCTTAACGGGTTAGGATTGGTCGTTGCACAATCGACCGGGTTTTGCGCCCATCCGCAGCGCATCTTGCTTCCTGACTGTTTTTCCCCGCACGCCATCACAAAAACCAGACCCGTGTACCCGAACGCGGGCCGTCGGGCGATTGTCGATCATCCGTTTTTCGCTTCAACTGCATCACACCTTCATGAGGATCTATGCATGATCTCTGAGAAACAGCTCGAAATCCTGCGCGAGCGCCGCGCCAAGGTTATGGCCGGTGGTGGCGAGGACAAGCTCCAGGAACGCCATGCCAAGGGTCTGCTCGGCGCCCGTGAGCGCCTGCTGGCTCTGTTCCAGCCCGATACCTTCCAGGAAATCGCCACCCACGCCAAGCACGCCGGCAAGCACTTTGGTCTGGCCGACAAGGAACTGCCTTCGGATGGCGTGGTGGTCGGCACCGGTTTTGTCGATGGCCGACCGGTTGCAGCGTTCAGCCAGGATTTCACGGTCATGGGCGGCACGCTCGGTAAGATGCACGCCAAGAAAATCGTGCAGTCCATGCAGCTTGCCCTGAAGATCGGCGTGCCGGTGGTGGCCTTCAAGGACTCGGCCGGCGCCCGCATCCAGGAAGCGGTCGACGCGCTGTCCGGCTATGGCGAGGTGTTCTACAACAACGTACTGCTCTCGGGCGTGGTGCCGCAGATCGCCATCATCGCCGGTCCTTGCGCCGGTGGCGCATCGTACTCGCCGGCACTGATGGACTTCATCATCATGACCCGCAACAACGCCTACATGTTCATCACCGGCCCCGAGGTGATCAAGGCCGTGACCGGGCGCACCACCAGCCTGGACGATGTCGGCAGCGCCGAGATGCACGCCACGGTCAGCGGTAACGTGCACTTCATCGCTGAGGATGACCGCCACGCCATCCAGATCGCCAAGGCCCTGCTCAGCTACCTGCCCTCCAATAACACTGAGGACCCGCCGCACCATCCTTATCCGGATCTCGACCTGTCGCCGGATGAAGAGATCAACGCCCTGATTCCGGAAACCTCCGCCGAGCCGATGGATGTCAAGCTGATCATCAACCGTCTGGTCGATAACGGTCAGTTCCTGGAAATCCACGCCGGCTGGGCGGGCAATATCGTGGTCGGCTTCGCCCGCATTCAGGGCATCGTGGTCGGCATTCTGGCCAACCAGTCGCTGGTCAAGGCTGGGGCGATGGATATCGACTCGTCCGACAAGGGCGCGCGCTTCATCCGCTTCTGCAACGCCTTCAACATCCCGCTGGTGACGCTGGTCGATGTGCCCGGCTTCCTGCCCGGCATCGAGCAGGAGCGCGGCGGCATCATCCGCCATGGCGCCAAGATGCTCTACACCTACGCATCGGCGACGGTGCCGAAGATCACCATCATCCTGCGCAAGGCCTACGGCGGCTCCTATCTGGCGATGTGCGCCCAGGAGATGGGGGCGGACGCGGTCTATGCCTGGCCGACGGCGGAAATTGCGGTGATGGGCGCAGAAGGTGCGGTCAACATCCTCTATCGCAGTGAACTCAAGGGCGCCGAGGACCGCAAAGCCAAGGCCAAGGAACTGGTCGAGGAATACCGTGCCAAGTTCGCCTCGCCCTACATGTCGGCCTCGCGCGGCTACATCACCGACGTCATCGAGCCGGCCGATACCCGCGCCACCATCACTCTGGCGCTGCGCAAGCTGCTGACCAAGCGCGAACTGCGGCCTGCCAAGAAGCATGGCGACATTCCGCTCTGATCCGCCCTGCCCGCACTGGAATCCGCAACCATGAAAAGCTACACCACGCTCGACGCCATCGGCGACATGTTGGTGATTTACGGCATCGTGATCGTGATCTCGATGCTGGTCGCGGCGATCATTCGCGGCATTGTCTGGGCGCTCTCGCGACAGGCGCAGGACGCTTCAGCCCCGGTTTCAACCAAGGCGCCGGCCGCCCCTGTGCCACAACTGATCAGCGCCGGCATTCCCCAGGAACACCTGGCCGTGATCACCGCGGCCGTAGCTGCGATGATGGGTGCACATCGCATCGTTCACATCGAAGCGCCCCGGCGCGGCTTTAGCTGGACGTCCGAGGCACGCTCGGTCCATCACACGTCGCACGCACCGCGCGCGCCGCACTGAATCCACACAACCCTTTCCCCTTTTCAACCTTAACAAGAGCGCAATCCATGGAGAAGAAATTCCGCATCACGGTCGAGGGCAAGCAATACGTCGTTACGGTCGAGGATATTTCGATCGAAGGCGCGCAGAACCTGTACCCGGAACCGGGCAGCATGAATGCCGTATTGCCGCCAGTCGCCGCAGTCTCTACCGCACCGGTCGCTGCACCGGTCGCCGCGCCCAGCGCCGCCGGTACCGGTGCCGGTGATGAAGTCGCACCGCTCGGCGGCGTGGTGCAGACTGTCCATGTCAGCGTCGGCCAAGCGGTCAACGAAGGTGACAAGCTGGTGTCGCTGGAAGCGATGAAGATGGTCACTCATGTCGTCGCCAAGCGCGGCGGCACCGTCAGCCGTGTTGCCGTCAAGCCAGGCGATCCGGTCGATGCCGGGCAGGTGTTGCTAACCATCGGCTAAGGCCGGGGAGCGTTCCACATGGAATCCCTGAACTTTCTTGACCTGTTCCAGGGCGTCAACACCCTGGTGCAAGGATTCTCCACCGACCCCAAGATCGCCTTTGGCCGGGTGTTCTTGATGGCGCTGGGCATCCTGCTG
>DAITNL010000063.1:15145-15658 GCA_036834665.1 Candidatus Competibacteraceae bacterium | reverse complement strand
TTCGCGGCCAAGATTGCTTTCAATGCCATGGATTGCGAGGTTCATCGTCGCCAGCCGCCACGTCGTCGGGTTGGATTCCTGACCATAGATGGACACATCGCGCAGCTTGCCGCCGTGGGCTTTGATGAACTTCTCGCTCTGCACGAACATGCCGCCGGAGCCGCAGCAAGGATCGTAGACCTTGCCGTGGTGTGGGGCCAGCACCGCCACCAGGGTCTTGACGATGCTGGCCGGCGTATAGAACTGCCCACCCTTCTTGCCCTCGGCGCTGGCGAACTGACCGAGGAAGTATTCATAAACCTGCCCGAGGATATCCCGCGCCTTGCCGGGGTCATCGCCGAAACCAATAGCGGAAATCAGATCGACCAGCTCCCCGAGCTTGCCATCCGGCAACTGGGCACGGCCATAGCGCTTATCGAGAATGCCCTTGAGCTTGGGGTTCTCGGCTTCAATCACGGTCAGGGCATCGTCGATGCGCTTGCCGATGTCGGTCTGCTTGGCGGCAGCGCGTAA
>DAITNL010000063.1:0-15135 GCA_036834665.1 Candidatus Competibacteraceae bacterium | reverse complement strand
CCTCCCAACGGGCGGATTCAGGTACCCAGAAGACATTCGCCTCTTTGTAGTAGTCGCGATCCTCCAGCTCCTCAGCCAGCAGGGCTGCATCAGCATCGGGCAGGAAGTAATCGTCGGCCTCGTCGGCAAAGCGCCGGGTCAGCTCATCCCGCCTCGCCGTGAAGGTGTTGGAGATGTACTTCAGGAAGATGAGGCCAAGGACGATGTGCTTGTACTCAGCAGCGTCCATATTAGCGCGCAGCTTGTCAGCCGCTGCCCAGAGGGTTTTTTTAAGGGTGTCGATCATCGTCATTTTCTAACTAAAGGAAAACGCAGCAGAACAGAACACCCGCAGTTACGCGGGCTTTCAGGAAGTGAGTAGACGTGCTTGGAACCGTGTGGACGTGTTGCTATTTTCCGATGCAGAAACGACTGAAGATGACGCCAAGCAGATCATCGGACGTAAATTCCCCAGTGATATCCGCAAGGGCATTCTGCGCCAGGCGCAATTCCTCGGCGAACAGCTCCAGTGCCGGACAAGCACCAGCCACTTCCGCCCGCGCCGCCCGCAGATGCCGCGCACCGGCTTCCAGAGCCTGTAAATGCCGTTCCCGTGCAATAAACACATCCTCGGTCTGCTGCCAGCCCGCCACATCCAGCAGGGCCTGTTCCAGCAGTTCCAGGCCAGCCCCGGACTTGGCGGAAATGGACAAGGCGATATCCGAACCTTCCGGATGGCGTTCCGGCTGTTCGCCAAGCAGATCGATCTTGTTGCGCAGCGTGATGCGGCACAGACCCGCCGGGAGCCGGTCCAGAATCACCCGATCCGCATCGGTCAGGCCCACGCGTGCATCGAGCAGCAGCAGAACCAGATCAGCCTTGCCGATCTCCTGCCAGGTGCGGGCAATACCGATCTTCTCCACCTCATCCTCGGCATCGCGCAGACCGGCCGTGTCGATGATGTGCAGGGGAATGCCCTGAATCTGGATCAATGATTTCAAAGCGTCGCGGGTCGTGCCTGCGATGGGCGTGACAATGGCCAGTTCATCACCGGCCAGACGATTCAACAGCGAAGATTTGCCAACATTGGGCTGACCGATCAGCACCACCTGCAGACCGGCCTGCAACAGCTTGCCCTGCCCCGCCCTGGCGCGCACCGTGGCCAACTGGGCATCGAGCCGGGCCAGCCGGCCAGAAGCATCCGCCGCCTGCAGGAAATCAATCTCCTCTTCGGGGAAGTCCAGGGTAGCCTCCACCAGCATGCGCAGATTGATCAATTCATCCACCAGGATATGGATGGCCTGGGAGAATTCACCCTGCAGCGAACGCAGCGCGGAACGGGCCGCCGCCTGGGTAGAGGCATCGATCAGATCGGCAACGGCTTCGGCCTGGGCCAGATCAAGTTTGTCGTTCAGAAAGGCGCGGCGGGTGAATTCGCCCGGTTCCGCAAGACGCGCACCCAACTCCAGGCAGCGGCGCAACAGCAGATTCAGCACCACCGGACTGCCATGACCATGCAGTTCCAGCACCTCCTCGCCGGTGTAGGAACGCGGCGCCGGAAAGTACAAGACCAGTCCTTCATCAAGCACGGCGCCCGCATGGTCGCAGAAGCGGTGCAAGGCAGCATGGCGCGGCCTGGGCAGTGCACCCAACAGAGCCTGGGCAATATCCGGCACCGCCGGCCCGGACAGACGGATAACACCAATGCCGCCACGCCCTGGCGGAGTGGCGATGGCAGCAATGGTGTCAGTATCGGGGAAAGGGAAAGAATTCATAAAGGCGCGCTTACGCGCGGCGGCTGTATACCCGGACGCAATGCCGGATATCCAGCCGCCTACTTCCTACTTCTTGCGCCGGTTGGTGCTGGAATCCGGCAGCGACTTCTTGGCCAGATCAACCAGCTTGCGGCCCTGCTCGGCCCACTTGCGCGCCTGCTCGGCCAGACCCGGTCCTTCGCTGGCCTTGGCGGCGCCCGGCGACTTGGCCGCAGCCTCGACCCGCTGGGTAATCACCCACTGCTGAGCAATCGACAGGGTGTTATTCACCACCCAGTACAGCACCAGACCCGCCGGGAACCACAGGAACATGAACGTGAACAGAATCGGCAGCGCCATCATCACCTTGGCCTGCACCGGATCGGGCGGTGCCGGACTGAGCTTCTGCTGAATGAACATGGTCGCGCCCATGATCAGCGGCAGCACATAGTACGGATCGGGAATCGCCATATCCTGAATCCACAGCATGAACGGCGCCTGACGCAACTGCACGCTCTCCACCAGCACCCAGTACAGGGCGATGAACACCGGAATCTGCACCAGAATCGGCAGACAGCCACCGAGCGGGTTAACCTTCTCCCGCTTGTACATGGCCATCATCGCTTCGTTCATCTTCTGCTTGTCATCGCCATACAGATCCTTCAGGCGCGTCATTTCCGGCGCCAGCCGGCGCATGTTGGCCATCGACCGATAGCTGGTCTCGGACAGCTTGTAGAACGCCAGCTTGATCAGCACGGTCAGGAAAATGATCGCCCAGCCCCAGTTGCCGACGATGGCGTGAATCGCCTTGAGCAGCCAGAACAACGGCTCGGCGATGATGGTCAGCGTGCCGTAATCGACAGTCAGCTGCAGGTTGGGGGCAATCTTTTCCAATACATCCGGCAGCTTCGGACCAACGTACAACTGGGTGCGGAAATCGCCGCTCGCCCCGGCGGACACGGTCTGCATCGCGCCGGTCATGCCCACCACATAGCGATCACTGCCCACTGACTTGGTGTAGAAGGTATCCGTCTCGCCCGCGCCAGGAATCCACGCACTGAGGAAATAGTGCTGGATCATCGCCACCCAGCCACCGGTGACCGACTGGCTCAGCGGCTGCTTGGCGATCTGGTCGAAGGCAATTTTCTCGTAGCGCTGGGTCGGGGTGGAGATCACCGCCCCGGTATAGGTGATCACGCCGCCACCAAAGTAGCTGTTGCTGGTTTTCGGCGGGGTGCGCTGGAACTGCCGGTACTGGCTGCCTTGCCAGTCGCTGGCGGTGCGGTTTTCCACCCGCTGGTTCAGCTCGACCAGGAAGCTGCCACGCTGGAAGGTGTAGATCTTGGTGACCTTCACGCCACTCGGATCGGTCCAGGTCAGCGGCACCTCCAGCCGGTCCTGACCATCGGCCAGCCGGTATTCCGCTTGTGCCGCGCTGAAGGTCGCGTAATGGGTCGGAGCCGGGCCATTGTTCAGGGCCACCAGACCCGATTGGGCGATGAACAGATCCGAACCGCTGTCCTTGAGCAGCATGAACGGCTGGTCGCGGTGCTGGATCGACTCGGGATAGGTGCGCAAGCCCACCTGACGCAGATCACCGCCGGTGGTGTCGATCTCCGCTTCGAACAGGTCGGTGACCACGCGCACCCGCTGGCTGGAGCTGAGGTTCTGCGCGCCTGGGCCGCTCGCCGCGATATGGGGTATATCCTGGCCACCGGGTACCGCCGGTACCGTGGAGACTGCGGGCGCCGACCCACCAGGCAGGGTTGCTACCGGTCGCGCCGGTGGCGGGTGTTTAGCGGCCTGGAATCCCATCCAGTTCTGCCAGAGCAGAAACAGGACGAACACCAGGGCGGCGACGAGGATCAAGCGTTGGTTTTCCATCATCGGTCCTTCGCAGAAGGTTCGGGAACAGGATCGACGCCACCCGGGTGCCAGGGATGACAGCGCAGCAGCCGCCGCACCGCCAGACCACTGCCACGCAGGACTCCGTAGCGCTCGATCGCTTCGCGGGCATACTGCGAGCAGCTTGGATAAAAGCGGCAATGATTGCCCAGCAGCGGGCTGATCAGGAGTTGGTAGGCGCGGATCAGGGTAATCAGGAGGGTGCGCATGTTGAAACAAGCCTCCGCCAGTGCCGCTGCAGCGCGGCGGTGAGCACGGCGTTGTCCTGCTGCGCCGCTGCAGCGCGGGCCAGCACCACACAGTCCAATCCGCGCAAGCTGTCCTGATGATGCCGGAAACTTTCGCGGATAACCCGCTTGATGCGGTTACGCATCACTGCGGATTTGGAAACCTTGCGGGAAACCGCCAGCCCCAGACGCGGATAAGCCAGCGCGTTAGGGTGGGCGAGCACAGTGAAGCAGCGATCGCTGGACTTGACCGGCCGGGCAAAGACGCGGGCAAAGGCCTGCTGGCCGGTCAGCCGGGCGCAGCGCGGAAAGCGCGCGCCACCGGCCATGCGCTCAGGGCGCCAGGCGGACGCGGCCCTTGGCGCGGCGGGCATTCAGAACGAGACGACCACCCCGGGTGGCCATACGGGCACGAAAGCCATGCGTGCGCTTGCGGTGAATGATACTGGGTTGGAAAGTCCGCTTCATGGCGATTCCTTGAGGACGATTGGCAGCAATGCAGGATAGAGGAGTGGATTTCGGTTTTTAAATCAAACGATAAAATTACTGATTAAGAGGCAAATTTGTCAAGTACCGGATTGCAGGCGGACCGTGGCGCTCCGGTGGATAAGCCGCCGATGAGCCACTACACTGGGCAGCCCGCCGCGTCCCCCCGAAGAGACTTGCCGAGAATTGCTCGTGGAAGAGACCTTGTGGAAAGCCTGTCTGGACTGTCTGGAACGCCAGCTGTCCGAACAACAGCTCAGTACCTGGATCCGGCCGCTGCACGCGCTGGAGCAGGACGGTGCGCTGCGTCTGCTGGCACCTAACCGCTTCGTGCTGGACTGGGTGCGCAAGCATCACCTGGAGCAGATCCGCGCGGTGCTGGCGACGCTGCGCCCGGAACAGCCACCGCAGGTTCTGCTGGAAATCGGCAGCGGCGCACCGCCGCTCGTACCACCATCCGAACCGGCACCGGTCGTACCGCCGGCTGAGCCCGTCGCGCCCCTGGATGCCGGCGATCTGCTCAAGAGCGGCGCCCTGAACGCGGATTTCACCTTCCTGACCTTCGTCGAGGGCAATTCCAACCAGATCGCCCGCGCGGCCTGCCTGCAGGTCACCGAAAATCCCGGCCGCGCCTATAACCCGCTGTTCATCTATGGCGGCACCGGGCTGGGCAAGACCCACTTGATTCACGCAGTCGGCAACATGCTGCGTGAGCGTAATCCCGAGGCGCGCGTGGTTTACCAGAACTGCGAGCATTTCGTTGCCGATATGGTGCGCTCGCTGCAGCATAACGCCATCAACGAGTTCAAGCGCCGTTATCGGGCCTTGGATGCGCTGCTGATCGACGATGTGCAGTTTCTGGCTGGCAAGGAGCGTTCCCAGGAGGAATTTTTCTATACCTTCAACAGCCTGCTGGAAAGCCGCCAGCAGGTGATCCTGACCTGCGACCGTTATCCGAAGGAAGTTGCCGGCCTGGAAGACCGCCTCAAGTCGCGTTTTGGCTCCGGCCTGACCGTGGCCATTGAGCCGCCGGAGCTGGAAACGCGGGTGGCGATCCTGAAGAGCAAGGCCGAGCAGGCCAGCATTGCCCTGCCGGATGAGGTGGCGTTTTTCATCGCCCAGCGCATTCGCTCCAACGTCCGCGAACTGGAAGGCTCGCTGCGCCGAGTCTATGCCAATTCACAATTCACCGGCCGGCCGATCTCGCTGGCCTTTGCCAAGGAAGTACTCAGCGACCTGCTGACCCTGCAGGACAAACTGATCACCATCGAGAATATTCAAAAGACCGTCGCCGATTACTACCGGATTCCCGTCAGCGATCTGCTGTCCAACAGCCGCCTGCGCAGCCTGTCGCGGCCGCGGCAGATGGCCATGGCGCTGACCAAGGAACTGACCTCGCTGAGCTTGCCGGATATCGGCGAAGCCTTTGGCGGTCGCGACCATACCACCGTGCTGCATGCCTGTCGCAAGGTCCGCGAGCTGCAGCGCGGTGACCCGCAAATCCACGATGATTACATCAACCTGTTCACAACCCTGACCAACTAGCAAAAATGCTTGTGGATAAGTCTGTGGATAAGTTGAATAACTTTTAAAACGCTGTTCAAAAGCGATTTTTTAAACCTGTAATTTTTTCATAAAATTCACTATAATCAGTTTTTTAAATCGTAAAAAAATTATATTTTGATTATTTTTTCATAAATAAAATAATAAAAATCGTTAAATTAAGTAATTTCAATAGTATGAATCGTAAATTAATTGAAAAAATGCTTTCTGATATTATTTTTGACTGGATTTGAAAAAAGGCCCGAAAACAGCCTGTGGATAAGTCTGTGGATAACTTTGGCATTTCTGTGGATAAGTCGGCAAAACCTGTGGATAAGTCTGTGGATAACTTTTGGGCCAAAAAAAGTTATCCACAGGAAAACCGACTTATCCACATTTTATCCACAGACTTATCCACAGGCAAAACGCTTGCAGGCTATTGAAAAAAAACAACAAAAAAAAGTTATCCACAGAAAATGCCTTACATAATAATAATAATCTTTATTTATTTATAAAAAGATCTTCCTATTGTTGGAGGCGACCGTAATCGAGGGATGCGCACCAACAAAAATTTTATTTACCCTATGAACAAGTAGGACATTACCCCCCCGCTCCGGAACAGAGCGGACGAGTCAGTACTGCGGAGAATCTGATGAAACTGGAAGCCAAGCGCGAACAACTCCTCAAGCCCCTGCAGCATGTCATCGGTGCGATCGAGCGGCGCCAGACCCTGCCGATCCTGAGCAACGTGCTGGTGGTGGCGAACGAACAGGATCTATCCCTGACCGCCACCGATCTGGAGATGGAGTTGTCGGTGCGGGTGGAACTGCCCGTGGACGTGCCGGGCTCGATTACCCTGTCGGCGCGCAAGCTGCACGACATCCTGCGTGCCCTGCCCGATGACACCACCGTGACCCTGAGCGTCGAGGGGGACAAGGCTACGGTGCGCTGCGGGCGCAGCCGCTTCACCCTGGCGACTCTGCCGGCGGCGGATTTCCCAACCCTCGAAGATCAGCCGTTCGCCGATGACATCCGGGTGCCGCAGGACGTGCTGCGGACGCTGATCGAGCGCACCCACTTCGCCATGGCTCAGCAGGACGTGCGCTATTACCTCAACGGCCTGCTGCTGGATGTGCAGCCCGGTGCGCTGCGTCTGGTCGCGACCGACGGCCATCGCCTGGCCTTTCAGGAACTGCCCATCGAGGCCAGCATCAGCGAGCCGCGCCAGGTGATCGTGCCGCGCAAGGGTGTGATGGAGCTGATGCGGCTGCTGGCGGACCATGATGCGCCGGCCGGTCTGCAGCTCAGCGCCAATCACATTCGCCTGGTGCTGGGCGATATCCGCTTCACCTCGAAGCTGATCGACGGCAAGTTCCCCGACTACCAGCGGGTCATCCCCCAGGAAGGCAGCCGGGTGGTGATCGCCGATCGCATGGTGTTGCGCAGCGCCCTGGCCCGCACCGGCATCATGCTCAGCGACAAGTCCCAGGGCATCCGCATGCAGTTCGAGGACTGGACCCTGCGTGTGCAGGCGCAGAATCCCGACCAGGAAGAGGCCGAAGAGGAAGTCGAAATCAACTACAGCGGCGGCGCCATGGAGATCGGCTTCAACGTCAGCTATCTGCGCGATGCCCTTGGCGCACTGGGCGGCGAGCTGGCTAAGCTGTCCTTCGCCGACGCATCCAGCAGCTGTCTGATCGAGGAAGCCGAGGGCCAGGGGGGCAAGCACGTCATCATGCCGATGCGCCTCTAGTCGCCGGGTGGAGCTGCGCGGCTGCATCATGCACGTTGCCCGTCTCGACATCAGCGGCTTTCGCAACCTGCGTCAGGTGCGCATCGAGGCCTCGCCGGGTTTGAATCTGCTGATCGGTGCCAATGCCGCGGGCAAGACCAGTCTGCTGGAAGCGCTGTACCTGCTTGGCCGCGGTCGGTCGTTCCGCACCCGCCAGCCGCGCGAACTGATCCAGCAGGGCGCGCCCTGTTTCCGGGTGGTGGCGCTATTGCACGGCAGCGCCGGCCAGCGGGTACCGGTCGGTATCGAACGCAGCCCGCGTGAACTGAGCGCCCGGGTTGCCGGACAGGCGACCCGCTCGCTGGCGGTGCTCGCCCGGCAGGTGCCGGTGCTGCTGCTCAATCCCGACAGCCATCGCCTGCTGGAGGATGGCCCGCAGCAGCGGCGGCGCTTCATGGACTGGGGCCTGTTCCACGCCGAGCCGGGGTTCCTGGATGCCTGGCGCCGCTACGACAGCGCCCTGCGCCACCGCAACGCCGCCCTGCGCATGGGGGCCGCCGATCGGGTGGTCGATGCCTGGGATGGCGAGCTGAGCGCGGCGGCGACCGTGCTCGATACCCAGCGCCAGACCTTCTGTAAGGCCCTGGAAGGGGCCTTGCAGCCCTTGACAGCGGCAACCCTGGCGCAGATAGGGGTCCGGGTCGAATATCGCCGTGGCTGGCCTCTGGAGCCGTCTGGTGATGATTTCGCATCGTGGTTGCGCGCCGGGCGCGGTGCTGATCGTCAGCAGGCGCATACCCGCCTCGGCCCCCACCGAGCCGACTTCAGCCTGCGCCTGGATGGCCGGGCGCCGAGTCTGGCGCTGTCGCGTGGGCAGCAGAAACTGCTGGTAATCGCTCTGGTGCTGGCGCAGGCGGCGCTCTATCGCCAGCACACCGGCGAAGCCTGCATCCTGCTGGTCGATGATCTGCCGGCTGAACTGGACCCGGACAACCGCGACCGGGTGATGTGCACGCTGGCGGCACAGGACGCGCAATTGTTCGCGACCGCCATCGAAGGCGGGCTGCTCGATCAGGCGCCGTGGCGGATGGCACGCTGTTTTCAGCTTGCCGACGGCACCGCGCGCGAAATGGTATAATCCCGCGTCTTTTGCAGATTTCGGGAAGCGGCAGTCTCATGAGCGATTCGTCCTACACCTCGTCGAGCATCACGGTCCTGGAAGGGCTGGACGCTGTGCGCAAGCGTCCCGGCATGTACATCGGCGATACCGACGATGGCACCGGCCTGCATCACCTGGTGTTCGAGGTGGTGGATAACTCGATCGATGAGGCCCTGGCCGGCTATTGCACCGAGATCAGCGTCACCATCCACGCCGATCAGGCCATCACCGTGGTCGACAATGGTCGCGGCATTCCCACCGATGAGCACTCCAAGGGCCGCTCCGCTGCCGAAGTGATCATGACCGTGCTGCATGCCGGTGGCAAATTCGACGACCGTTCCTACAAGGTTTCCGGTGGCCTGCACGGCGTCGGTGTGTCGGTGGTCAACGCTCTGTCGGAAACGCTGCGCCTGACCATCCGCCGCGATGGCAAGATGCACCAGCAGGATTACTGCCTGGGCACGCCGCAGGCACCACTGCGAGTGATCGGCGACACCGACCAGACCGGCACCGAGATCCGCTTCAAGCCCAGTGAGACGATTTTCACCAACATCGACTTTCACTACGACGTGCTGGCCAAGCGCCTGCGCGAGCTGTCATTTCTGAATTCCGGGGTGCGCATCCAGCTGCGCGACGAACGCAGCGGCCGCACCGATTGCTTCGAGTACAAGGGCGGCATCAGGGCCTTCGTCGAGCACCTCAACCGCAACAAAAACCCCCTGCACGACAGCGTGTTCTACCTGAGCACCAGCCGCGACGATGTGCAGGTCGAACTGGCGATGCAGTGGAACGATTCCTATCAGGAAAGCGTATTCTGCTTCACCAACAACATCCCGCAGCGTGATGGCGGCACCCATCTTGCCGGCCTGCGCAGCGCCCTGACCCGCACCCTGAACCAGTACATGGACGCGGAAGGGATTCTGAAAAAGGCCAAGGTCGAAACCAGCGGCGACGACGCCCGCGAGGGTCTGACCGCAGTACTGTCGGTCAAGCTGCACGATCCCAAGTTTTCCTCGCAAACCAAGGACAAGCTGGTGTCCTCCGAGGTCAAGCCGGCGGTCGAGGCGGTAGTAGCCGAGAAGCTGCAGGAATACCTGCTGGAAAATCCCGGCGAAGCCCGCGCCATTACCGGCAAGATCGTCGATGCCGCCCGCGCCCGCGAGGCCGCGCGCCGCGCCCGCGAGATGACCCGGCGCAAGGGCGCGCTCGACATCGCTGGCCTGCCTGGCAAGCTCGCCGATTGCCAGGAAAAGGACCCGGCGCTGTCGGAGCTGTTCCTGGTCGAGGGCGATTCCGCCGGTGGTTCGGCCAAACAGGGCCGCGACCGGCGCTTTCAGGCTATTTTGCCGCTCAAGGGCAAGATTCTGAACGTAGAAAAGGCCCGCTTCGACAAAATGCTGGCCTCGGTCGAAGTCGGCACGCTGATTACCGCGCTTGGCTGTGGAATCGGCCGCGAGGAATTCAATCCCGACAAGATCCGCTACTTTCGCATCATCATCATGACGGACGCGGATGTTGACGGCTCGCATATCCGCACCCTGCTGCTGACCTTTTTCTACCGGCAAATGCCGGAACTGATCGAGCGCGGCTACATCTACATCGCCCAGCCGCCGCTGTACAAGGTGAAAAAAGGCAAGCAGGAACAATACGTCAAGGACGATGCCGAGCTGTCCGCCTATCTGCTGGCCATGGCTCTGGATGGCGCGGCGCTGCGTGTGGCAGCAGATGCGCCGGCGCTGAGTGGTGCAGCTTTGGAAACCCTGGCCCGCGACTATATGGCGGTGATGGCGATCGTGCGCCGCCTGGCACGCCGCTACGATGCCGCTCTGCTGGAACAACTGCTCTACCAGCCGCCGCTGGCAGTGACCGATCTGGCGGACGCGGCCCGGCTGCGCGCCTGGGCTGATACTTTGCTGGCGGCTTTGCAGGCCCGGCAGCCCAGCGAGGGATCGCTGTACGACGCCAGCATCGAGCCGCGCGCCGATGGCGAGGGCCACAGTATCGTCATTGCCCGGCGCACCCACAGTCTGGCGCGCTATTGCCGGCTGGGCGCCGAGTTCCTGGCTTCGCCGGAATACACCGCCATGGCCCGGCTGGGCGCGCGGCTGAACGGGCTGTTCACTGACGCGGCCGAGGTGAGCCGGGGCGAGCGCAGCCAGCCGGTGCGCGATCTGAGTGAGGCGATGCGCTGGCTGCTCGACGAGGCCAGGCGCGGCCAGCACGTCCAGCGCTACAAGGGCCTCGGCGAGATGAATCCCGATCAGCTCTGGGAAACCACCATGAATCCGGCCAGCCGTCGCCTGCTGCAGGTGCGCATCGAGGACGCCATCGCCGCCGACGAGGTGTTCACCACCCTGATGGGCGATCAGGTCGAACCGCGCCGTGACTTCATCGAGCAGAACGCGCTCGACGTGCTCAACCTGGATATCTGATATCTGAAGTGTGGCGGTAGCGGCGCTACTGGTACTCGCGCCAGTACTCCGGCTGCGGATCGCGACAGCCGTGAGCGAGATGCTGGTAGCGGTTCAGGAACACATCCTGGCGCGTCAGCTCGCAATCCTGGGTGATGGCCAGATTTTCGCGCTGGGTTTCCTCGGCGTAGTGGAACAGAGCCCGCTTCAGCTTGCATAGCAGGCTGTTATCGAGGTGATAGCCGAGTTCGCCGAGGGCGCGTTCCAGGCAGCACAGGGTGATCTGGCGCAGGTCATAGATCACGCTCAGGGCATGCGATGACAGGGGCTGCGCCCGCTGCACACCCGCGATGCCGCTCAGCCAGAGTGCCGCCGAGCGGGCCTGTTCGGGATCAGCGTGCAAGGGGCAAAACTGAATGGTGCGCTGCTTGTACAGCTCTTCTGGATCGGTCTGCATGATGCTCTCCGCCATGGCTGTTTGTTTACCCGTTGTGGAACGGGCCTTTTCACAACCGTAGACCCGCCCGCCCCCGCTTGCAAGCATTCACAGCGGCCAGCGTCCGCTGCTGACGCGACTGAGTCCGGCGCCGTCGCGATGCTGGCCGACCGTCACAAATCCCCGTTCCCGCAGCAGCGCCGGCACCGCCTCGCCCTGATCGTAACCGTGTTCCAGCAGCAGCCAGCCGCCCGATGCCAGCACATCCGGCGCTGCGGCAATGATGATGCGCAGCGCTTCCAGTCCCTCGGGGCCGGCGATCAGGGCCTGGCGGGGCTCAAAACGCAGGTCGCCGCGCTGGGCGTGTGGATCAGCAGCAGCCAGATACGGCGGATTGGCGGCGATCAATGCACAACGCTCCCCAGTCAGTGCCGCGCACCAGTCGCCCTGGCGGAATTCGATCTGGGCCATGCCCAGCCGCTGGGCATTGTCGCGGGCCACGGCCAGCGCCGCCGCACTGCGATCGGTCGCAATCAGCCGCGCCCGCGGCCGTTCCCGCGCCAGCGCCAGCGCAATCGCGCCACTGCCGGTACCCAGATCGGCCACGCTCAGCGCCTGATCCGCCGGCAGCCGATCCAGGGCCAGTTCAACCAGCAGTTCGGTTTCCGGGCGCGGGATCAGGGTATCGGCGGTAACGCGCAGGTCCAGCGACCAGAACTCGCGCTGGCCGAGCAGATAGGCGATGGGTTCACCCTGCCGGCGGCGTTCCAGCCAGGCAGCGAAGCGCACGGCCTGCGCCGGTTCCGGCACCCGCTCCGGCCAGGTGAACAGGTAGCTGCGCGGCCGCTGCAGCGCCGCCGCCAGCAGCACTTCGGCATCCAGGCGCGGCGTATCGCTGACCGCGGCCAGGCAGCGGGTGGCCTCGTCAAGCAGCGTGCGCAGGCTGGTCGGATACATGGCAGGGGTCGGTGGCGCGGTGACCTGTGGCCTATTCGGCCAGCGCGGCGAGCTGGTCGGCCTGATACTCGTTGATCAGCGGCTCGATGATCGGGTCGAGATGGCCTTCCAGCACATCGCCGAGCTTGTACAGCGTCAGGTTGATGCGGTGGTCGGTGATGCGGCCCTGCGGAAAGTTGTAGGTGCGGATGCGCTCGGAGCGGTCGCCGCTGCCGACCTGCAGCTTACGGCTTTGCGCCTGGGCGCTGGTCTGCTTTTCCCGCTCCGCCGCTAGCAATTTGGCCTGCAGCAGGGACATGGCCCGCGAGCGGTTCTTGTGCTGCGAGCGCTCATCCTGACATTCCACCACGATGCCGCTGGGCAGATGAGTGATGCGAATGGCGGAATCGGTTTTGTTGACGTGCTGGCCGCCGGCGCCCGAGGCGCGATAGGTGTCGATGCGCAGATCGCCGGGGTTGATATCGACCTGTTCGACCTCGGCCAGCTCTGGCAGCACCGCTACGGTGGCTGCTGAGGTGTGAATGCGCCCCTGCGCCTCGGTCGTCGGTACCCGCTGCACGCGATGGGTGCCGGATTCGAATTTCAGCCGTGAATAGGCGCCCTGACCGATGACGCGGCTGATCACTTCCTTGTAGCCGCCGTGCTCGCCGGGACTGTCGCTGAGCAGTTCCAGGGTCCAGCCGCGCAGTTCGGCATAGCGAGCGTACATGCGCAGCAGATCGCCGGCGAACAGCGCTGCCTCATCGCCGCCGGTGCCGGCGCGAATTTCCAGGAACAGGTTGCCGGCATCGTGCGGATCGCGCGGCAACAGCAGCAGTTGCAGTGCCCGTTCCTGGGTGGCACGGCGGGTTTCGGCGTCGAGCAGCTCATCCTGGGCCAGGACGCGCAGCTCCGGATCGCGATCGCTGGCCATCTCGCGGGCTGCCGTCAGGTCATCGAGCACCTGGCGATAGGCGTGGAAGCCCTGCGCGACCGGTTCCAGTTGCGCGTATTCCTGCGACAGGGCGCGGAAGCGATCGTTATCGCCGATGATGTCCGGCTCAGCCAGCAGGGCGCCGACTTCTTCGTGACGGGCGGCCAACTGTTCCAGCTTGGCGAGCATCGATGGGTTCATGGGCAGGGCGTGCCGTCGTGGAGGCGGTAAAGGTTGCGCAACAGGGCCAGCGTCTCGGCATCGCCTTCAGCAGCGGCCGCGCGCAGGCCGGCGCAAGGTGCGTGAATCAGCTTGTTGGTCAGGGTATGGGCGAGGACGCTGAGCACTTCGGCCGGGTCTTTGCCCTGGGCGAGCTGGCGCTGGGCGCGGGCCAGGGCCTCATCGCGCAGCGCTTCGGCACGCTGGCGCAGGGCGCGGATGCTGGCGGCGCTGTCCTGGGTGCGCAGCCAGGCCATGAAGTGCTCGACCTGGCTGTCGATGATGTCCTCGGCCTGGGCGGCGGCGGCCTGGCGTGAGCGCAGATTCTCCTGGATGATGTCTTTCAGGTCATCGACGGTGTACAGGTAGACATCGTCCAGCTCGGCGACCGTCGGGTCGATGTCGCGCGGCACCGCCAGATCGACCATGAACATTGGCCCGTGGCGGCGCTGTTTCAGGCAGCGGCGCACCAGAGGTGCCTCCAGCAGCAGGCCCGGGCTGGCGGTAGCGGTGATGACCATGTCAGCCTCGCCAAGATGCGCCGGGATGTCGTCCAGGGCGATGGCGTAGCCGTTGAAGGGCGCTACCAGTTCATGGGCGCGCTCCAGGGTGCGATTGGCGACGATCAGCCGGCCGAGGGCATTCTCATGCAGATGTCGGGCGACCAGCTCGATGGTGTCGCCGGCGCCGATCAGCAGCGCGGTGCGCCGTGGCAGATCGGCGAAAATCTGCTTGGCCAGGCCCACCGCTGCAAAGGCTATCGACACTGGACTGGCGCCGATGCGGGTATCGGTGCGCACCTGCTTGGCCACGGCGAAGGTGTGCTGGAACAGCCGCTCCAGCAGTGCGCCGAGGGTGCCGGCGCTGTTGGCGGCCTGATAGGCGGCCTTGACCTGGCCGAGAATCTGCGGCTCGCCCAGCACCAGCGAATCCAGCCCCGAGGCGACCCGCAGCAGATGGCGCACCGCGCGCTGGTCGGTGTGCTGGTACAGATAGGGGTGCAGGTCGATACCGTGCAGCAGGTGATATTCGGCCAGCCATTCGACCACCTGCCGACCATCGTCGTCCCGCAGATGGCAGTACAGTTCGGTACGATTGCAGGTCGACAGGATTGCCGCCTCGCGGGCGCCGCCGCGGGCACGCAAATCGTGCAGCGCCGGGAGCAGGCGCTCGGGGTTAAAGGCGACCCGCTCGCGGACGCCGACGGGGGCAGTCTGGTGATTCAGGCCAAGGGCCAGCAAGGGCATGATGGGTCTGCGTGCGGAGGGATGGAAAATCCAGGGAATTTTGCGGGATAAAAGCGGCGGATGACAAGGTCATAGCTGCGTTGGATTATAGTATAGCGCCTGAGTTACCACGCTTGACCTCCTCCCCGCCCTGAAGGACGGGGATTCCTGACTTCACAATCAGGGTTT
>DAITNL010000062.1:0-15754 GCA_036834665.1 Candidatus Competibacteraceae bacterium | reverse complement strand
CTACGCAACCGGGCTCGGGGGGGTCGTCATCCATCCATGGATTCCTTCCAGGTAAATGTGCCATCAACGATGCGCTCCAGGCGTTGCTCGATTTCAGCCAGCAGGGCCTGTTTCTGCGCGGTGCTGTAATCCCACCAGTGGGTAATTTCATCCAGACTGCGATAGCAGCCTTCGCAGAGCTGGGTCTGCGCATGGATGACGCAGACGCCGATGCAGGGCGATGCGGGTTCACTGGTGGGAGGGGAGTGGTCGTGATCGACGCTCATGGGTGTGCACGGTGACAGTCGCTGAAGGAAAGTGCACATGGTAGCGCAACGTCTCGCCGCGAATCCATGGATCCAGACGGAAGAGGGGAAGCGGCCACTCCCGGGTTAGGGAGTCGGCCGCGAAGACGGTGGAGCATTTCTTAATGGGCTTATCGAGTGTGCTGGTTTAGAGCACGCGCCGGGGGTGGCGCTTTGGCCGGGCGGTGGTAGCCCGTCCCTCGATCCTGTGGTGGTTGAGTGGCTCCCTGACGTCTTCGCGGCCAACCGGGTTAACGCTGAACCTAAGTTGCACTGGCGATCGCCGCAGACAAGGCCTTGCTAAGTGTTACTGGACGACCTACGGCGAACCGCTATGCGCGGACAGACTCTGAAATCGACTTAGCTGTTGATTTATAAAATTTTAGAGGTCCATCCCAAGGCCGCGCAAAGATAGCGAAAGCGGTTGGGAGGCGTAAATAAGGATAAACCATGATGCGCATCATGGTCTTTATGGTGCACGGTGATACGCCGCTGGGCTGTGCTGGACGATCGGGTGGATTTCGCCTTTACTTGGCAAAGTCAACGCGTGTTGATCAATACCCATAAGCCGGACCGGCCGCGCAGCAACTCGCCGGATTCAAGCCACCCGCGACCCCAGGAGGGAATGTCATGTTGTCCTACCAAGACTGTGTCGAGCTGAGTGACCTGACGGAGGAGGAGATCGAGGCGATCGCCCAGCATGAGCACCTGCCGGAAATGGCAGCGCTGGAACTGGGCAGTTACCTGGTGCATACCGAGGCTGGCGTGCCGATGATCAAGCGCATCATCCTTGAAGATATCGAGGAAGCGCGTCAGCGTGGCCATGAGCGCCGGGTGCTGGAACTGAAGCTGGTGCTCAAGCACTTCATCGACACCCATCCCGAGGTGACGAGCCAGGCATAGCGGGGCGCCATGACGCGATTGTTCACGGATACAATCGCGCCTGACGGGTGGCGCATCGGCCCTCAGGGTGCCGGTGTTGCCAGCAAAGCCTCAACCTCGGCGATGCGGGCCCGGCGCATCGGTCGTCCATCAACCGGGTCGCGCGGCGCCTCGCGCTCGGCCAGCGGCGCGAAAATTGTGATCTCGACGCCGACATCACCGGCGATGAAGCGCAGCACCGGCACCTGAAGCTGCTCGCCGTTATTAAACGTCACGCGGCGCTCCAGGCTATCGAAGGGAATGCGCCGCTCCACCAGGAACAGCACCACCTCGGTGGGCGTATCGGCGAACAGGTGCAGGCTGATATCGCTATGGGGGCCAGCGGTGCCGCTGAGCACCGGGCCGACCAGGCGCGGCCGGAAGCATTCCAGGAAACGCATTGCCTGCAGGGCGGCGCTGCGCAGTTCGCGCAGGCGGCTCGTCTGACGTTCGCCATGAAACAGACGCTGGTAATCAAACAGCGCCTGTTCAATCTCGGTATTATCGGGCAGTGCGGCCCGGTCCGTGACCGCCAAGCGTAAGGCGGCCTTGCGCTTGGCGGCGGCAAAGCTCGATACGCCTTCCTCGGTCATGATGCGGGCGCATTCCTGGGCAAGCTGTTGCCGGATGCGGTGGTCATCGCGATGGCGGCGGGGCATGGTTATTCTCCGGGGCGGTGACCCGGCGGGTTGCGGACAGGGGCCCGGTAACGACCCTGGTAACGACCCCGCGTTTCGGTCATGGTTGTTTGCTATAGTCCTCAATAAAAGCCGACCGGTTGGTCGATTCAGCCATTGCGATCAGGTGAGGAAGCGTAACGTGGCCCTGTTCAACCGTAAAGAACCCATCTTGGGTGTCGATATCAGTCCCTCTGCGGTCAAGCTGATTGAGTTGAGCCGCTCCGGGTCACGTTTCCGGGTCGAGGCCTTCGCCATCGAGCCCTTGGGTGAGAATACCGCGACCGAGGACCGCCACTTCGTCGATGCCGATGAAGCCGGTGCCGCACTGAAGCGGGCCTGGCGCAATTCCGGCGCCCGTGCCCGCCGCGTCGCTGCCGCCGTGCCGACATCCAGCGTCATCACACGCATCGTACCCATGCCGGCGGAATTCAAGGAAGGCGATATCGAAACCAACATCCCCATCGAGGCCTCGCAGTACATTCCCTACCCGATCGAAGAAATCTATCTGGATTTCGAGATGCGCGGCCGGTCGCCCGCGAGCACCGATCTGCAGGATGTCATGCTGGTGGCGTCGCGGAAGGAAATCGTCGACATGCGCGAGGAAGCGATCAAGTCCGCTGGCCTGGTGCCGGCGGTGGTCGATGTCGAGGCCTACGCCCTGGAAAACACCTTTCGCCTGCTGCTGGGCAGTCTGCCGGGCAGCGGGAGTGATAGCAAAGGCATGAGTCTAGCCAAGGAACGCGACAATCTGACCGCGCTGGTTGATATCGGCGCTGCCTTCACCAATCTCTATATCCTCCAGGAAGGGCGGGTGATTTTTACCCGTGAACAGGGCTTTGGCAGCGAACAGCTCACCTTGCGGATCATGGAGACCTATGGCTTAAATCATATCCAGGCCGAGCAGGCCAAGCGTACCGGCCAGGTATCGGATGACTACGGTAGCGTAGTGCTGGAGCCCTTTAAACAGATGCTGGCCGAGCAGATCGGTCATGGTCTGCAGTTCTTTTTTTCCTCCGATCAGTACGTTTCCGGTCGCTATAATGTGGATACTATTGTCCTAAGCGGCGGTGGCGCGATGATCATGGGTCTGGACCGGGTGGCGGCGGACATGCTGGGTATCACCACGGTGGTTGCCAACCCGTTCAAGAGCATGGGCAGCGCTACCAGGGTGAATAGCAACGCGCTGCTGCGCGATGCCCCCTTGCTGATGGTCGCCTGTGGGCTGGCCTTGAGGAGCTTCGACTGAGATGACGCGCATTAATTTGCTGCCCTGGCGGGAGGCACGTCGCACCCAGCGGCAGCGCGAGCTGATCGCGATGCTGGCGGTGGTAGCGCTGCTGGCCGTGGGTTTGGTAGCCATGGTTTATAGTGACGTTGGCCAGCGCATCGAGTTCCAGCAGGAACGCAATAATTACTTGCGCGGCGAGATTGCCCGGCTCAAGAAGGCCGCCGAGGAACTACAGGCGTTGCAGCAGACCCGCAACCGTCTGGTGGAGCGGCTCAATGTCATCCAGAAGCTGCAGACCAGCCGGCCGGGCATGGTGCGCATGCTGGATGAACTGGTCCGCTTGATCCCGCAGGATATCTACCTGACCACTTTCAAGACGGCCGAAAATCAGATCACCCTCATCGGCGTGGCCCGTTCCGATGTCATTATCTCCAGTCTGATGCGCAGCATCCGTGATGCCAAGATGTTCGGCGAGCCGGTGTTGCAGGTGGTGCAGACGCAGACGATCAACAATGTCCAGGTGCGGACCTTCGAACTGCTCGTTCCGCTCAAGCTGGAGGGAGATGCAACGGACACTGCGGGGGGCAAATCATGAATCTGTCCGAGATTAACTTCAACGACATCAACATTCAGGAAGCAGGCGACTGGCCGCCCGCTGGCAAGGCGGTGCTGGTGGTACTGGTGGTGGCCGTAGTGCTGGGTGCGGGCTACTATTTCCTGATCAGCGACCAGCTGGATCAGCTCGATACGGTTGAGCGCGAGGAGCAAACCCTGCGCCAGGAATTCATCGAAAAGCAGCGGGTGGCGGCCAACCTGGAAGCGTTCCGCAGCCAGCTCAAGCAGATGGAGACCGATCTGGAGGTGCTGTTACGGCAACTGCCAACCGGTACCGAAATGCCGGACCTGCTGGAGAATGTTTCGAACACCGGCAAGAAGAACGGACTGGAATTCGAACTGTTCAAGCCCGAGGCCGAACAACCTCGGGATTTTTATGCCGCCAAACCGATCACCATCAAGGCCAAGGGCAGCTATCACCAGTTTGGTGCCTTCGTCAGCGGCGTGGCGGCACTGCCGCGCATCGTAACCCTGGAGAAGGCGACACTGACCAGTGCCACTGCCGCCAAGGGCGCCAAGGGTGGTAATGGTGGCAAGGGCGCCACCGTCAACGAGCCGCTGATCATCGAAGCGACCCTGCAAACCTATCGCTACATGGACGAGAATAATACGGCGGCCAGTGCTGCGGGCAAGGGAGCAAACAAGGGAGCGGTCAAGAAATGAGCAGGTGCCCCGAGTTGATAGCCGTCCGGCCGGGCGGCGTCCTGCCGTGGAGCCTGGGCGCGCTGCTGCTGGCCCTGCTGGCCGGTTGCGCGCAGCGCGAGCTGGGTGATCTGCAGCAGTTTGTGGAAACCACCAAGCGCACTACACCGGTCAAGCGGCCCGATCCGCCGCCGGAGATCAAGCCCTACATGCCCTTTGCCTACACCGCACAGGGCCTGAAGGACCCGTTTCTGATCTCGCCGTTTGCGCAGGAAGAAGAGCTGCTCATGACCCAGGAAGTGGCGGCAGCACAGAGTGCGACCAGTTCCGGGATCCGGCCGGATCCGAACCGGGTGCGCGAAGAACTGGAAAAATATGCGCTCGGTTCGCTGAAAATGATGGGTACGTTCCGCATGGGCAACGGCGGTGAACTCTGGGCGCTAGTCCTGGCGCCGGACAACGTCGTGCACCGGGTGCAGAAGAACAATTACCTGGGCACCAATCACGGCAAGATCGTCGATATTACCGAGCAGCGCGTCGATCTGAAGGAAATCGTTCCGGACGGGCCCGGGCGCTGGCAGGAACGGGATGCGTTCCTGTCGCTGACCCAATGATCGAGGGGGAAGTGTCATGACGAGCAGGTCGATGAGCGAAGGCCGGCATGAACGGCATTCGGGCAGGGGCAGGCGAATGCTGTGGTTGCAGGCGGTCGGTCTGCTGCTGAGCGCGCTGTTGGCGGTGAGCTGGCCGGTGGCGCGGGCGGCGGAGGCGGAAGCGGAGCCGGTACTGGAGGCGGTGGATATCAGCCCGCTGTCCGGCAATCGTCTGCAATTGCGCTTTCGTCTGTCGGGACGGTTGGCCGCGCCGCCGAGCGCCTTTACCATCAATGAGCCGGCGCGCATCGTGCTGGACTTTCTCGGCACTCGCAACGGACTGAGTACCCGCCAGCAGGCGATCAATGTCGGCGTCGCCGAGCGCATCAGCGTTCTGGAAGGCGCTGACCGTACCCGGGCCTCGCTGAATCTGGCACAACTGGTGCCCTATCAGATGCAGGTGCAGGGTAACGCGGTGCTGCTGACCCTGGACAATGCGGGTACGGCATCGACGCGGACCCTGCCGAACTCGGCGGCGGCCTCGGTCAAGGCGGCGGCGAAATCGCGCCCGAGCCAGAGCGCGCCGGCCCCGGTAGTGACCTCCGGGCCACGCAACATCAGTGATCTGAGTTTCCGGCGTGGCCCGACCGGCCAAGCGGTGATCACCGTCAAGCTGTCCAATCCGTCGATTCCGGTCGATGTGCGCCAGGAAGGCAATCAGATCATCGCCGATTTTCAGGGCGCGACCCTGGGCAAGAACCAGCAGCGGCGTCTGGATGTGACCGACTTTGCCACCCCGGTGAGCGCGGTGCAGGCGCTCAATCGCGGCAATGACGCCCGCCTGACCATCGACCCGACCCCGCCCTTTGAATTCCTCGCCTATCAGGCCGACAACCAATATGTGATCGAAGTGCGCCCGCCGCAGAAATCCAAGGAAGAGGACGATAAGGCGGCGCTGTTTGACATGTCGAAAAAGAAATATACCGGTGACCTGCTGTCGCTGAACTTCCAGGATATCGAGGTGCGGGCGATCCTGCAGATCCTGGCTGATTTCACCGGGCTGAACATCGTCGTCAGCGATACGGTCAAGGGCAACCTGACCCTGCGCCTGCAGAATGTGCCCTGGGATCAGGCGCTGGACATCATCCTGCGCACCAAGGGCCTGACCATGCGCCAAAACGGCAATGTGGTCTTTATCGCGCCGACCGAGGAAATCGCCGCCCGCGAGAAGCTGGAACTGGAATCGCGCAAGGTCGTCGAGGATCTGGTGCCGCTGCGCACCGAGGTGATCCAGCTCAACTATGCCAAGGCCGAGGATGTGGCCAAGCTGCTGCAGCCGGAGCGGGGCAAGGACAGTAACACCCGCAACATGCTCTCGCCGCGCGGTGAGATCAACGCCTATGTGCCGACCAATACCCTGGTGATCAAGGACGTGCCGGACAAGCTGACCGAGATTCGCAAGCTGATCACCGAACTCGATACCCCGGCGCGGCAGGTGATGATTGACTCGCGGGTGGTGATCGCCAGCGATGATTATGCGCGTGATATCGGCGTGCGCTTCGGCGTCACCGGAGTCGGTCAGACCAGCGACGGTATCAATGCGCTCAGCGGCAGCCTTGCCGGCACCAATACCATCGTCAACAGCGCAGTGGACAACCTGACCACCACCGGCCAGCCGTTCCCGGTCGCGGTGCCGCCGCTGGCCGAGCGCATCGGCGTGCCGCTGGGCGCGGCGCCGTCCGGTGGCGGTGCACCGGCCAAGCTGGCGATGGCAATTCTGGGCGCCGATTATCTGGTCGACCTGGAACTCAGCGCCCTGCAGACCGAGGGCAAGGGCGAGATTCTGTCCAACCCGCGCGTGGTCACCGCCGATCTGAAGAAAGCGACCATCGTGCAGGGCCGGCAGATTCCCTATTCGGAAGTGGACGATCAGGGCCAGGTCACTACCCAGTTCAAGGACGCGTTGCTGAAGCTGGAAGTGACGCCGCAGATCACCCCGGATGATCGGGTGCGCATGGATCTGGTGATTTCCAAGGATGACGTGGGCACCAATGTGCCGCAGGCTACCGGTGGCTTCGTGCCGTCGATCGACAAGCGCGAAGTGCAGACCCAGGTGCTGGTCAACAATGGCGAGACTGTGGTGCTGGGTGGCGTGTTCGAGCAGAACAAGAACAAGGGCAACGACAAGGTGCCGCTGCTGGGCGATATTCCGCTGCTCGGTTACCTGTTTCAGCGCAACAGCACCAATACCGTCAAGCGCGAACTGCTGATCTTCGTTACGCCGCAAATCCTCAAGGAAGGCAGTGGCGCGGTTGCCGAGCGCTAAACATGATAAATCACGACAATATTCAAAAGATTCAGGTATCCGCGTCGCGGGGAGTGCATACCATGCGAGCATTGATCGACGGCTTGAGAAGGTGGACAGGGTTATTCGGGCTGTTCCTGCTGACTCTGGTGCTGGCCGGCTGGAACGCCAGCCCGGCAAGCGCGGGCGGCTTTACCAGTGGCGGCGGCGGCAGTGGCGGCTTCACTGGCCGGCCGCTGATTACCGTTGAGATCAGTGCTGACAAGACCAGTGTGCCGGTGAATCTGTCCGGCTTCGCGCCGAACCCCTCGCTGCCCTATACCAGCACTATCACAGCGGTGGTCAAGCAGGATGGGCGGCTGTTCCCAACCAATATCCAATTCGATCTGGCGCCCAGCCTGGCCACGGGGGCGCTGTTTGATCCCGAGGACTTAACCCAGGGCTTCCGCAGCCTGCCGCTGGAAAATACCAGCGGTCTGGGCACGGTGTTTTTCAGTTCCTCGACCACGCCCGGCACCGCCACCATCACTGCCTCGGCGCAGGATCCGAACACCGGACAGACGGTGAGCAAGAGCCTGGAGATCACCGTCGTCGGTGAGAGTCGGCCGGCGACCGCGATGGCCTTTACCGGACCGTATGTCAATGCCGTGCTGGCCGGGCAATCGCGGTTTGGCACGGCGACCGATACGCCGCTTCAGGACGGCAGCTACAGCCGTATCGTCAGCGTGGTGGTCACCGATGGCAATGGCAATCCGACCAATCCCAACACCCAGGTGAATTTCTACCTGATCGACGGACCGATCACCGGCTATCCCAATATTCCCGGCAATTTCGTGATCGCCGGCAGCGATGGCGCGCCACAGGCCAGCGGTGTGAATTTCAGCGCCGCTGATGGCCAGTTCCTGACTAAGGATGTTCACCCGCTCGACCGGCTCGTGCTCAGCAGCGGGCAACTGCGTACCGTACAGACCGTAAGCAGCCAGAGCAGCCTGAACATTCAGGCGAACCGGCCCTTCAGCGCCGACAGTCGCGGTCCAATATCGTATGTGATCGGGCGGGCCACAAACGCCACGATTCTGTCGCCGTCATTCACCAACCTGAATGGTGTGGCTGACACCCTGGTGACCTATCCGGCGACCCGGGTCGGGCAGACCGCGATTCTGGTGGCCTGCACTGCGGATAACAGCGCCTGCACCGCCCTGAATACCTGTGATGCCAATGGCGCCAACTGCCAATCGGTCTTTCTGGGCGTCACCAATGGCACCGATGTGACGCTGACCACCTCAGCGACCGAGCTGGGGCCAAACAGCAGCACCCCGGTCAAGCTGTGCCTGAAGGATCCCAACTTTACGCCCTTGCCGGCGACCGCGATCCGCTATGACATGAGTGCGACCGGTATGGCCACGGTCAAGGTGAATGAGGTTGAAGGCAAGCAGGGATCGGTGATGACCGGTGCCGATGGCTGTGCGACGGCCATCGTTGCCAGCAGCGGCCAGCCACTCGGCAGCAAGGACATCGTGCTGACCTTCAATGCCGATAACGTGAGCACGCCGGTCAAGGTGACGATCAAGGGGCCAGGTGCGGGCAAGCTGGACGGTATCTCCAGTTGCCAGATTACTGTTGTGGGTACCAACAAGACCAATCCGGTTACGCCGCCGGAAGGGAAGTGCGATGTCGAGATGTCGCTGGTGGATGATAACTTCACGCCGGTGCCGGGCATCCTGATCACCCTGGGTAGCTTTACGCCACCGGGC
Source organism: Candidatus Competibacteraceae bacterium (assembly GCA_036834665.1). Classification (GTDB taxonomy): domain Bacteria; phylum Pseudomonadota; class Gammaproteobacteria; order Competibacterales; family Competibacteraceae; genus RXIX01. The sequence goes on along the minus strand of DAITNL010000062.1, from coordinate 6,732 downwards.
GAAATCACGGTGACCTTCGCGCCCGCCGAGGGCAATTACGGTAAGACCGACGAGAATGGCGCGCTGAAGGCGACCGTGACCTTCAAGGGCGCCGGGGCTTACGTCATTCCATTCAAGGTGCTGAATGGTACCGCGACCTATAGCCTGAATTTCAATCTGCCGGCGCCGACCGATAAGGCGGATGATCCGACCACGACCGACCCGCTGACGATCACCACCAGCACCCTGCCGGATGCGACGGTGAATGTCTTTTACACCGCGCTGTTGCAGGCCAGCGGTGGCACGGCGCCCTACACCTGGTCGATTCCGAGCGGTGCGCTGCCGTTCGGGATCAGTCTGGGGGCGAGTACTGGCGTGATTTCGGGAACCACCGAGGTATCCGGTACCTTCAATTTCATCGTCCAGGTATCCGACAGCGCAGGCAAGAGTGCGCTGGCCAATCTGAAGCTGGTGGTGGCGGCGGCAGGTGGCGGTGGCGGCGGTGCAACGCCGGCGCAGTTGACCCTGCTGGCCAGCAGTCCGGAATTGCCGTCTTCGGATCAGAATCCGGTGACCCTGACCGCGATCGCGCGTGATAGCAACGGCGTGTTGATCAAGGGTGTGGTGGTGAGCTTCCAGGTCAAGAGCGGCGATGGCACCATTCAAGTGGTGCGCAGCACGACCGATGAGACCGGTACCGCCTCAGCGCTGCTGAGTGCGGGTGGCAACAAGCGCAACCGGGCGATCGTAGTCAGTGCCACAGCCGGTGCAGTGAGTGCGGCTGATGTGACCGTGCAGGTGACCGGCACCCGGCTGAACGTCAGCGGCGTGCCGTCGGCAGTGCAGGTGGGTGATGCGGTGCCGCTGACCTTTACCCTGGTGGATTCTTCCGATCGCGGCATTAACGGTGCAGCGCTGCAGGTGACCGTCAATGACACGCTGGTGCAGACCCTGAGCACCAACACCACCGGCAATGCCACCTTTACCCTGACCGCCACCGAGGCGATTGATTACATCATCAATGCCGCCTGGGATGGCGTGGCCACCTACGCCACCAGCTCGACGCTGCCGGTGACGCTCAGCGCCTCGCCGGACAGCTTCGTTATCGAGACCTATGACCTGGCGACCGGTACGCTGCTGACCAATGCCCCGCTGGATACCGCAGTTGGGGTGCGGGTGCGCTGGCTCAAGAGTGGCGCGCCGGTGTCGGGGGCGAGCATCCGCGTGCAGACCACCAAGGGCACCCTGAATCCCTCGCAGGCGGGCAGCAACGGCACGGTGTATGTCGGTCTGACCAATGCTTCGGGCGAGATCAGCGAGCTGTTGACCATTCAATCCAATGTGCCGGGCAGTGCAACGCTATCGGCCACGGGTACGCTGAATGACTCGACGGTGGCGGCCAGTCGCACCCTGACCTTCTCGGCCAACGTGCCGGCGCAGATTGTCGATGTGCAGGCCGAGCCGACGACCATCGGCATCAACACGCCGCCCAGCGTCAGCGAGCGCAGCACTATCACCGCGATCATCGTGGATGCCAGCGGCAATCCGGTGGCGAATCAGGAAGTGCTGTTCACGGTGCTCAAGGACACCAGCGGTGGTTCGCTGACCGCGAGTTCAGCCAATAGCAACCTGGCTGGCCGGGCCAGCGTCGAGTACATCGCCGGTTCCTCGCCGACCGAGGAAAATGGCGTGCGCATCCAGGCGTCGATCCCGAATACCACGCTGACCAAGGTGGTGACCTTGACCGTGGCGCAGAAGGAGGTCTTCATCACCCTGGGTACGGGCAACGAAATCGCCGAACCGAATCCGACCCAGTATGCCCTGCCGTATAACGTGCTGGTCAACGATATCGTCGGCGGACCGGTGGCCGGTGCCAATGTGATCCTCGATATCGTACCCAACACCTACTACAAGGGCTTCTATCGCAAGACGCTCACGGCCTGGGTTCCGGTGGTCACGGCCTCCTGCGCCAACGAGGACAGCAACAGCAACGGCCAGCTTGATCCAGGTGAGGATATCAACAACAACGGACGTCTGGACCCCGGCAATGTCGCGACCACCTCGATTCCGGTGGTGACCACTGACAGCTCGGGCTTTGGCACCTTCAACGTGGTTTATGCCCAGCAGTACGCGACCTGGACCAATGTTGACCTGGTGGCCAGCACGCGGGTCAGCGGCACCGAGGCCCAGCAGAAGTCGATCTTTACCCTGCCGGCCAGCTCCAAGGATCTGACCACCCTGGATGCCACGCCGCCCGGACAGCCGAGTCCGTTTGGTGTGTTGCCCGACTGCACGATTTCGGTGGATGCCGAGTCGAGCCTGCAGTTGTCGACCGATGTGCGCCAGTTGAATCTGGTGATCAGTGCGGCGAGCGTCAACAGCTTCGTATCGGCAACCGGTGCGGTGACGGTCACGCTGTCACCGTCCTACGCCGGCGCTACCATTGCCGCCGATGCAGCGGTGTCTGACTCGCGCTTTGGTATCTCGGTCTCGCCCACCGGCACGACCGATGCCAACAGTCAGGTGGTGTTCCCGATTGAAGTGTCGAAGGTGACTCTGCTCTCCAACATCACTCCGGGCAGCTACACGGTGGGCACCCTGACCTTCTCGGCGGGCGGCAGCGCCAATGCCGTGGTCACGGTGATTCTGCAGGTTACGCCGTAGCTTCTGCGGCAGGTGTGGGCCAGGGAACGGCCTGCGCTGATTGGAAATGTGGCTCTGATGCCCAGTTCTGCTGGGGTGGGCATCAGGGAGCGGTGGGGCAGGATCGTTTAATAGCAGCAGCTCGGGAGGTTTGTAATCCTCCCGGGTCTTGCCTGAACTACAGGGCAGGGAGTCTCACCCGCGCAGGGCGCGCTTTGATGTTCAAGCCGAACCAGGACGGTAACGGGCTGACGGTAGCATTGTCCCGACAAACGGGCATCTTCGCGAAAACCTGTCTCGACTATAATGGAACTGTTGCAGCATTGTGGTGGCTTTGCTCTTCAGGCAAAGATCAATAATTCAGGGGTGTCAAAAATGAACGGTGGCCTGCGCGTGCGGTTGGCTTCGTTGGTGAGGGGAATGAGGGAGATCGTGCTGCTGCTGCTGGCCAGCATGATCGCGGTGCCGGGAACGGCGATGGCCGGTATTCTGGAGCCGCGTCTGTCTCCGGTCGGCTTCTACGTTGATCTGAATGCCGCAGATCCCTTTGCCGTTCAACTGGCGCCAGCGCTGGCGGCGCAATGGCGTCGGTCGCCGGTGACGCCGCCCCTGGATGCGCTGCTGAAATCGATCGAGCCGCCGGTGACGGTGCCTGCGGTCGCGGCGGTGCCACCGACACCCCCAAGCCCTGCGGCTTTGCAGGCGGCGCCAGCGCCGGTGCGGGCGCGGATGATCGATCTGTTCAGCCAAACGCCCCTGCATTTCGAGCCGAATCAGGGCCAGGCCGGTGCCGATGTGCGTTTCCTGGCGCGGGTGCCCGGCTATCAGTTGTCCCTGACCCCTGGGGAAGCGGTGCTGGCCTTGCGCGCGACGGATGCGGACGGAACGCGACCGGTGGTGCGGATGCGCTTGCAGGGTGCGGTCAATCCACAGCCGGAACTGGTGGGTGCACGGCCGCTGACCGGGCGCAGTCATTATTATCTGGGCAGTGATCCGCAGCAGTGGCGGACCGATGTGCCGAATTTCGCCCAGGTGCGCTATGAGCAGGTGTATCCCGGTATCGACTGGGTGCTGTATGGCAATCCGCGCCAGTTGGAATATGACTTTGTGGTGGCGCCGGGTGCGGATCCGGCGGCGATTGCGCTGAGCTTTGCCGGTGTTGAGAGTGCGCGGCTGGCGGAAAATGGCGAGCTGGTCGTGAAGGTGGCCGGGCGCGAGGTGCTGCATTCCTCGCCGACCCTGTATCAGATGGTGAACGGTGAGCGGCGGCTGGTCGAGGGCCGCTATGTGCTGCGCGCGGCAGTGGATGATGCGCCGGTGGTGGGCTTTGAGGTCGCGGCCTATGACGCGCAACTGCCGCTGGTGATCGACCCGGTGGTGTATTTCACTTATGTCGGCGGCTCGGGCAATGACTTTGCCGGCGGCATCGCGGTGGACAGTTCGGGCAATGCCTATCTGACCGGCTACGCCCCCGCGCCCTCCAAACGAACTCTATCGAATTCCCGTATTAGCCAGACCGGTGCCACCAATAGCAGTGAGGAAGATGCGTTTGTTATCCGGCTTGACACAAACGGTACGGTCACTTATTCGACTTACCTAGGCGGTGCGGGCACGGATCGCGGTCATGCTATCGCGGTGGACAGTTCGGGCAATGCCTATCTGACCGGTTACACCGAATCCAGCGATTTTCCAGTCCTGAATGCCTATCAGGCCACTCTGAGCGGCACGCGCGATGCCTTTTTAGTCAAACTCAACAGCAGCGGTGCATCGATCTACGCGAGCTATCTGGGCGGCAGCCTGCTGGAAGAGGGCAATGGCATTGCCGTGGATAGCAGTGGCTTTGTCTATCTGGCCGGCTATACCACCTCAGCGAATTTCCCGACCACCACCGGCGCCTATGATGTCAGCGCCAACGGTGGCGAGGATGCCTTTGTTGCCAAGCTGAATCCAGCGGTGGCCGGCACGGCGGGTTTGCTCTACGGCACGTATTTTGGCGGCAGCGCCGATGACTGCGCCCAGGGCATTGCCCGCGATAGTAGCAATAACTTGTATGTCGCCGGCTACAGCGATTCGAAGAATTTCCCGGCAGCGGACACTTATGCGGGTAATCGGGATGCCTTTATCACCCAGCTAGATAGTTCGGGCGCGCTGGTGAACTACTCAAGGCGGATCGGTGGTGGCGAGGATGATCAGGCGCAGAGCATTGTGTTGAATGACGCGGGTCAAGCGTTCATTGCCGGTTTTACCTTTAGTGCTGATTTCCCCACGACGCCCGGCGCACATCAAAAAGTGAGAGGCGGTATCGAGGATGCTTTTGTCCTGAAACTGAGCACGACCGGTGTCGTGGAATACTCGACCTATCTGGGTGGCAGTGGTACAGAGGAAGCCTACAGCATCGCAGTTAGCGGTTCGGATGCGGCGGTGGTGACCGGAGCTACTGACTCTGACGATTTCAGTACGGTCAATCCGGATGGTGATGCACTGAGTGGGGGTACAGATGCGTTTGTGTCTATGCTGAACGCAACTGGCAGCGGCCTGCTGTATTCGACTTATCTGGGTGGAGATGGCAGTCAGGTTGGTCGTGGCGTGGCGCTGGACGGTAGTGGTGATATTTATGTGGTTGGTGATACGGATACGGTATTTGGCGCAGTGGCGCCTTTTGATGCGCCCCTACGCAATTACAACGCGCTGAACGATATTTTTGTCGTAAAAATCAGTCCGACGCTTTATATGCAACGGACAGCGTCAGGACCAACGGGCGCGTTGAATCTTGATATGTTTGGCACCGGTTCGGGCTCGGTGACCAGCGCGCCGGAAGGGATTAATTGCGACTTCAATGCCGGGGTCTCGACAGGTACTTGTACGTCCTCTTACGCACAGTCGACTAATGTCACCTTAACCGCCTCGCCGTCTCCAGGGGCTTCAGTCTTCGTGAAGTGGGGTGGCAATTCAGCTTGTACCGATGTGACGAGTCCTGTTTGCACGGTGTTAATACCGGCAGCAGATCCTACAACTGGTGTTGTTCCTGATACGCAGGTAGCAGCCTATTTCAGTCCGGCGAAAACCTTGACCATTGCCAAGTCGGGTAGTGGCGTTGGTACGGTAACCGGCAAAGCGGTCACGGATGGCTCCACTGTTATTAACTGCGGCTCCGATTGCAGCAAAGACATTCTCATTGACTCTTTTGTCACGCTGACTGCTGCGCCCAGCACTGGTTCAATCTTTGTGAACTGGAGCGGTGCTGGCCTTGGGTTGTGCGTTCCCACCAATCCCACTTGCACCGTCAAGATGGATGTAGCCAGGACGATTAATGCTGTATTTGATACGTCCACGGATAAACAGTTGTTGGTGATCAAGACGGGTAGTGGCGATGGCACAATTATCAGCTCCCCCAGCGGAATTAATTGCGGTACGACCTGTACTGCGTTGTTCGCGTCAGGCGACGTGACGCTGACCGTTTCACCAACGGCGGGGTCACTGTTTGTTGGGTGGTCCGGTGACTGCACCGGAAATTTGCCCACATGTACGGTGAACATGGCGGCTAATAAAACCGCCATTGCTTCGTTCAATACCGGTTATGTGCTGACGGTGAGCAAGGCGGGGACCGGCAGCGGTGCGGTGACCAGCAGTCCACTGGGGATTAGCTGCGGTTCGGATTGCTCGGAGGGCTATCCGGCGAATACTTCGGTCACGCTGACCGCGAAGCCCGATGCAGGTATGGCGTTCATAGGCTGGGCGGAGGATTGCGCGAGTTCTACCGGGCTGACTTGTACGCTGGTGATGAGCAAGGCCCAGTTTGCGACCGCGTTCTTTGAGCCGGCGCAGCAGGTGGCGCTGACAGTGACCAAGGCCGGTACCGGCACGGGGACGGTGATCAGCAACCCGGCGGGGATTGCTTGCGACACGGCTTGTGCGACTGATACCGCCGATTTCGATCAAGGTACGCAGGTCACCCTGACGGCGGTGGCGGACGGCACCTTTGTCTTTACCGGCTGGACCGGAGCCTGCACCGGCACCGATCCCTGCACCGTGGCCATGACGGCGGCCAAGAGTGTCACGGCGACCTTTGTGCCGGAACGGACTCTGACGGTAGACACGATCGGCAACGGT
>DAITNL010000061.1:702-15845 GCA_036834665.1 Candidatus Competibacteraceae bacterium | reverse complement strand
TTCCAGCGGTGCCTGTGCGCGCACCCGCACCCGGGGCGGCAGCCGTTCGAGAATGGTGCCTTCGGTGGGCCGGATCAGGGTGCGGGCGCCGGCATTGAAATCGTAGTGCTCCAGATCCAGGGCCGCGATCAGGCCGCGCCGCGTGCGCCCGCGCGCGGTCTCGCGCTCGACCCGCAGCAGACCGGGCAGCTGCGGCTGCAGCACACCTTCATGCAGATAGCGCTGCATGGTGGCCTGGATCGCCGCAATGCGCTGCGCCTCGTCGGCAGCGCCCAGGTAAATTTCCGGGAGCATCAGGCGTAGCGTCGAAGGCGCCTCGCCCACACAGGCCTCGACCCGCGCCCAGTAATCCGGCTGCGAGGTATACTGGTCGCAGGCGACCACCGCCCAGCGGGTAAGATCGATACCTGGCCGGGGCAACAGGAGCGTCGGCACCTGGAGGCCGATCTGCGCGAAATTCATGGGCGACATCTCTCTGGTGGATACGCGGACCTTCGGTGCAATCACTGCAGCCACGGCGCCCGCAAAACCGGCGCAAGCTTAGCAAAGGACCGTCACGCGCTCCATGACAGCGTATCATGAGCGGCAGCGCGGGCCGGCCACCGTACACCGCTACCGCTCCCCGTCATGCCGAGGAACTCACCCATGCGCAAGCTTATGATCGCTGCAGCCACGCTTCTGGTCGTGGTCCTGCTGGCCGCTGCCGGCGCCGCCGGTTATCTGTGGTATCGGACCCGGCAGCAGGCCGATGATCTGGTGCAGCTAGCCAAACCCTTCGCCGAGATCAGCTATGCCGGCGTCAGCCTGACACCGCAAGGCTCCATCGGCATTGACCAGCTGCGGATCATGCCGCATGCACTCAACGATACCCTGTCGATCGGCAGCCTGCGCCTGAGCGCACCCAACTTCATCGACCTGCTCCTACTAGACTGGCGGCTGCGTCATGGCCAGATCCCCGAGGCGCTGGCGCTGTCGATAGAACAGATTGATCTGCCGCTGGATGGCGGGTTTCTCAACGGCCCGGCCACGCCCGACACCGAGTCGCCGTTCGATCATCTCGATGCGCTCGGCTGCGGCTCCCTGACCCGCTTCGGCGGCACCGAATGGCGCGGCATGGGCTACTCGCAGCTGCTCAGTGATCTGCGCGTGGGCTATCGCTACGCACCGCGCGATCATCGTCTGGAGCTGCAGGTGGACAGCTACACCAGTGACTGGACGACCGTGAACCTGGACATCGGCATCACCACCCCGGCCGAGCCTCTCAACCCGGCCACCCTGCTCAGCTTTCAGCCGCGCCTGACCCATCTGCGCCTGGTGCTGCGCGATGCCGGCTTTAACGCGCGCCGCAATGCCTATTGCGCCGCCAAGGCCGGCAAGAGCGTCGAAGCCTATCTGGATGATCACGTCCGCCGGCTGGCAGAGCGGCTGCACACGCTCGGTATCGACCCTGGCCCGGGTTTGCTGGATGCCTATCGGCGTTTCCTGGCCACCAGCGAAGGCGAGCTGACCGTGCTGGCCCGGCCACCGGCGCCGCTGGATGTCACTGATCTGGCCGGCTACACCCCTGAGGATGTGCTCAAACTGCTTGGGCTGAGCGTGGCAATCGGTTCGACCCCGGTGAGCGATCTGAGCCTGAAGTGGGATGCGGCGCGCCTGGCCAAGCTGCTAAATCCCGAACCGCCACCGGCGCCAAAAGCGGAAACCGAGGTTCCGATCTCGCCGCTCGCCCCGTCCACCATCACGGTGCAGCGTGAGTTCCATCCGCTGCCGGTGACAGAATTGGCGCGGCATAGCGGTCGCATCGTGCGCCTGCAAACCAGTACCGGCACCCGCTATACCGGCCAGATCGGCGCGGTCAACAGCGAGGGCATGCTGCAAATCACGGTACGCAAATCCGGTGGCAGCGCCACGCTGTCGCTGCACCTGAGCGATATCAACCGCGCCGAAATACTGGAATAGATGCGCGCGGCCGGCTTCAGTCCGCGCCGACCTGGCGCAATTCAGCGGCAAAGCGCGCGCAGGTCGCCGGCCAGTCAACCAGGGTCGCGCGGACCCGGCGGGCGCCAGCCGCCAAGCGCTGGCGCTGTCCGGCATCGGCGAACAAGGTATCCAGCGCCGCCGCCAGGGCCGCAACATCGCCCGGCGGCACCAGCAGACCCGCCTCGACCGGCACCGTATCGGGAATCGCGCCCCCGGTCGTACTGACGATGGGCAAGCCGCGCGCCAGGGCCTCAGCCAGCACCATGCCATAGCCTTCCAGATAGGACGGCAGCACGAATAGATCGGCACGGTGATACTCCGGCTCCAGCGCATCGGGCTGCTTCTCGCCGGCAAAGGTCACCCGCTCCTCCAGCCCCAGCTCCGCGACCAGCGCCCGCAATTGCGCAACAGTCTCGGCATCGCGCGTCAGGCTGCCGATGCAGCGCAGATGCCAACGGTATTGGCGCAGCCCGGCCAGCGCCCGCAGCAGTACCGCATGGCCCTTGCGCGGGGTCAGCGAGGCCACGCACAGCAGCAACAGCTCATCGCCGCCGGAACCGGCCGCCAGCGGCGCCGGCTCGGTACCGGGCAGCACCACGCCAATGCGCCCGGCCGGCACCGCGTATTCGTCCACCAATGTCCGGGCGGTCACCGGACTGGTGACGATCACGCGCGCCGCTGCCGCCAGCGCCGCCTGCTCACTGACCCGGAGCTGGGCCTGCGCTGCCGCGCTCAGCCCGGTTTCCGCCGCCAGCGGATGATGCACCAGCGCCACCAGCCGCAACCGCGCCGCCTGCGCCCGCAGCAGTTCGGGCAGGGCGCCAAACACCTGATTATCGATCACTACCCGCGCACCATCGGCCAGGCTGTGCAGCAGAGACTCCGCCGCGGCCAGCGCAGTCGCGTCCGGCCATGGAAACCCGTCCGGCAGAGCATGACAGGGCAGACTCCAGCCCTGGGCGCGCAGGCCCTCGACGATGCACTTATCGTACAGATAACCGCCGTTCAGCGTCTCCGGATCGCCGCACAGCACGAAATGCGCGGCATTCATGCCCGCACCGAAGCGATCAACAACAGCACAAACAGCACCACCAAGGCCAGCGGAATCAGCGCCGCCGGCCAATCCTTCTGAGCCGTGCGACTCCGCTCGATCGCCGCCCGGATGCCGGGCCGGAACCACAGCACCACCAGTACCGCGGCCAGTCCGCCCAGCAGAATTTCCCACCATGCTGCCGTTTCCATATTCGCCTCCGCCTCAACCGTCTGAACCGTCTGAACCGTCTGAACCGTCTGAACCGTCTGAACCGTTATGAAACCGCATCAATCCTTACCGCGCCCACCGCCAGGCGGCACCAGCGGTTGCGGAAAGGACATCACGTTATCGCTACCTTCCACCGGACGAATTTTGCTCACCCCTTCATGCTCAACTTCATCGATGCGCACCACATAGTGCAGGGGAATAAAAGTGCGCTGCACACCGCTGAATTCGTTTTGCAACCGTTCCTCGGCCGGGTTGACCAGCACGCTGGAACGCTCACCAAAAATCAGCTCCTCGACCTCGATGAAGCCGTACAGCTCACCCTGATAAATGCTACGCGCATACAGCTCGTACAGCTTGCCCTGATTGATGAACAGAACCCGGTAGATGCTTTTAGTGATCTTGGACATGGTCGGCCATCGCGGCTGCGGATAAGGACGCTGGAATGTAACCGAGAGGGGCAAATCCGGGCAAATCGGCACGGCGGATGATCGCGGGGCATTGGCAAGAAAAGCCAGCTCTTACAAGCAAATGCCATCATGGCCCGGCTATACCGAAACCGTATCCCGTGAGCAGCGGCCCCTGCGTAAGCCGGTCGCCGCGCCCGTCCTGCCCTGTTTGCCCGTACCGAGGAGCGCCCGCCATGAGCAGCCCCGAAAGCTTTGACCTGCACAAGACCGTCTGCGTCAATCCCGCCACCGGCGATATCGTTGGCTTCTCGCAGATGAACAGCGCCGAGGAAGCCCGCGAGGCCATCCGCCGCGCCCGCGCCGCACAACCTGCCTGGGCAGCACTGCCGCTGGCGGAACGGGTGTGCTTTGTGCTGCGCATTCGCGATTACCTGGTCGAGCACGCTGATGCCGTCAGCGAGACCATTTCCAAGGATGTCGGCAAGACCCGCGTCGAGGCGCTGGCCACCGAGGTGCTGCCCAGCGCCATGGCGGTCGATTACTACGCCCGCAACACCCGGCATTTTCTCAAGCCGCGCAAGGTGCGCAGCGGCTCCCTGCTGTTTTTGAACAAGCGCAGCCGCATTTTCCGCCTGCCCTTTGGCGTCATCGGCATCATCGCGCCGTGGAATTATCCGCTGGGCATTCCGATGCATGAGATCGTGCCGGCCCTGCTGGCCGGTAACACGGTGATCTTCAAGACCGCGCCGGAAACCCAGATGGTCGGGCGCAAGATTGAGGAGATGATTGTGGCTGCCGGCCTGCCCGCCGATGTGTTCATTCACCTCAATATTCCCGGCGCCATCATCGGACAAATCCTGCTCGAACCGGAGAATCACGTCGATAAGCTGTTCTTCACCGGCTCCGTACCGGTCGGCAAGATTCTGATGGCCAAGGCCGCCGAGAGCCTGGTGCCGGTCTCGCTGGAACTGGGCGGCAATGATCCGATGCTGGTCTGCCCGGACGCGCATCTGGAACGGGCGGTCAATGGCGCGATGTGGGCCGGCCTGCAGAACAGCGGTCAGTCCTGCGGCGGCGTTGAGCGCATTTATGTGCACCGGGAGGTGTATGAACCGTTCATCGCTCTGCTCAAGCAGAAAGTGGAAGCATTGCGCCAGGGGCCGAATACCCATCACAACGTCGATATCGGCGCGATGTGCACCGAACGCCAGCTCAAGACCATTCAGCGTCAGGTGGATGATGCGCTGGCCAAGGGTGCGACCATTCTCGCTCAGGTCAAGATCGACCCAGCCCACGCCCACGCCAATTTCTATCCAGTGACGGTGCTGACCAATGTCGATCACCGCATGGAGCTGATGCGCGAGGAGACCTTTGGGCCGGTGCTGGGCATCATGGCGGTGGATGACATGGATCAGGCGATTGAACTGGCCAACGATTCCAGCCTGGGCCTGACCGGTTCGGTGTGGTCGCGCAATACCCGCGAGGCGGTGGCGCTGGGTCGGCGCATTCATGCCGGCGTGATCACCATTAACGATCATCTGTTGACCCATGGCATGGCGGAAACGCCGTGGGGCGGAGTCAAGGAATCCGGCATTGGCCGCAGTCATGGTGAACTGGGCTTTGATGAGATGACCCAGCCGCAGGTGGTGACCACCGAACTGCTGCACTTTGCCAAGCGCAACCTGTTCTGGCATCCGTATGACGCCACGCTCTACGAAGGCTTGAAAGGCGCGCTGCACCTGCTGCATGGCCGTGGACTGGGCAATCGCCTGCGTGGCTTGTTCCACTTCGTCAGGCTGTTGCCGCGCATGTTCAGGGATTGACCCGCAGCCTCATCCGGGCCGGAACCGGCCCGCGCCTGACAGGAAAAGGCAGGCATTCACGACTGCCGGCGCCCTCGCGCGGGCGGTGCCGGGAACGATCACCACTGCGGACGGCACTAAGAACACAGTAAAAACCGGTATGCTATGCGCCTTTCCACCTCCCGGCCCAACCTTTGTTCAGGATCGTTCCGATGAGCCACACCCCTGTTACCCGCGCGCTGTTCGATCACGTCATGGTTCCCAACTACGCCCCGGCGGCGATCATTCCGGTGCGTGGCGAAGGCTCGCGCCTGTGGGATCAGGATGGGCGCGAGTACATCGACTTTGCCGGCGGCATCGCCGTCACCGGCCTCGGCCATGCCCACCCGGCGCTGGTAGCCGCACTGACCGAACAGGCGCAAAAACTCTGGCATGTCAGCAATGTGCTCACCAACGAACCCGCCCTGCGTCTCGCCGAGCGGCTGTGCGAACTGACCTTTGCCGAACGGGTGTTCTTCGCCAACTCCGGCGCCGAGGCCAACGAGGCCGCGCTCAAGCTGGCGCGCAAATATTCCGCCGATCACTTTAGCGCCGACAAGCGCGAAATCATCGCCTTCACCCAGTCGTTCCATGGCCGCACCCTGTTCACCGTCACCGTCGGCGGCCAGCCCAAGTACACCGAGGGCTTCGAACCGCTGCCGCCGGGCATCCGCCATGTGCCGTTCAATGATCTAGCCGCCTGTGCCGCCGCGATTTCCGAGCGCACCTGCGCGGTGATCCTGGAACCGGTGCAGGGCGAAGGCGGCGTGACTCCGGCAACCCCGGAATTCCTGCAGGGCGTGCGCGCGCTGTGTGACCGCCATCAGGCCCTGCTGATCTTCGACGAAGTGCAGTGTGGCAACGGTCGCAGCGGCCACCTCTACGCCTATCAGGGCTATGGCGTGATCCCGGACATTCTCACCACGGCCAAGGGCATCGGCGGCGGTTTCCCGATCAGCGCCATGCTCACCACCGCCGCCATCGCCCGCAGCCTTAACGTTGGCAGCCATGGCACCACCTATGGCGGCAACCCGCTCGGCTGTGCGGTCGCCGGCGCGGCGCTGGCGATTTTCAGCGACCCCGCCGTGCTGGCCGGGGTGCGCCACAAGCACGCGCTGTTCAGGGCCGGGCTGGAACGGATCAACCAGCGCTTTGCCGTGTTCAGCGAACTGCGCGGCATGGGCCTGCTGCTGGGCTGTCAGTTGAGCCCAGCCTGGCACGGCCGCAGCCGTGATTTCATCAAGGCCGCCCTCGACGAGGGCCTGCTGATCCTGGTGGCCGGACCGGACGTGATCCGTCTGGCCCCCTCACTGATCATCCCGGACGAACTGATCGAGCACGGTCTGCAGCGTTTCGAACAGGCCATCGCTCGCCTCTGTGCCTAACCCGCCCCCTGGGCGAGGAGTTTTACCATGCAGCGTGACAGAGCCGAACCCGTGCAGGTTGAATGCCCGCAGTGTCGCCACACCGAGATCATCTACATTCCCATCGAGGACATGCCCCGCTGCCCGGATTGCGGTACGCGCATGGTGATCAAGGAACTGCTCGACGAGGGCAAATCCACCTAGCAGCATGCATGATGACTGTCCTCTTGCGTCATGAAACGGTAGTATTCGGCGGTATGCGCCAGCCCTGATCGGGCTGGTGCTTTTCCCAGTTGTCATTGCGATCTTCGAGCCGCCTAGAGAGGAGCGTTCCTGCATGAAAAAGCGTCTGCTTGCGCTGGCCGCGCTGGCCGTATTCAGCCTGAATCTGTCGCCCGCCTGGGCCGGCAAGCTGGAACAGATCAAGAAGGACGGCCTGCGGGTCTGCCTGGAACCGGCCTACATGCCGTTTGAACTGACCAACAAGCGCGGCGAGATCATCGGCTTCGATCCCGACCTGGCCGCACTGCTGGCCAAGGATCTGGGCGCCGCCAAGCTGGAACTGGTCAGCACCGCCTGGGATGGCATTATCCCGGCGCTGCTCACCGACAAGTGCGACATCATCATGAGCGGCATGACCATTACTGAAGAACGCGCTCAGAAAGTCGATTTCTCCGAGCCGTACATGCTGGTCGGCCAGACCATCCTGCTGCGCAAGGATCTTGCCGATAAGGTCAAGTCCTACAAGGACCTGAATAAGTCCCAGTACAAGGTCGCCTCCAAGCTCGGCACCACCGGCGAAATCGCCACCAAGAAATACATTCCCAAGGCCAAGTATTTCTCCTACGAAACCGAGGCTGAAGGGGTCATGGAAGTGGTCAACGGCAAGGTAGATGCCTTCATCTACGACTCGCCCTATAACCTGGTCGCCAACGTGCAGCGCGGCGAGGGCAAACTGGTGTTCCTCGACAAGCCGTTCACCGACGAACCGATCGGCTGGGCCATCGCCAAGGGCGATCCCGAATTCCTCAAGGCAATCAACGCATTCCTGGTCACTATCAAGAAGAATGGCGAGCACGAAAAGCTGCAGCAGAAATGGTTTAAGAACACCAACTGGCTGAAAGACGTCCAGTAATCCGCCGTGCCGCTCAAACAACGTTCACCCCAGTGGCCCTGGCAGGGGCTGCTGGTGCTGATTCTGGTGGGTATGGCGACCGGTTTGTGGTTCGCAACCCAGCGCGTTCACTATGAATGGCGCTGGGAACGGGTTCCGCAATACTTTCTCTATAAGGCCGATGAGCCGCAAGTTGCGCCGGCGGCCGGCACGGTGCAGGCCATCCACAGCGATAGCGCCACCAGCACGGTGGATATCGCGCCGGCTACCGGCGGTGCGCCGCTCCAGGTGACGGTCGCCAGCAGCAGCCTCCAGGTCAAGGTCGGCGATACCGTAGCCGCCGATGATGACATCGGCACCACCCCGCACTGGCGAATCGGCCCCCTCACCCAGGGACTGTGGGTCACCATCTGGCTTTCCTTCGTCTCCGGGTTCATCGGCCTGATTATCGGCCTGATCACGGGCCTGTGCCGGCTGTCGCCCAATCCGGCCCTGCGTGGGCTGGCGGTGCTGTATATCGAACTGATCCGTGGCACACCGCTGCTGGTGCAGATTTTCATCTTCTACTTCTTCATCGGCACCGTACTGAATCTGGATCGGATCGTGGCCGGCGTGGGTGCACTGGCCCTGTTTGCGGGTGCCTACATCGCCGAAATCGTGCGCGCCGGCATCCAGTCGATTCCCCGGGGCCAGTCCGAGGCGGCCCGCTCGCTGGGCATGAGCGCGACGGAAACCATGCTGCACATCGTCCTGCCGCAGGCCTTCAAGCGGGTCCTGCCGCCGCTGGCCGGGCAATTCATCAGCCTGATCAAGGATTCCTCGCTGGTGTCGGTCATCGCCATCACTGATCTGACCAAGAGCGGCCGGGAGATCATCACCTCCAGCTTCGCCACCTTTGAAATCTGGTTTACGGTCGCCCTGCTCTACCTGCTGGTCACCTCGGTGCTTTCGCAATTGCTCTTCTGGCTGGAACGGAGGTTCGCCCGCAGTGATTGAGGTCAAGCATCTGGTCAAGATCTTCACCAGCCGCAATCAGGTGGTGCGGGCGGTGGATGATGTCTCCACGGCAATCGCCAAGGGCGAGGTTGTGGTGGTCATCGGCCCCTCCGGCTCTGGCAAGTCGACCTTCCTGCGCTGCCTGAATGGCCTGGAAGAGTTTGACGACGGCCAGGTGATCATCGACGGCATCGACATCGCCGGCAGCAAGACCAACCTCAACGCGGTACGGCGTGAGGTCGGCATGGTGTTTCAGCATTTCAACCTGTTCCCGCACAAGACCGTGCTGGAAAACGTGACCCTGGCGCAGCGTGTCGTGCGCAAGCGCAAGGCCGCCGACGCCCATGACAAGGCCATGGCGCTGCTGAGCAAGGTCGGCATTGCCGAGAAGGCGCAGCAGTATCCCTCACGCCTGTCCGGGGGTCAGCAGCAGCGGGTGGCCATCGCCCGTGCCCTGGCCATGGATCCCAAGGTGATGCTGTTCGACGAGCCAACCAGTGCCCTGGACCCGGAAATGGTCGGCGAGGTGCTGGATGTGATGCAGCAGCTGGCGCGGGAAGGCATGACCATGGCGGTGGTCACTCATGAGATGGGTTTTGCCCGCGAGGTCGCGCACCGGGTGCTGTTCATGGATGCCGGGCGGATTCTGGAAGATGCACCCCCTGCACAATTCTTCACCGCGCCACGGGAACCGCGCGCGCAGACCTTTCTCAAGCAGGTTTTATAGGTTTAACCAGATCACTACCCGCCGGCCGGTCTGACCGAGCCAGGCACAAGGACTCTGCAGGGTGCTTTGCATGCCTTGTGGAGTTCTGTTACCAGGCGTCGCGCCTGGCTCCTGCATATAGCTACATATAGCTGCCATCCGGCCGCAGGATTTGTCCAGCCGGGCTGCACAACCACACCTTGCCCTCCCAGCCGGGAATCCACGCGAACTGCTTGGCATCGGCAGCCTGCACCCATACGCCCATCGTGGTCGCCACCGCGCGCATCAGACCCTTGCCCTTTTCGCCCGCCGCCACCTCGCAACCCGATAGCGTCACCATGGCATCATCGGTCAGATGCTCACGCAGCAATCCCAGACCCGCCCAGGCTGCAACCCCCCGCAGGCAACCGTTCCAGCTGCGATCCTCCGGATCCAGTTGCAAACTGCGCTCGCCGCTCTCATCCCAGCCCCGGCCAGCGCCAACAGCCTGATAGCCCGGTGCGCCATGGCCGTTGATATACAGATGCCGGATCCTGCTTCGGCGCTGGCTCGCCAGTTCCTTCACCTTGTTGATCATCTCCATGACCGAGCACACCCGGATTTCCTCACCATTGCCATAGCTGTTCAGAAACCGGTAATCGAATAGCTGGTAGCCGTTCGCATCGGTCATGCAAAGACTGATTGTGTCTGCCATCGATCTTGTTCTCCAGGAGCGAGTGCTCGCGCCGCCATTCAGGTTTCGCTGCAGGTGTAGTCAATCAGGTCCGGATTCTGCTGTGAAACTGCCTGACCGAGGCAAATGCTGCCATGGCCATGCAGGGCAAATTCCTCGCGATGCACAAAGAAACGCGCACCATTGTCGAGCAGCAGGTAGGTACCGTTGGTGCTGCGATCGACCAGGATGAACTTGCCCTGGCGAAACTCGATGCTGGCGTGAGTGCGCGACACCAGTTCGCGATCCACCACCAGACTGTTGCGCTCGCCGCGCCCCAGGGTGAACACCTGCGCACTCGGCAGCAGCTCGACATGACGATCACGATAGTTCAGGTCCAGGCGCGCGAACAGCAGGCCACGCAGCTCTTCCTGGGGCGTAGCCATCTGGGTCAGACTGTTGGAGTCAGCCCAGAGCACCTCGGCGATGGCCATTTCATCCTGCTTACCGCGTACCCAGGCCTGCCCCAGATCACGGCTCGTCTGCACGAACCCGGCCGGCAGCGTGTTCAGAGTATCGCGGGTCGTAATGATCTGGTCGGCCTTGGCTAGCGCCACCATGCGCGCGGCGACATTCACCGCATCGCCAAACAGGTCATTACCCTCCAGCAGCACCGGCCCATAATACAAGCCGATACGGATAGCGATACCCAGCGCCGCCAGCGCCGGATCGGCCCTAAGGCAGCGGTGCATGGCGCAGGCAGCGCCGACCGCGCTGGCAGCATCGGCGAAGCCGCTCATGATCTCATCGCCAATGGTTTTGACCACCACGCCCTGCTGCGCGGCGGTACAGTCCGCCAGGTGACCCAACACCTGGCTTTCGATCTCCCGGGCACGCTGATCGCCATGGGTCTCGAACAGGCGCGTACTGCCGCAAATATCGGCAAACAGCACCGCAGCGGCGACGATCCGCGAGGCACGCACTCCGTCATGTCCCAAAACGGCGGCCAGATCGCTGGGCTTTGCTTGCATAAACACACCCTCCTGGAAACGACGGGCATATCACGAGATACAACAGGGATCGCGGCTAGCTGCTGCTGCCATAGCCGCAGGCCCGCAACCGCGCAATCAAGCGCTCGATATTGGTCCGTGCAGCCTGTTCATAACGCGCCTGGAAGAACGCAGTCTGGAATAGATTCGGGCGTTGATACAGGCTGTTCAGGAAGCGCAACTGGCTCTGATAGTAACCGGCATCGTCGGAATGAGCAGACTCGGCGCGCAAATCCTGGCCATCGTGCAAAAACTCCGTCCACGGCTGACCAAAGCTGGACAGGTCGATATCCACCATAAAGCGTTCGTCATGACCGTGCGGTGGCACGCGGTGCGTGGTGACCATGATCAGCTCGTCCACTCGCTGGCAAAAGCTCGGATCGCCACCGACGGCACAACTGCGAAACAACTGGGCGCTGCGCTGTTCGTTATCACTGGCTCCCGGCACATAGATGGCATCGTGAAACCAGAGCGCCATCTCAACCGCGTCGGCGTGCTCGAGTTGCCCGGCAATGGCATCGAATTCCTGTAGACAATGCTGAATATGGTCGAAGGTGTGGTAGTGGCGCATCGGCTCGCCATACAGCATCGCCAGCCGCGCATAGGGCGCCGCTACCGCTACCGGTACCGCTGCCAGACAGCGCTGCCACAGCGCGTTAAAACGCGCCTCGCCCCAGTCCTGCGGCACATACCCATTGTCATTATTGTTATTATTTTCATTGTTATCGTCGTGTCTGAAACGCTCGTTCACGCGCCACCTCAATCAATCAAGCCTGTACCCAATCCATCCCATTGCTAGTGTGCTTCCTGAGTCACAAAGTCCTGAATCAGCCGCCAGGCCATACTCATCGGGCTGGGCAGTCCGGGCAAATCGGCGGCGCTGAACCAGCCGGCATCGACAATCTCGCGCCCATCCACACGCAGTTCACCACCGGCATAGTCAGCGCTGAAGGCAATCATCAGCGAGTGTGGAAATGGCCAGGACTGGCTGGCAAAGTAGCGCAGATTGCGCACCTGGATACCCACTTCCTCGGCAATCTCGCGGTGTATGGCCTGCTCCAGGGTTTCGCCAGCCTCGACAAAGCCGGCCAGCACGCTATACACACCAGGAGCAAACCGTGGGGCGCGCGCCAGCAGGATCCGGCCATCCTCACGCAGCACCCGCACCATCACCACCGGTGATAGCCGCGGATAGGCGGTCAGCCCACAGGCGGCGCAATGCCGGGCACGTTCATCAGCGCGGCGCTGGGTCGGTGTACCGCAGCGCCCGCAAAAGCCATGACTGCGATCCCATTCAATCAGCTGCAGCGCCTGACCGGCGATACCCAGGCGCGCGTCATCCAGCCGACCCCACAGCTCGCGCAGGCCGATGAATGACAGGCCAGGCGGCGGCGGTGCCTCGGCCAGATCAAGCGCATGGCAGGGCTGGCCATTCAACATCCCCAGGAACAGGCAGCGCAGCGGCGGCTGTTCCGCGAACGGCCAGACTGCGCCGTGCGGCAGTTCAACCGTCCCGCCCCCAGTCTCCGGACGCACCAGCAGGGTGCTGCCCGTGAAGGCGAACCACCAGCCTGGGGCTTCGGGAACAGCGGTGGACTCGCAGGCGGGCATGAACTCATCCGGCAGACTCAGCATGCGCATTGTGCTCCACTCATCTCTCACTCTCCGGTTTTAACAGCCGATGCCGCGCCAGATCACGACGGCGCACCTTGCCATTGGCGGTACGTGGCAGGGCGTCGGTAAAAATGATCTCGCGCGGGCACTTGTAGGCGGCCAGGTGCGCATGGGCGAAAGCCAGCAGCGGCGCAGCATCCAGGCCCTCGGGCTCGTCGGGATCGCGCGGCACCACGAAAGCGGCAATCACCGTCACCCCATCGCGCACTGCCACCTCGGTCACCGCCACTTCCGCCACCGCCGGATGCCGGCTCAGGCACTGCTCGACTTCCAGCGGCGATACCCGGTAACCGAGCGCATTCATCACATCATCATTGCGGCCGTGATAATGCAGGTAGCCCTCAGCATCGAAATGCGCCAGATCACCGCCTAAAAACCAGTCGCCGCGATAGACCAGGGCATCTTCCTCGGGTCGATTCCAATAACCCAGCATCAAGCCTGGATCGCTGCGATGCACGGCCAGCAGGCCAGTTTCACCCACCGGCAACGGTTCTTCGCCACCGACAACCGGCAGCACCGCCACGCAGCGCCCCGGCTGTGGCTGACCCGGACTACCCGGCCTGACCGGCGCACCGGGTGCGGTGGAGATATAGGTTGAGCATTCGCTCATCCCCAGCGCCTCATACAGCTCCTTGCCGGTCACCTGCCGCCACTGTTCCAGCAGCGCGCTGTTCAGGGCTTCGCCGGCGGTCAGGCCATGGCGCAGGCATGACAGGTCGAATGCGTGCAGATCGTTGTATTTCAGAATCTGCCGGTACAGACCCGGCACCGCTGCGAACAGAGTGGCCCGGAACTTTTCCAGCAGCAGCGGCCAGACGGTGACATCACGCGGCCCGTTGTACAGCACGGCAGTAGCGCCATTGGCCCAGGGATCGGTCAGACCCACGCCCAGGGTATAGGTCCAGTTGAACGCTCCGGCGTGCAGCATCACGTCATCGGCGCGCATGCCATACCAGCCCTGGTACATCGGCCGCCGTCCCCAGGCCGAGCGCTGCGCGTGCAGCACGCCCTTGGGCTGGCCGGTAGTGCCCGAGGTGTAAATCAGAAACGCCGGATCATCAGCCGCGGTATCGGCATAATCCAGCGGCGCGGACCTGTTGCACAACGCGGCGATGGCGGCCGAGTCCAGTACCTGCACGCCCGGGGGCGGCTGCAGGGCCAGATCCGCCGACTGGGCCAGCACCTGAGCGCCGGAGTCGTTGAGCAGAAAAGCGGCCTCCTCAACGGTCAGTTGCGCCGAGGAGGGAATGGGCACGCAACCGGCAGCGATGGCGGCGAAAAACAGCAGCGCATAATCGCTGGTATTGCCCATGCGGATCATCAGCCGCGCACCCGGTTGTAAACCCAGATCGCGCAGGCCCGCCGCCAGACGCCGCACCGCCACATCCAGTTGCGTGTAGGTCCAGCATTCGGCCTGTTCGACCGGGGTGCGGGCATCGGACACCACGATCAAGGCCACCTTGTCCGGTGTCAGGCGCGCGGCCGTTTCCAGGCAGTAGCGAGCCATGTTGAAGCGCGCCGGCGGCTGTTTGCCGCTGTAGAGTCGTCGCTCTGGCGTCATGGTTGCGGTTCCCATGCTCAGAATCGGCAGGTTAGTGTGTATTGGATGGGTGCTCAAACAGCCGGAGCTGTTGCTCGGAAACCAGCTTTGTTCAATGAGTTTACTCGCGCTCGGGCAGAGTCGCGATAGCTGAATGCACACACGTTACCTGCGTATCCTCGCCGGGCCCGGACACTCGCAAGGACCGCTGATCCCCTGTCGACTGCGCCGCCGTTCCTGTACTGGCCGCTGGAAAACGAGGACGCACCGAAAACACCATGAACGATCATCGTCCCAAACCCGGCCTAGCGTCCAGCCACGATAACACGCGGAACAACAGCCCGCTGCGGTGGGCAAAACTCCACCAACAGGTCGATTCGACCGGCTGGCTGCCGGGTTACGGGATCGCGCTGCTGGCTTCACTGGGCGTCACCCTGGCCGCCATGCCCCTGTCGCCCCATCTCGACCATGCCAATATCGTCATGCTGTTCCTGCTGGCGGTGGTTGGCGTGGCGGCGCGTTATGGCCGCGGTCCGGCGGTGCTGGTCGCGGTCTTCAA
>DAITNL010000061.1:0-692 GCA_036834665.1 Candidatus Competibacteraceae bacterium | reverse complement strand
ACGTACTGGCGTTCAATTTCGTCTTCATGCCACCGCGCTTCGCCTTCGCGTTTGAAACTCTGCAATCGATCCTCAGCTTCGCGGTCATGCTAATCGTGGGCCTGAGCGTTGGCCAGCTCACCGCCCGCTTTCGCCACCAGGTTCAGGTAGCCCGCGCACGCGAGGAACGGGCCTGCTTCCTCTACGAAATCGCGCGCGAGCTGTCCGGGGCCGCCACTGCCGAACAGGTGATCGAAGTCAGCGAGCGGTGCGTCGCAACCCGCTCCCACACCAAGGTGCGACTGCTGCTACCGAATGCGCAGAACCAGTTGCAGCCACCCGCGACGCAGCCCGGCCAACCGGATATTGATCTGGCGATCGCGCAATGGTGTTACGACCACAATGAGCTGGCCGGCCTGGGCGCCGATTGCCAGCCCGATGCACCGCTGCTGTACCTGCCGCTCAAGGCTCCTCTGCGCACTCGCGGTGTACTGGTCGCAGCCCTTGATTGCCGCCGGCTGCCGCTGCTCCCGGAACAGAGCCGGCTGCTGGAAACCCTCGCTGTGCTCATCGCCATCGTCCTGGAACGGGTGCATTTTGCCGCGATCGCCCGTGATACGCAGGTCAAAATGGAGGCAGAGCGGGAACGCAGC
This sequence comes from Candidatus Competibacteraceae bacterium, assembly GCA_036834665.1. Taxonomy (GTDB): domain Bacteria; phylum Pseudomonadota; class Gammaproteobacteria; order Competibacterales; family Competibacteraceae; genus RXIX01. Next base: position 60 of record DAITNL010000061.1, on the reverse strand, counting down.
GCGCTGCTGGCCGGCTTGTCCCACGATCTGCGCACGCCGATGACCGCACTGATCGGCCTG
>DAITNL010000060.1:0-15926 GCA_036834665.1 Candidatus Competibacteraceae bacterium | reverse complement strand
CTGCTGCTTGGTGCGGGCGGGGCGGCGCGGGGCGTGCTGCAACCCCTGCTGCTGGAGCGGCCGGCTCAGGTGCTGATCGCCAATCGCAGTGCCAACAAGGCGCTGGATCTGGCGCTGCGCTTTACCGATCTGGGGCAGGTGTCGGGCTGTGGCTTTGCTGATCTGGCCGGTCGTGCCTTTGATCTGATCATTCATGCGACCGCCGCGGGTCTGGAGGATGCGGTACCGCCGCTGCCGCCGGGTGTGCTGGCTGCGGATGGCTGGTGCTACGACCTGATGTACGGCCATGAACCAACCGCATTCGTGCGTTGGGGTCGTGAGCAGGGCGCGGCACAGTCCCTGGATGGGCTAGGCATGCTGGTGGAACAGGCTGCCGAATCGTTCCACCTCTGGCGCGGGGTATGGCCGGAAACCGCGCCGGTGATCGCGGCGTTGCGGGGTGGGTGAGCGCTGCACCGCACCCCATGCGCCGTGCCCGGTATCAACCTCCTCAAGGCGTTTCAATTTGTATTGGATTGGGCATTCAGATCCTGGCGGTCAGTGATGCAGGATCTGGCTCAGGAACAGCCGGGTCCGCTCCGAGCGCGGGTTGGTGAAAAACTCCTGCGGCGCGTTCTGCTCGATGATCTCGCCGCCATCCATGAAGATCACCCGATGGGCGACGGTTTTCGCAAAGCCCATTTCGTGGGTGACGCAGAGCATGGTCATGCCGTCCTCGGCCAGGGTGACCATGGTATCGAGCACCTCCTTGATCATCTCCGGATCCAGTGCTGAAGTCGGCTCGTCGAACAGCATGATCTTGGGATTCATGCACAGGCTGCGGGCGATGGCGACCCGCTGCTGTTGACCGCCGGACAGCTGCCCGGGATATTTTTTTGCCTGCTCGGGAATCTTGACCCGCTCCAGATAGCGCATGGCGATTTCCTCGGCCTGTTTGCGCGGCAGTTTGCGCACCCAGATCGGCGCCAGCACGCAGTTTTCCAGCACGGTCAGGTGCGGAAACAGGTTGAAATGCTGGAAGACCATGCCGACTTCGCGGCGAATCTGCTCGATCTGCTTGACGTCGTTGCTCAGTTCATGGCCATCGACCACGATACGCCCGCGCTGGTATTCCTCCAGGCGGTTGATACAGCGGATGGTGGTCGATTTGCCGGATCCGGACGGGCCGCAGATGACGATGCGCTCACCCTTCTGCACGGTCAGATTGATATCCTTGAGCACATGGAAAGTGCCGTACCACTTGTGGACAGCGTCCATCTCGATCATGACCTGCCCGGACAGCGGGGCGAGTGGGGAAACGGGAGAGGATTCAGGCATGGTATTGGGTTCCTAGCGCTTGTGGCCGGTGTGCAGGCGTTTTTCCAGGCTTTGGCTGTAGTGGGACATGCTAAAGCAGAACAGCCAGTAAACCGCAGCGGCGAATACATAGCCCTCGGTGGAAAAGCCCAGCCAGGCGGGGTTCGTGGTGGCGCTATGGACGATGTTCATCAGGTCGAACAGGCCGATGATCAGCACCAGCGAAGTATCCTTGAACAGGGCGATGAAGGTATTGACGATGCCAGGGATGACCAGCTTCAGTGCCTGCGGCAGCACGATCAGGGTCATGGTTTTCCAGTAGCCCAGACCCAGAGCGGCAGCGGCCTCGACCTGACCCTTGGGAATCGCCTGCAGGCCGCCGCGCACCACCTCGGCCATGTAGGCGGCCTGGAACAGGGTGACGCCGATCAGCGCCCGCAGCAGCTTGTCGAAATTCATTCCGGTTGGCAGAAACAGCGGCAGCATGACCGAAGACATGAACAGTACGGTGATCAGCGGCACGCCGCGCCAGAACTCGATGAAGGTCACGCACAGGGTCTGGATGGCCGGCATTTTCGAGCGCCGCCCCAGTGCCAGCAGCACGCCCAGCGGTAGCGCGGCCGTCATGCCCACCCCGGCGATCACCAGAGTCAGCAACAGGCCACCCCACTGGCGGGTGTCCACCACCGGCAGACCGAACAGTCCGCCATGCAGCAGCATGAAGGCCAGCAGCGGATACAGCAGCAGCAGGCCCAGGCCCAGGCGCACCTTGAGCGGATTGGACACGGAGCTGATGAACAACGGCGCGGCGCCGGCGATCAGCAGCACCACCACAGCGTCAACCCGCCAGCGCTGTGCCTCCGGGTAGAAGCCGTACATGAACTGCCCAAAATGCACCTTGATGAACACCCAGCAGGCGCCGCTGTTCGCCGTGCAGGCTTCGCGATTGTCGCCGCTCCAGCTTGCATCGAACAGTGTCCAGCGCAGCAGCGGGGGCAGACTGATCGCCAGCAGATATGCCGCCAGAACGGTCAGGGCCACGTTGAGGGGTGACGAGAACAGGTTGCGGCGCAGCCAGCCGAGCGCACCGATCGTGCTGGCCGGTGGCGGCAGATCGGGATGGGGAACGTGAGTTGTGCTCATTAGTCAACGCTCCACCAGGGCCATGCGGCGGTTGTACATATTCATCAGTAGCGAAATCAGCAGGCTGATGCTCAGGTAGACCGCCATGGTGATGGCGATGCACTCGATGGCCTGACCGGTCTGGTTCAGCGTGGTGCCGGCGAAGGTCGCCACCAGATCCGGATAGCCAATCGCAGCGGCCAGCGAGGAATTCTTGGTCAGGTTCAGGTACTGATTGGTCAGCGGTGGGATGATCACCCGCAGCGCCTGCGGCAGGATGATCAGGCGCAGGGTCAGGCCCGTATTCAGGCCCAGTGAGAACGAGGCTTCGGTCTGGCCGTGACTGACCGCCTGGATACCGGCACGCACGATTTCGGCGATAAAGGCGGCGGTGTACACGGTCAGCGCCAGCAGCAGCGAGGCCATTTCCGGAATCACCACCCAGCCGCCCTGGAAGTTGAAGCCGCGCAGTTCCGGAAGCTGCCAGTGCAGCGGCGCCCCAGCGAGGACGAAGACCAGCAGCGGCAGACCCAGCAGCAGCGCCAGGGTCGTTGCCAGCACCGGAAACGGTTGACCGGTGGCCATCTGTCGCCGCCGCGCCCAGCGCGCGATGGCGACGCTCAGCCCGAGTGCAACCGCGAGTGCGACGAGCACCCAGCCAAAACCGGTCTGAAATTCCGGCATCGGCAGGTACAGGCCACGAATGTTCAAGAAGACCGCATCGCCCAGACTCAGGCTTTGCCGTGGCGCCGGCATCGCCCGCAACACCGCGAAGTACCAGAAGAAGATCTGCAGCAACAGCGGGACGTTGCGGAAAATTTCGATGTAGACCAGTGCCAGTTTGGCGATCAGCCAGTTTTTCGACAACCGGGCCACGCCGATGACAAAGCCGAGCAGAGTGGCCAGGATGACGCCCAGCAGCGCGACCAGCAGCGTATTCAGCAGCGCGACCCAGAATACCTGTCCGTAGCTGGAACTGGCCGAGTAGGGGATCAGGGTCTGGATGATGTCGAAGCCGGCCGGCGATCCGAGGAAGTCGAAACCGGAGGCAATGCCCAGCCGGCGCAGGTTGGTTTGAGTATTGTCAAAGATGTACAGACCAAAGCCGACCGTGAGCACCAGGGCGATAACCTGGAAGGCAATGGCCCGGGTTTTCGGGTCATTCCAAAACGGTGGCTTGGCGGGAAGGGTGATCTGTTGTTCTGCCCTGTCGGCCATGGCGGGTTCCCGTAGCGGCGTTCGTGGCGGTTCAGCCGCTATCCTCCTGGTCGGTGGCGCGCCGGGCGGGCATGGCCCCGGTCGCGTGGATCGCCGATCAGGAGGCTGCGGCAGGGGTGAACTTCAACGAACCTCAGCGCACCGGCGGCGCGTATTGCAGGCCGCCTTGGGTCCACAGGGCATTCTGGCCGCGCGCGATCTTCAGGTCGCTGCCCTTGCCGACGGTGCGTTCGAAGACCTCGCCGTAGTTGCCGACCTGTTTGATGACCACCGCCATCCAATCATTGGCCAGACCGAAATCCTTGCCCTTGTCGCCCTCGACACCGAGCATGCGCTTGATGTCGGGATTGGTGGATTTCTTCATTTCGTCGACGTTTTTGGAGGTGATGCCCATTTCCTCAGCGTTGACCATGGTGAACAGGGTCCAGCGGACAATGTCGAACCACTCATCGTCGCCGTGGCGGACCACCGGGCCGAGCGGCTCCTTGGAGATCACTTCCGGCAGCACCACATAGTCATCGGGCTTGGCCAGTTTGATGCGCTGGGCATAGAGCTGCGATTGGTCGGAGGTCAGCACGTCGCAACGCCCGGCTTCCAGCGACTTGGCGCTTTCGTCGGACTTGTCGTAGCTGATCGGGGTGAACTTCATCTTGTTGGCGCGGAAGTAGTCGCTCAGGTTCAGTTCGGTGGTGGTGCCGGCCTGGACGCACACGGTGGCGCCATCGAGTTCCTTGGCGCCCTTGACGCCGAGCTTCTTGTTCACCAGGAAGCCCTGTCCGTCGTAATAGGTGACGCCGGTGAAGTTCAGGCCCTGGGCGGAGTCGCGGCTGGAGGTCCAGGTGGTGTTGCGCGACAGCACGTCGATCTCGCCGGATTGCAGGGCGGTGAGGCGCTCCTTGGCAGTCAGCGGGGTGAACTTGAGTTTGGTGGCATCGCCGAACACCGCAGCAGCGATGGCGCGGCACACGTCGGCATCGATGCCGCTGTAGTTGCCCTTGGCATCGGCGTAGGAAAAGCCCGGCAAACCTTCACTGACACCGCACTTGACGTAACCCCGTTCCTTGACGGCGTTTAGCGTGTTGCCGGCTTGCGCGGTTCCGGCGGCAAGCAGCAGGGTTGCGGTGAGAGAGAAAGCAAGGGTATTGCGCCTGTTCATGCAGAACTCCCAGCGTGGGTTGGATGGAGTCGAAGGGTCAGGGATCATTCAGGGTGCTGTTTACGGTCTTGCACCAAAAAGGGTAGCCGAGCTGTGCACAATGCGATAGCGACAGGAATTTTGGCGCAGTATCTAGCATGATCCATGCCATGTATTGGTCTGGGGCGCTCCGGGTAAGGGTGGCGGGAATGCAGCAGCTTGATATAGAGTCGTGGCAACGGTTTTGCTGGCGCGGCGCGCAACGGGGGGATGCATGCGGGGCGTGAAAAAGAGTCACCTGCCGGAAAAACAGTGTCTAAGATGTGGCCGGCCCTTTGCCTGGCGGCGCAAATGGGTGGCCTGCTGGGCGGAAGTCAAGTATTGCAGTGAGCGTTGCCGACGCCGGCGTGACACAGCATGCTGATCTGCACTGTCATGGTGCGCGCACGGTGGCCCGGGTGACATCGGCGCGCATTCTGCTGCTGGGCAAGCGCGGCAGCCTGGTGTTGTGGCTGGAGAACCTGCACCGGGCCTGTGTTGGGATGGGCTATGACAGCCGGCTGTTCGCCATCAATGGTGAGGATTGGCCTTCGCGGCTGCGCGCTAAGTGGGATGGACGGCAGGCGGCGACTACTGCATGGATGCTCGAGCGGTTTGAGCGGACAGTGCTGGACTTTCGGCCGGATGTGGTTCTGGTGGCTGGGGTGTTCGGCGTGCCGGTGGACTATTACCGGCTGCTGCATGCGGTGACGCCGCGCCCGTGTATCGCGGGGCTGGTGGGTGACCGGTTCCCGAGCACTGGACGGGAACAGGCCGAAGGCTGCGACCGGTTGTATTTCACCGACAGCCATTTTTTTCAGGACGCGGCCCAGGCCGGCTTCACCACTCCGGCCTGTTATTTACCGCTAGCGGTTGATCCGGAGCTGTTTATGGCTGCGCAGGGTCCACGCCGTGAGGAACTGCTGTTTGTTGCCAGTCATACCGCATTTCGGGAAGCCGTGGTGCGCGGGCTGGAAGCACCGGCGCGGGTGATTGGCACCGATTGGCGCCTGCTGCGCCGCGAAGGTTTTCACCGGGTGCACAGTCACAAGATCAGCCGTGGAGCGTTGATTGCCCTGTATCAGCGCCATCGTGCGGTGCTTAATATTCGCAATGAGGCCAATGTCGAACACGGCCTGAACCAGCGTGGCTTCGAGGCGCTGGCCTGTGGCGCGGTGGTGCTGAATGACGATCTGCTTGATCTGCCGCGCTGCTTCGAGCCGGGCCGTGAAATTCTGGTCTATCGTGATATCGACGAATTGAACAGTCTGGTCGCGCGCTTGCGCCGTGAGCCGCACTGGGGAGCGTGCATCGCGGCCGCCGGGCGGCAACGGGTGCTGGCCGAGCACAGTTACCGGCATCGCCTGCGCACGATTCTGGATGATTTTAGCCTGTGAGCGAGGAGGCCGCCGATGCGGAGCCTGAGCCTGCCGATCCAGGCCGGTTGCCTGACGCTGGCCCTGCGCCGCGAGCACTGGCCGTTGGAGGATTGTCTGACCGTGGCGACCCGGCAGAATCCACGCCGGCTGTACCTGTTCGTCAGCAAGGTGCTCGGCAAGCACTGGCCGGTGCGACCTAGTGTGATGCGCGCGGTGCATCGGCAACTGGCGGCCACGATCGCCGATCTGCCCGGGCCGCTGCTGGTGATTGGCATGGCGGAAACGGCTACCGCGCTAGGCCGCGGCGTTGCCGAGGAGGTCGTGGGCCTGACCGGGCGTGATGATGTGCTGTATTGGCAAAGCACGCGTTGCCGGCTGGCGCGGCCGCTGGCTTTTGCCTTTGATGAGGCGCACAGCCACGCGCCCGATCACCTGCTGTATCAAGCCAGGCCGGCTTTGCAACCGCTGCTGCGGGCGGCGCGCAGTCTGGTGCTGGTCGATGACGAAATTTCCACCGGGCGCACCCTGGGCGAACTGGCACGGGCCTGCCTGCAACATTATCCGGGTCTTGAGCGCTGCGCCTGGGTCAGCATCACCAACTGGCTGGACCCGGTGCGACAGGCGCAACTGGCGCGGCAACTGGCGCGGCCGCTCAGTTTTCCGGCGCTTATCGAGGGCACCTTCCAGTTTCAGGCGGATCCGGCGTTCCCGCTGTCGGGCTTGCCAGCGCCCCTGTCCCCACCCCGGATGCTGCCCGATGCCTGGGCGACCGATCCGGCGCGGACTGGACTGCGCGCCGGCTGCGGGTCTGTGCCACATCTGCCGCTGCAGTTGCCGCACCGGCCGCTGCTGGTCATTGGCACCGGTGAGTATGTCTACAGCCCGTTTCGCGTTGCCCTGGCGCTGGAAGAGGCGGGCTACGATGTGTATTACCAGTCGACTACGCGCTCGCCGCTGCTGGTCGGGGATGCCATTACCAGGCGTCTGGAATTCATCGATCATCACGGCGCCGGCGTCGTCAATTATCTTTACAATCTCGATCCAGCCCGCTTGCCGGTGGTGATCTACGAACATCCCGCCCTGCTGGCCGCGCATCCGCTACCGGCGCAGATCGGCGGCTTGGGATTTGCCGTGGAGGACGCATGCCGCGCATCGTGATCTTTCTTGATCTGGACGACACCATTCTGCAAACCGCGCCCAAATGCCCGCCGGGCGAGCCTCTGTTGCCGGCGGCGCTGGATCGTACCGGGCAGGCGCTCTCCTTCATGACCCGTGCCCAGCGTCGTCTGCTCAGCTTCTGGCTGGAGCGTGGCACAGTGATTCCGGTGACCGGTCGCACCGACGAGGCGCTGGACCGGGTCGCGATCGAGTTCATTTCCTGGCGGATCACCCATCATGGCGCGGTGATCCGCCAGCCGGATGGGCGGTTGCCGGCCTGGTGGTATAGCGATGTACGGCCCCTGTTGATGGCGGCGCAACCGCTGCTGTGGGCGTTGCATGCTCAGTTGAGCACGGCTGCGGCGGCGGATGGTTATCGGGTGCGCAGTCATTCAATCGGTGAATGGCTGACCTATCTATCGGTCAAGTCGGATGATGGCGGCGCCGCGCTGGTACAGGTGCAGGCACGACTGCATGCCATGGGTCTGCCGCCCACGCTGGCGCTGCACCGCAACGGCAATAATCTGGCCGTCCTGGTGCGCGGCGCGCAAAAGCAGGATGCGGTGCGGCGGGTGGTCGCCGAGCTGGCGCGGGAGAGTCCGATTGTCAGCATTGGCGCCGGCGACAGCCTCACCGATATTCCCTTTCTGCGTGCCTGCGACTTTGCCCTGGTGCCGCGTGACAGCCAGATTCAGGCCGAGACCTGGAGCGAATATCCGGCATGAATCTGTTTTCCGGCAGTTACCGCGCCGAGGATGCTGTGTTCCTGCTCAAGCCGCTGACCCTGGAGACGGTGGAGGTGGCAACCAAGGAGCGGCTGATTCAGTCCGGCGTGCGCCATTACAGCGAGCTGTTGTCGGCGGAGCGCCTGCCCGGCCCGGACTATCTGCGCCTGTTCGAGGCACTGACCGCACGTTACGCGGCGCGGTTGGCCGCAGAGGTGTTGGCGCTGGCCGGGCATCTGGCGCGCAGCCGGCCGCGACAGGTCACCGTGGTATCGCTGGCCCGGGCCGGCACGCCGATTGGCGCCTTGCTGATGCGTGCCCTGCGTCATCTTGGTCATGGCGATGCGCGTCACTACTCGATTTCGATTATTCGCGATCGCGGCATCGACGAAAATGCGCTGCGCTTCATTCTGCGCCGCGAAGGGCGTTCCGCTGCCAGTCTGGCCTTTGTCGATGGCTGGACCGCCAAGGGCGTGATTGCGGACGAACTGCGTCAGGCGCTGGCGCGCTGGAATGGCCACGAGTCCAAGCAGCTCGATCCGGCCTTGCATGTGATCGCCGATATTGGCGGCGTCGCCGAAGTGGCAGCCACGGTGGAAGACTATGCCCTGCCCAGCGGCATTCTCAACGCCACGGTTTCCGGTCTGACCAGCCGCTCGGTGCTCAATGCCGCCATCGGCCCGGATGATTTCCACGGCTGCGTGTTTCATGGCCAATGGCGGGCACAGGATCGTTCCGGCTGGTTTCTCGACCAGATCAGCGCGCATTTCGCCACCGCTACTGCGGGCCCTCTGCATCTCGATAGCGGACAGCGGCAGGCGCGCTACCGGGCGATGCAGGCGGTGCTGGCGCGGCTGCATGAGCGCTACCGGATCGGTAATCGCAATTTCATCAAGCCTGGCGTTGCCGAGGCTACCCGGGTGCTGCTGCGCCGGGTGCCGGGGTTGCTGCTGCTGCGCGATGCCGATCATGCCGACGTTGCGCATGTGCGCCTGCTGGCGGCGGACAAGCGGGTGCCGGTGGTGATCGATGCGACCCTGCCGGTGCAGGCGATCGCTCTGATCGAGACGCTCGCCTGAGGGCAACGGCCGGGCTGGATGGCCGGGCGGTCAGTCGAAAATCTTGCCCGGATTGAGGATGCCGTGCGGGTCGAACACCTGCTTGATCGCGCGCAGATAGGCAATTTCGGTGGTGTCGCGGGTGTAGTGCAGGTAGGGCTTCTTGGTCAGGCCGACGCCGTGTTCGGCGGAAATGCTGCCGCCATGCCGTTGCAGCGCGGCGAACAGCTGCTCGCTGACCGCACCGCAGGTGTGGGCGAAGGTTGCGGTATCCAGATCGGCTGGCTTGAGGATGTTGATGTGCAGGTTGCCATCGCCGATATGGCCGTACCAGAGCACTTCGAAATCCGGATATTCCCGCCCCAGCAGTTCGTCGATCTCGGTCAGCAGCGCCGGTACCCGGGAGACGCGGACCGAAATATCGTTCTTGTAGGGTTGATGCTCAGCGATCGATTCGCTGATGTCCTCGCGCAGCCGCCACAGTTCCCGGGCCTGGGTTTCGCTCTGGCTGAGCACGCCATCGGCCAGCCAGCCCTGTTCGGCGGCGTGCTCGAACAGTTCCAGCGCCTGATCGGTATGGCGGCCCTCGGGATTCTCGAATTCGAGCAGCACGTAGTAGGGCGTCTCGGTATCGAACGGCCGTTGTGGGCCCTTGCGCAGCACATGACGCAAGGCCCGTTCGGAGAAGAATTCAAAGGCGCTCAGTTCCAGCGCACTGCGGAACGTGTCATACAGCGCCATGATCCCGTCCAGATCGGGGACGCCGAGCACCATTACCGTTGGCTCGCACAGCGGCCGGGTCAGCTTCAGGGTGGCTTCGACGATGATGCCGAGGGTGCCCTCGCTGCCGATGAACAGATGGCGCAGATCGTAACCGCTGGCGTTCTTGATCAGGCCGCGATTCAGATCGAGCAGTTCGCCGCTGCCGGTCACCACCTTCAGCCCGGTCACCCAGTCGCGGGTCAGGCCATAGCGCACCACCTTGATGCCGCCGGCGTTGGTGGCGATATTGCCGCCGATATGGCTGGAGCCGCGCGCGGCGAAGTCCACCGGGTAGTACAGGCCCTGCTCACGGGCGAAGTTCTGCAGACTTTCGGTGATCACCCCGGCCTGGCAGGTGACGCTGCGATCGGTCGGGTCGAAATCCAGGATCCGGTTCATCCGCTCCATGGACACCACCACTTCGCCCTGACAGGCGACCGCCGCGCCGCTCAGGCCGGTGCGCCCGCCCGAAGGCACCAGCGCCAGCCGCTGCGCGCAGGCATAGCGGACCAGGTTCTGCACCTGTTCAATGCTGCCGGGCAGCACCACCGCCAGCGGATTAGGGGTGTACAGCCGGGTCCAGTCACGGCCATAGTGCTGGGCGCTGTCGGGATCAGTGCGGACATAGGCCGCTTCAAGGCAGGTGCGCAGACCGTCAAGCAGCGCGGCGCGGGTTTCAGGAGACATCGGCATGGTCATCGCTGGTTGTCGCTTCGGGAAGAAAGAGGGTAAGGTTACCGGTCCCAAGCCATGGGACTTCGTACAACCGCATTTTATCACCGCCCAGACCCCGCGCAGCCATGAACAAAACCTCACTGGATAAAAGCAAGATCAAGATTCTGTTGCTCGAAGGCATTCATGCCAGCGCTGTCGATGCCTTGCGCGCCGACGGCTACACCAACATTGAATTTCATCTCAAATCGCTGCCCGAGCCGCAACTGCTCAAATCAGTCAGCGATGCCTATTTCATCGGCATCCGTTCCGCTACGCAACTGACGGCGCAGGTGTTCGAGCAGGCGCCGCGGCTGATTGGCGTCGGCTGCTTCTGCATCGGCACCAACCAGGTTGACCTCGACGCCGCCCAGGATCGCGGTATCCCGGTGTTCAACGCGCCGTTTTCCAACACGCGCAGCGTCGCGGAACTGGTGCTGGCCGAGATTATCCTGCTGCTGCGCGGTATTCCCGAGCGCAATGCCCTGGCGCATCGTGGTGGCTGGCGCAAGACCGCTACCGGTTCGCACGAAGTACGTGGCAAGACCCTTGGTATCATCGGCTACGGCCACATTGGCACCCAGGTAGGTCTGCTGGCTGAGGCGCTGGGCATGCAGGTGGTGTTCTACGACATCGAGACCAAGCTGGCCCTGGGCAATGCCCGGCCCCTGCTGTCCCTGGATGTGCTGCTGGAGCAGTCCGACGTGGTCACCCTGCATGTGCCGGAGACCGCGCAGACCTTCAATATGATCGGCGCCGGGCAGTTGGCACGGATGAAGCCCGGCGCGCGCCTGATCAATGCTGCCCGCGGTACGGTAGTCGATATCGACGCCCTGGTGGCGGCGCTGGAATCGCGGCAGATCGCCGGCGCAGCCATTGACGTGTTTCCAGTCGAGCCAAAGGGCAACGAGGATGAATTCATCTCGCCGCTGCGGACCTTCGACAACGTACTGCTGACCCCGCATGTCGGCGGCAGCACCGAGGAAGCCCAGCAGAACATCGGTCTGGAAGTGGCCGGTAAGCTGATCAAGTACAGCAATAACGGTTCGACCCTCGGTTCGGTCAACTTTCCCGAGGTGTCGCTGCCCGAGCATCCCGGCAAGCACCGCCTGCTGCATATCCACCGCAATCAGCCGGGTGTGCTGTCGCGGATCAATGCCATTTTCTCCGAGCTGCAGATCAATATCGCCGGCCAGTACCTGCAGACCAATGCGCGCATTGGCTACGTGGTGATCGATGTTGATAGCGGTGGTTCTGCCGAGACGCTGCAACTGAAAAAGCGTCTTGACGAGGTGGCGGGCACGATTCGTACCCGGGTGCTGTACTGAACTGAGGGGGAGCATGGCGGCGATGTCACTGCGCGATGAATTGCTGAAAGCGGGACTGGTATCGGCGGACAAGGCCAAGAAGCGCGAATCCGACGCGCGCAAGCAGGATCACCAGCGCAAGAAGGACAAGACGCAGGCCGCCGAGGAGGCCGCGCGCCAGGCGGAGTTGCGCCGCCAGCTCGAGGCCGAGGCGGAACGCAAGCGCGAGCAGGATCGGCAGTTGAATCAGGTGCGCGTGGCGGAGCGCCAGCAGCGGGAACGCCAGGAACGCGCCCGTCAGGTGATTGACAGTCATCGCCTCAATCAGGTTGAGGCGGAAATCTTCTACAATTTCCTGGACAGCGACGGCCGCTGGATTCGCGCCATCCGCGTCACGGCGGCGCAGCAGCGCGGGTTAGCCACCGGCCGGCTGGCGATAGTCCGCGGAGATCACAGCGCGTTCGATTTTCCTTTGGTGGCCCGGGAGACGGCCGCGCGACTGGCCGAGTTCGCACCGGAACGCATTCTGCTGCAGCATCCGGAGGGTGACGCCGCCGACGATCTGGAGCCAGATAGCGGTTGATCCTGTCCCTGATGATGCGTCCCGTTGCTGACGCCAGGAAAACCCAGACCTTCAAGCAAGGAGCCTTTTGTCATGACTGCGAATGCCGCAAATCCTCCTGCGCCTACGTCGAACACAACGCGTTACGCTGAGGAGATGCGCTCGCAGCGGCCGACCGGCGATCATCGATCCCGGGGTTGGAGTCGGCGCAGCAGGCTGCTGCTGATCGTGATCCTGGTGATGGTTCTGGGCGATATCCTGGCCGCGCTGCTGCTGGGGATGCGTATTTACGCGCTCGAACGGCAGAATCAGGAGTTACGCACCAAGCTGGCACGGACCGAGACCGATCTACAGCAGATCACGCCGACCGTGCAGACGCTGCGTGACAATCTCGATACCCTGGTGCGCGGTAAGCTGCCGCGCTTGCGCGAACTGGTCTATGACCAGGTGTTGCCGTTGGATGGGCCGTATTTGAAAAATGTCACCTTTACCGAGATCCTGCGTCGCGATGCCCATATCCACGAGTTCAAACTGGTGGTGCAGAACAATACGCCGGCGCCGCTCTGGCCCGAGGTGCAGCTTTATCTGTTTGATGCATTTGGTATTCAAGTCGGTAGTGCTGAGATCGGCACCCCGAATCCAGCGGCATTGAAGACCGAGAGTCTGGGTGCGGGCGAAACCCGTTCCTACACCGCACCCGTGCAGTTGTGGGATGCGACGGCGAAACCGGTTTACTTTCTGGTGCGCACCCCGCGTCGCGGTACCCTGGAAGCTTTGACTGCGCCCGGTCCAAGCCGCTAGGCACGAAGTGCCGTTGCGGCCGGCTGGCGCGATCAGCCTGGTGCGGAAGTTGTTATATGATATTTTTATACCATCATCTTAAGTGGCCTTGGCCACTGCCCAGCCTTCTCCCTGCAAAGATGCGTTAATCACCATGCATTACATGACGGCGCAAGCGCTGCATGCCCAGGCCAACACCTGCCAGCACCAATGGAATCGCCAGTCCGGTCGCCAGATCCGGATTCAGCGGCAATCCCAGCTTAGCCAGAGCCTTGACCGCATAGCTCAGTAGCCCGACCAGGTAATAGCTCAACACCACCACCGACAGGCCCTCAACGGTTTCCTGCAGACGCAACTGCAACTGCGCGCGCTGATTCATCGAGTGCAGCAAATCGCGATTCTGATGCTCCAGCGCCACATCAACACGGGTACGCAGCAGATGAGCGGCACGCGCAATACGGGCCGCCAGCAGATCCTGCCGCTCGCGCACTGACTCCACCGTGCGCATCGCCGGCGCCAGCCGCCGCTCAGTAAACTCACGCAAGGTTTGCACGCCACTCATGCGTCCCTCGCGCAGCTCGCTGATGCGCCGCTCCACCAGGGCGTGATAGGCACGGCCAGCCCCGAAGCGATACAGCGTCAGCGTTGTCATGCGCTCAATCTCCGCTGCCAGTATCGACAGCTCGCTGAGCAGGGCACGATTCTGCTCCAGACCGGCATCCTGACGCATGCTCCCGATCAAATCAGCCAGACGTGCCTCGATGCGGGTGATCTCAACGTCCGCCTGCCGGGCCAGCGGAAACGCCAGCATGGCCATCAAGCGGTAGGTCTCGATATTCAGCAGACGCTGTACCAGCCGCCCGGCCTGGGTCGCGCGCAGCCCGCGATCCAGTACCAGAATGCGAGTAAAACCATCCGCCTGCATACGAAAGTCGCTCCACACCGTCGCAGCCTCATCCGCGCAGCGACTGCCGCTCAGATCGGAATTGGCAAACAACCCGCGCACCGCACCGACATCGGCTACGGGCAGCTCGGTTTCCAGGCACAAGCACAAATGGGTTGCGACCAGCAGTTCACCGGCCAGCCCAGCCAGCCAGTCACGCGGCACCCGGGCGATAGGCATATCAGCGAACAGCGGTTGCGCCGGGTCCGGCACCGTCATGAAACTGTAGGTGGAAAACTCGGCGTGGCGCTCCCACTTCAAGCGAAAGGGGCCGCAATCAACGCTCAGATGCACAGCGCCGGGTTCTGGCAGCGGCAGCGCGAACCGGGCGCACAGCCGGGCGATGTGCTCGCGATCGCGGGCCAGTGCATCCTGGCCGGGGCCGGCGCGCAAAGCCAGATGGGAAATGCGCTGCGGTGTTGACACGCGCTCAAAGGGGCGGGCATGAAACTCACGATCCAGGATGATCCGCTGTGGGTGCTGACGCAAGCCCAGCGCGCCCAGCGGCGAATCATCAAGCTGCCTGTTCATCGCGGCAGGTCCGGCGCAGGCGTCTCAGGTTCCAGCCGTTCCAGCAGGCGCTGCCGATACTGATCTTCCAGCAGCAGATGAGGCGCATAACGCCGACTGGCCGCCAGACGCAGTTGCAGCAGCTCCAGCCGCGCCCGGGCACGGCTACGTTCCCCCGGCGGCAACTGTTGCAGCAACTGCTCAGCCTCGCGCAATTCCCGGCGCAACTGCAACTCTGGCGGAAGAAAGCCGGCATTTTTCAGCAGGCGATAAGCGGCGCGCAGTTCTTCAGGGACCGCCGAATCATCATCCAGTTGCAAAGGCAGACCTGCGCCAGGCAGGTTGCACAGCTCGCCCCGGGCGATGGCGTCCTGAATGCGGCTTTCAGCAATCTGTTCCAGAAGATCCATAAGCGCTCCTTAAAAAAGCCACTCCTGGATCACCATAGCACGCCAACGCGGTCGTGAACCTGTACGCGCTGGTCGCGAGTGGGGAAGAACGCTCGTGGCTTGCGCGATTCAGATGTTCAGATCCCGTCGCCGTCACCGTGCCAGTGCATCGGCGGCGCCACCCGTTGCGGATCCTCATTCAGGAAGATGCGCAAATGCCGCGGCTTGACAAACACCAGATCGCCAGGGCGCAGCGGATCGGCAGCGTAGCGCTCGCGGGTCATTTCCACCTCGGCGAACTCACCGCCCGGGGTCTGCATCACCTCCAGGCGCACCGTCGAACCCAGCGAGGATACCCGCTGCACGGTGGCCGGCAGGGTGGTATCGCCATCCTCGGGTTCACGCAGCACATCGATGTCATGCGGACGGACATAGGCCAGCGCTGGCGCATGCTCGGCATCGCCATACTCGGGGACGCGCACCCGCAGATGACCGACCCGCGCCCAGCCGGCATGCACCCGGCTGTGGAACAGATTGATATGACCCAGGAACTGATAGACGAACGGCGTCGCCGGCGATTCGTAGACTTCTTCGGGCGAACCGACCTGTTCGATATGGCCCCGATTCATCACCACAATGCGATCAGCAACCTCAAGCGCCTCCTCCTGATCGTGGGTGACGAATACGCTGGTGATGTGCAGCTCATCATGCAGGCGGCGCAGCCAGCGGCGCAGCTCCTTGCGCACCTTGGTATCGAGGGCGCCAAACGGCTCATCAAGCAACAGCACGCGCGGTTCCACGGCCAGGGCGCGGGCCAGGGCGATGCGTTGGC
>DAITNL010000059.1:10863-15953 GCA_036834665.1 Candidatus Competibacteraceae bacterium | reverse complement strand
GCCGGGACTCTGCCGGCGGAAATCATTCATGTTATTAAAGTGGCGCTGATAGCGACCCGGATCGGTATCAAACCGCTGACCGACCGAACCATCGGGAAAGATCGCGAAGGTATGCGCCGGACCACCCGCGGCCGGCACAGCACCAAGATGCGGTACATCCAAGCGGTTGAGCCGCTCGCCAGGCGGCAGGCGCTTCCACATCTTCGGCTTCATCCCCTTGACCACGTCCGCCCCCGATACATAACCGGGCCGATACTGGTTGTAGTTGTAGTTGGAATTGACGGTCGCCCCAGCCCAGGCGTTGCAATTGGTTCGTCCGTTGGCGGTCGTGCGGCAGCCGGGGCGAGGGCTGGACTCGGCCTGGGTCATCGGCGTCGTGGCACCTGCATGACCGGTGCTCTTGCATGGGCCACCGGCGTGAAGGGTCAGGGGCAGCGCGGAAAACAGAGTAAACGCCAGCGCGGCAGTCATGGTAAGCGTCGTTTTCATGATCATATCGTCCATCAGGATTCAGGGGCTGTTATTCCATGATAAGCATAAGGTATTCCAGGCCGCTCATATTAAGATTAACAATATGTTAATTAACGATTTTTATCAAAAATTTATAGCTGAATTCTCTGCTTGGCCCCGCGCATCGGGTCAACATGAACCGGTCCATCCACAGCAGCATCGACCCTTGACCGGTACATGGCCACGGGCCAGACCGATCATCTACGCTTAGGCTATCGCAGACCCTGCCCACTCCTTCATCAGGAATCCATCAGGAATCGCCATGCACAACACCCGCTCAATCCTCACCCTCGGCTTGCTCTGCGCGATGCTGCCCCTGCAGGCGGCAGATAATACACACGCCTTTCCGCCCGCCGATCCGGGCATGCAGCGCTACATGCTGCAACTGCCACAGCAGACCGACGAATCCATGTTCAAGGTGGAACTGATTGTCGGCAAGACTGTTGCTGTCGATCCGGGCAACCGCTATTTCTTTGCTGGCCGGATTCAGGAAGAAACCCTGAGCGGCTGGGGATTTCCGCTCTATAAAATCAGCACGCTAGGACCGATGGCCGGTACGCGCATGGCGATCGATCCCAACACGCCAACGGTGAATCGTCTGGTCACCCTGGGCGGCGATCCCTACCTGATTCGCTACAACAGCCGCCTGCCGATCGTGGTCTACGTGCCCGAGGAGGCCGAAGTGCGTTACCGGATCTGGAGCGCCGCACCCGAAACCCAGGCGATGGAACGGCACTGAAGGAGCGGCACTGGAGCACCGCATGCCGACAGTCTGGAGCAAGCCGCGCGACTGAAAAGCAGGGATCCTAGCTCATCCATATCCCTATACACCCCACCAGGAGTCGCGCCCATGAAAACCCGCATCACCGAGCTGTTCGGCATCCGCCATCCGATTATTCAAGGCGGCATGCACTACGTCGGCTTCGCTGAACTCGCCTCGGCGGTATCCAACGCCGGCGGGCTGGGCATCATCACCGGCCTGACGCAAAAGACCCCGGAGCTGCTGGCCCGGGAAATCGCGCGCTGTCGCGAAATGACCGACCAGCCATTCGGCGTCAACCTGACTTTTCTACCCGCATTCGCGCAGCCGCCCTATCCTGAATACATCCGCGCCATCATCGAGGGCGGCATCAAGATTGTCGAAACCGCCGGCCGCAATCCCGAACCCTACATGCCCTATCTCAAGGCCGCTGGCGTCAAGGTCATTCATAAGTGCACCTCGGTCCGGCACGCGCTGAAAGCCGAAGCCATCGGCTGCGATGCGGTGAGTGTCGATGGTTTCGAGTGCGGCGGCCACCCGGGCGAGGACGATGTACCCAACTTCATTCTGCTGCCGCGCGCCGCTGAGGAACTGAAAATCCCGTTTGTTGCCTCGGGCGGCATGGCCGATGGCCGCAGCCTGGTCGCAGCGCTGGCGCTGGGCGCCGACGGAATCAACATGGGCACCCGCTTCATCGCTACCCAGGAAGCGCCGGTGCATGCGAACGTCAAACAGGCCATCGTCGCCGCTTCCGAGCTGGATACCCGGTTGATCATGCGCAGCCTGCGCAACACCGAGCGGGTGATGATGAACGCCGGCGTGGCGCGCCTGCTGGATATCGAGCACGAGAAGGGCACGACGTTAAAAATTCACGACATCATCGAACAGGTCGCCGGCATTTATCCGAAGGTGATGGTGGAAGGCGAACTGGACGCCGGCGCCTGGAGCTGTGGCATGGTCGCCGGCCTGATTCACGATGTGCCCAGTTGTCAGGCTCTGATCACGCGGATCATGACCGAGGCCGAGCAACTGATTCAGCAGCGACTCGCCGACATGTGCCAGGCCTGACCACCGCATGCCGGCACCGTGCCTGGCATACATCGCAGGCACGGATTTCAATCGTGGCCGTGCTTCCTGTACAGTCTCGGCGCCCTTCAACTCTGCACGCCGAGGAAGCCGGATCATGCAGCGCCTGTTCATATTCCTGATCGCCGGATGGTCCGGATTCCTGGTCATGGCGGTCGAGCTATTAAGCGGACGCATACTCGCGCCCCACTTTGGTAACAGCATCCATGTCTGGGGCGGCGTGATCACCGTGTTCATGCTCGCATTGTCCATCGGTTATCTGCTGGGCGGACGCGGATCGCTGTACACGCCCAGCCTGATGCGACTGGCCCTGATCATGGTCGCCGCCGCGCTGGCTCTGCTGCCGGTGATGCTGCTGGCCAACCCCGTGCTCGATTGGACTTTCGAGCGGGTACAGGACCCGCGCTACGGTTCGCTGGCCGCGGCAACGCTACTGTTCTTCATCCCGACCGCCATTGCCGGCATGGTTTCGCCCTATGCGGTGCGCCTGCTGGTCCAGGATTCACACCGCAGCGGTCATTGCGCCGGGCTGCTGTATTTTGTCTCCACCTTTGGCAGTGCGGCCGGCACCATCCTGACCTCGTTCTATCTGGTCCTCTATTTCGAAATCAACCAGATCCTGGCCGGCCTGTTGGCCATTTCACTCGGTCTGGGCTTGCCCGCCTTATTCATGGACACGTCGCGACATGCACCCCAGACCTGATCGCGCGCCCCTGATCGCGCTGCTGACGATTTTTCTGCTCCTGCTCCTGCTCCTAGCCGCCTTCCTGGCCATATCCCGATCCTCCGCGCCCGACACCATGACCATCATCCACACCGAAAAGTCGCTGTATCGCAATATCGTCATTCACGAGGAAAACGAGCAGCGCTGCATGAGCTTTACCCAGCGGCAGAACACCGCGCGGCAGACCTGCCAGCTGCTGGACAACCCCAGCCAGATGGTTTTCGTCTACACGCGGATGATGATGGGCGCGCTTTATCTACAGCCTCAGCCCCGCGACATCCTGATCATCGGACTCGGCGGCGGTGTGCTGCCAACGGCACTGGCGACGCTGCGGCCCGAAGCCCGCATCACTGTCGTCGAACTGGACCCGGCGGTGACGCGGGTCGCGAGGCGCTTTTTCGGCTTCAATCCCGGCCCGCGAACGCAGGTGGTTGAGGAGGATGGGCGAGTCTTCATCAAGCGCGCCGGTCAGGCCGGGCAGCACTATGACCTGATCATGCTGGATGCCTTTGATCACGACTACATTCCCGAACACCTGCTGACCCAGGAATTCCTGCGCGAAGTCCAGGCACTGCTGACCGCGGATGGCGTCCTGGCTGCTAATACCTTCTCCAGCAGTCGCCTGTACGACCACGAATCCACCACCTATCAGGCGGTGTTTGGCACGTTTTATAACCTGCGCTACAAGCACCAGAACCGCATCATCCTGGTCCGCATGGGTGGACTGCCTGACGCGGGAACCCTGGCCCGCAACGCGCAGGCTCTGGAAACGGGCCTGCAGACATTCGGCGTTGGCCGCGACTGGCTGCTGCCGCTGTTCTCAACCGAGCGCGACTGGAACCCCACCGCGCGCATCCTCACCGATCAGTACGCGCCCTCGAATCTGCTGAACACGGCGCCCTGAACGGCAGCACTCACCCTCAATCCAGCGGCAGCACCGTCTTGTGGCACACCGTGCGCAAGGCGAAGCTGGAGCGCAACCGCGCCACTCCCGGCAAGCGCGACAAATGATCGCGATGCACCCGTTCATAATCGGCCACATCAGCAGCAATGACGCGCACCAGGTAATCAGCGTCCCCGGCCATCAGATAACATTCCATGATCGCCGGGCAGGCGGCAACCGCACGCTCGAAGGCCGCGAACATGGCATCGCTCTGGCTCTTCAGGCTGATTTCCACAAAAACATTGGTCGGCTTGCCGATGGCCTGCTGATTGAGCAGCATGTAATAACCCTCGATCAGCCCCGTATCCTCCAGGTGCTTGACCCGGCGCAGACAGGCCGACGGCGACAGGTGAATCCGCTCGGCCAGTTCGGCATTGCTCATGCGGCCATCGGTCTGCAGCAGGGCCAGAATCTGGCGGTCGATGCGATCCAGTTCAACCATGCAATTTTCTGCTCCGCCATGCGCTCAAAAGGAAACAAAATGCCGGAAAAAAGGCTTTTCCTGAGCATATTAGCAATTTAATTCTTTTAAAAACAGCATACTATTTCGCATCGTGATGGTGATGACGGTTCGCAACTCCACCCAAGAGGCGCACAGCGATGTTGATCGGCGTACCCAAGGAAATCAAAGTCCATGAATACCGTGTCGGCCTGACGCCAGACAGCGTGCGCGAGGTTTGCGCGCATGGCCATCAGGTGCTGGTGGAAACCCAGGCCGGGATGGGCATTGGCTGTTCCGACGAGGCCTACCGCGCAGCGGGCGCCGAAATCGCTCCGACGGCGGCGGCGATCTTCGCCCAGGCGGACATGATCGTGAAGGTCAAGGAGCCGCAGGCGGTCGAACGCAAACTGCTGCGCCCCGGACAGATCCTGTTCACCTATCTGCATCTGGCGCCCGACCCGGAGCAGGCGCGCGATCTGGTTGACAGCGGCGCTGTTTGCATCGCCTACGAAACCGTGACCGACGCTCAAGGCGGTCTGCCGCTGTTGGCACCGATGTCACAGGTGGCCGGCCGTCTGTCAATTCAGGCGGGCGCGGTGGCGCTGGAGCGTTCCCGGGGCGGGCG
>DAITNL010000059.1:0-10853 GCA_036834665.1 Candidatus Competibacteraceae bacterium | reverse complement strand
CTGCTGGGCGGGGTTCCCGGCGTGGCGCCGGCGAAAGTGGTGGTGATCGGCGGCGGCGTGGTCGGTGAAAATGCCGTCTATATGGCGCTGGGTATGGCGGCCGACGTGACGGTACTGGATCGCAATGTCAATGTGCTGGCGCGGCTGGCGCATCGTTTCGGGGCGGCACTGCGCACCGTTTACGCGACACGCACGGCACTGGAGGACTATGTGCTACAGGCTGATCTGGTGGTGGGTGCGGTGCTGGTTGCCGGCGCTGAGGCCCCCAAGCTCGTCACCCGGGACATGGTGCGGCGGATGAAAACCGGCGCGGTGCTGGTCGATGTCGCTATCGATCAGGGCGGCTGTTTCGAGACCTCGCGACCGACCACCCATGCCGACCCGACCTATGTCGTCGATGGCGTCGTGCATTACTGCGTAGCCAACATGCCCGGCGCGGTGCCGAACACCTCGACCCATGCCCTGAACAACGCCACGCTGCCCTATGTGCTGGCCCTGGCGGATCAGGGCTATCAGCAGGCGCTGCTGGAGAATCCGCATCTACTGGCCGGCCTGAACGTCTGCAAGGGCAAGGTCACTTATCAGGCCGTTGCTGATGATCTGGGCTATACCTATGTCGATCCGCGCGCGGCGCTGATCGCCTGAGTCACCCGAGCCGCCTGCTTCAACGGGTCGGCACGCCGGGGATTCCTGGCATCATCCACGGGAGCCTTTTGCGGGTTCCTGGCGTACCGATCGCGTCAAAACCGGATCACCAACAGAAGTTGCGTTCCAAAGCAGGAAACGCCGCTGCCCTGCGTAAACCCAGGACAAACGGCGCCTTCCTGCTGAATCAAAAGTGGCGTGGACATCGGAAATCCCGTACCGCGCTTCGATCATTCCCCGTTAAAGTCCGGCCCCAGCGCGACAATGCTGACGCGCGCTGTACCGCCCATGGCCAATTGCCGCGCCGCAGCGCGCGAAAGATCGATGATTCGGCCGCCACCATGCGGACCACGGTCATTGATTTTCACCTCCACCACCCGGCCATTCTGCAGGTTGGTGACCCGGGCGCGCGTTCCCAGCGGCAGGCGTGGATGCGCGGCGGTGAGCCGGTTCGCATTAAAGACCTCGCCACTGGCGGTCCTGCGGCCATGGAATCCAGGTCCATACCAGGACGCTTTGCCCACTTGCGCCTGTTTCGACTGGC
This sequence comes from Candidatus Competibacteraceae bacterium, assembly GCA_036834665.1. Classification (GTDB taxonomy): domain Bacteria; phylum Pseudomonadota; class Gammaproteobacteria; order Competibacterales; family Competibacteraceae; genus RXIX01. The sequence continues at coordinate 9,664 of DAITNL010000059.1, read as the reverse complement.
CCTCATCCCGGCCATTTGCTCCGGCAGTGTGCGGGATAACCGGCGCCAGCGTCAGAATGCTGAGCAAAACAGCGCGCGAAAAATCGGAGACACCCAGACGATGAAGCGGCATCGTGCCACGGTCGTTGTTGCGTTCGTTCACGTCGTTCACGAGTTAACTTCTCCCAGTGAGCCCGAAAACGTTTTTTTATTAAAATTCATTGCGTTATTCGGAGCTGTCTTAAGGTATTGGGTCTGAGGATATCAGGGTTTCCGCAAAAAGTGTCCTACCTGCTGGGGTCGATTTTCAAAAAATTTTGCTTAACTGTTTTAACTTATTGATATTAAAAATAATTATTTTTTTATGACATATATGGTCATAATCTACATAACATGCTGATTCATATAACCAAAAAACCACGACTTGTAAAAACCGGTTCTTTTATGAAGAGCCAAAAAAATAATTCATTAAATTCAGTTGCTTTTGAACAAAAAAGTCACGCTTCATGAACATGTAACGCGGAATACCGGGTCTTTTCACGATGATCAAAAAATCGAGGCAAATCTGTCAATTTGTCCCCTGCACGACCGGCCTAGATCAGGTTTAAAGGCACGGTTTTGACCCTTGCAGACGTAGTGCCCGCACCGCGCGATAAGAAGTCGGGCGGCACGCTGCACACTGTGGACGCGCCTTCGCGCAGCACGCCGATCCTCACTCGCCTCATCATGGTGCGCGATGGCGGCGGAAATATTCGGTGCTGCGATATCTGCAACAGCAACTCATTGGACAGGCAACTTATTTGGTGTTATGGCATGCACATTGCTTAAAAACCTTTGCAAGAGACCTCGCCGGCACGCGACTGCGACCACGCCGAGGTGACTTGAAAGGCCGCTAGGGTTCCGATCCATATTTCATGGGTGCCTGGTCCGAGAGCAGCCGACCTTCCACGGGAAGGTTACACGGCGGGATAAAAGCCCGGGAGATCACCAGAGGTCTCCTGCGCCCTGTGTAACCCAACCCCCGGGAGGATTCCCCCGATGCCGCTTCAACCTCTGCTCGCTGATTCCCGCCTGTTTCGGCTCCTGACCACTACCCTGATCGCGCTCTGCGCAGCCCTGTCCCTGATCGCGCCCACGCAGGCCGCCGACAAGACCCAGTTCCGCATCGCCTGGACCATCTACGCCGGCTGGATGCCCTGGGATTACGGCGATCAATTCAAGATCGTCCAGAAGTGGGGCAAGAAATATGGCATCGAAATCGAAGTGGTGCAGATCAACGACTACGTCGAGTCGATCAATCAGTACACCGCCGGCGCCTTCGATGGCTGCGTGATGACCAACATGGACGCCCTCACCATCCCAGCGGTCAGCGGCATGGATTCCACTGCACTGATCATCGGCGACTTTTCCAACGGCAATGACGGCATCGTTCTCAAGGGCAAGAGCAAGACCCTCAAGGACATCAAGGGCCAGAAGGTCAATCTGGTCGAGCTGTCGGTATCGCACTACCTGCTGGCGCGGGCGCTGGAAAGCGTTGGCCTGAGCGAGAAGGACATCACCACGGTCAACACCTCCGATGCCGACATGGTGTCCGTATTCGCCAGCGCCGATGTCACCGCTGCCGTCACCTGGAATCCGCTGCTCAGCGAGCTCAAGGCCACGCCGGACACGGTTGAAGTCTTCGATTCCAGCCGCATTCCCGGCGAAATCATCGACCTGATGGTGGTCAACACCGAAACTCTGAAAAAGCATCCGGAGCTGGGCAAGGCGCTGGTTGGCGCCTGGTACGAGATCATGGGCATCATGTCCAGGGATGATGCTGCCAGTCAGCATGCCCGTACTGCGATGGGCAAGGCGTCCGGCACTGATCTGGCCGGTTTCGATCAGCAGCTTAAAACCACCAAGATGTTCTATCAGGCTCAGGACGCGGTGACCTTCGCCCGCAGTCCGGCGCTCATGGACACCATGCGCAAGGTCACGCACTTCTCCTTTGCCCATGGTCTGCTCGGACAGAACGCCAAGAGCGCTGACGTGGTCGGCATTGCCTTTCCCGATGGGCAGGTTCTCGGCGATGCCAAGAACGTCAAGCTGCGCTTTGACGCCGAGTACATGAACCTGGCCGCGACCGGCAAGCTGTAAGCCGTGGCAATGCGACGCCTGATCAACCTGCGGCCAGAGCGTGGCAGCCGCCTGCTGCTGGGGCTGCTGCCCTTTGTCCTGGCGCTGTTGGCCTACCTGATCGCCTCGGCGGCCCGGCTGGCGGACAACCCCAGCGACAAGCTGCTGCCCAGTCTGGCGACGATGGGCACAGCGCTCTACCAGATGGCGGTCGTGCCCGATGCCCGCAGCGGCAACCTGCTGCTGTGGGCGGATACCGCCGCCAGTCTGGTCCGACTCGGCTGGGGGCTGGGCATCAGTGCTGCCCTGGGCCTGATCGTCGGCATCGGCGTAGGCATCACGCCGCTGCTGCGGGCCGGTCTGGCGCCGTTCATCGCGGGCCTGTCGCTGATTCCGCCGATGGCGATCCTGCCGATCCTGTTCATTGTCTTTGGCCTCGGCGAGGTTTCCAAAGTGGTGCTGATCGTATTTGGCATCGCCCCGGTGATCATTCGCGACATGCAGCAGCGGGTAGAGGAGCTGCCGGGCGAGCAGATCATCCGCGCGCAGACCCTGGGCGCATCCACCGTGTCGCTGGTGCTGCGGGTGGTGCTGCCGCAGGTGCTGCCCCGGCTGCTGGATGCATTGCGGCTGTCTCTGGGCGCGGCCTGGCTGTTCCTGATCGCCGCCGAGGCCATCGCCGCTACCGAGGGCCTGGGCTACCGCATCTTTCTGGTGCGGCGCTATCTGGCGATGGATGTCATCCTGCCCTATGTGGCCTGGATCACCGTGCTGGCCTTCACCATGGACTGGGGCCTGCGCGCCCTGAACCGGCGTGCCTTCCCCTGGTTCGGCGCCGGCAGCACCCGGGGGTCGACATGAGTACCTTCAGCATTCGCAATCTGTGGAAGCGCTACGGCGAACATGTGGTGCTGGAGCGGCTGAACCTGGAGGTCCGCAGCGGCGAGTTCTGCACTCTTGTCGGTGCCTCCGGCTGTGGCAAGACCACCTTCCTGAAGCTGCTGCTCGGCCAGGAAGCGCCCAGCCGTGGCCAGTTGCTGCTCGATGGCCGGCCGCTGCCTGCGGAACCGGGACCGGAACGCGGCATCGTCTTCCAGCGCTATTCGGTCTATCCGCATCTGACGGTACTGGATAACGTGCTGCTGGCGCTGGAACTGCACCGCTCGCGCTGGCTGGGACGGCTGTTTGGCCGTGCCCGCCGCCAGTCCCGAGAGCAGGCGGCGGCAATGCTGGAACAGGTCGGCCTGAGCGACTGCCTGCAGCGCTATCCGGCGGAATTGTCCGGCGGCATGCAACAGCGGCTGGCCATTGCCCAATCCCTGGTGCGCGCGCCCCAGGTGCTGCTGCTCGACGAACCCTTCGGGGCGCTCGATCCCGGCATTCGCGCCGACATGCAGCTGCTGATCCAGCGTATCTGGCGTGAAACCGGGGTGACCGTGTTCATGATCACCCACGACCTGTCCGAAGGCTTCAAGCTCGGCACCCGCCTGCTGGTCTTCGACCGGCCGCGCCACGATCCCCAGGCGCCACAGGCCTTCGGCGCCACCATCACCTACGACATTCCGCTGCGTAACCGCCGCCCCGGCGACCTGCCGCCGGATCTGGCCGAACGTATCGCAGCCCGTGAACCGACTCGCGAGGAATCCACCCCATGAGCGTATTTTCCCCCGATCACATCGTCCTGCAGGACCACCTGCACGGCGGCGAAAGCGGCTCCTTCATCCTGCGGCGCGGCTACACCCTGCGCCTGACCGACAGCGAAGGCGGAGCCAACGTCGCCGCTCTGTTCTACAACGCTGCGGAAAAGCTCGAACGCTACAACATGGCCGACACCCTGAAGGCCCAGCACATCTTCTATCTCACCGCAGGCTATGTCTGCTACTCGGACATGGGGCGCATCCTGGTCTCGCTGACCGCTGATACCTGCGGCTGGCATGACACAGTCTGCGGCGTGAGCAATGCTGCGCTGGTCCGGGAAAAGTACGGCGAAGGCCGCTATCAGGAACTGCGCAATGACTTTTACCGCAATGGCCGCGACCGCTTCCTGGTCGAACTGGGCAAGTGGGGCCTGGGCAAGCGCGATCTGGTGGCCAATGTCAACTTCTTCAGCAAGGTCACCGCGGATGGCGACGGCCAGTTGCGTTTCCATCCCGGCACTTCGCACGCCGGCGCCTTTGTCGACCTGCGCGCGGAAATGGACGTGCTGGTGGTGCTGCACACCTGCCCGCACCCGCTCGATCCGCATCCCGGCTACGCGCCCAGGCCAGCCGCGCTGACCCTCTGGGAATCCGGCATCGGCGGCGGTCCTGATGATCCCTGCCGTCTGTCACGCCCGGAAAATGCGCGCGGCTTCGCCAATACCGCCCGTCATTTCTGCCAGTCGCATGCGCATTAAGGAGAAGCCCCATGCTTATCCCCAGCCTGCTGGATCCCGCCCAGGCCATTTACGATCAGATCGTGCCCGCCGGCGAAGCCTGGATGCACCCGCTGCACGCCGGACAGACGCTGCGCATCATCGATCTGGAAGGCAATCAGGCGGTTGACACCCTGTTCTATAACGCCCACGACCCCAGCGAACGCTATAGCGCGCCCGACACCATCCGCGCCCAGGGCAATCTCTATCTCACCGCCGGCACCCGGCTGATGTCCAGCGAAGGGCGCGCAATGGCCACCCTCACCGCCGACACCTGCGGCCGCCACGACACGCTCGGCGGCGCCTGTGCGGCGGAAAGCAATCAGGTCCGCTATGCCCTGGAAAAGCGCTATATGCACAACTGCCGCGATAGCTTTCTGCTGGCGCTGGCGAACGAGGGCCAGGGCTTCAGCAAGCGCGACCTGCCCAGCAACATCAATTTCTTCATGAACGTGCCGGTGACCCCAGAAGGTCGCCTGACCTTTGAGGACGGCATTTCCGAACCGGGCAAGTATGTCGAACTCACCGCCGCGATGGATCTGATCGTGCTGGTCTCCAACTGCCCACAGCTCAACAACCCCTGCAACGCCTATAACCCGACGCCGGTACGGATGCTGATCTGGGAGCGCGCCTAGCGCGCCGCCTGCAACAGGCCATCTTGCACCGTGCCATCGCCGGGACGACCCGGCGGGATTCCGAACGACGGCGGGACGCCCCGCCCCTGTCTTGCTGACATCACGCCATGTTCGATACGGTTTTAATTGCCAATCGCGGCGCCATCGCCTGCCGGATCATCCGCACCCTGAAGCGCATGGGCATCCGTGCGGTCGCGGTGTACACCAGCGCCGATCACGGATCCCGCCATGTGCTGGAAGCCGATGCGGCCGTCTGGATCGGCGAGGGCCTCGCCGCCGAATCCTATCTGAACGTCGAGCGCATTCTCGACGCGGCACGCAGCAGCGGCGCCCAGGCCATTCATCCCGGCTACGGCTTTCTCAGTGAAAACGCCGCCTTTGCCCTGGCCTGCGAACAGGCCGGCATCGCCTTCATCGGCCCCACGCCGGCGCAGATGGAATGCTTCGGCCTCAAGCACACCGCCCGCGCGCTGGCGCAAAGCCACGCAGCACCGCTGCTGCCCGGCAGCGAACTGCTCGACAGCGTTGCCGAGGCCCAGGCAGTGGCAGCGCGCATCGGCTATCCGGTGATGCTGAAAAGCACCGCCGGCGGTGGCGGTATCGGCATGCGCCTGTGCCGCGACAGCGCCGATCTGGAGGCATCCTTTGCCTCGGTGCAGCGCCTCGGACGCAGCAATTTCAGCCACGCCGGGGTGTTCCTGGAAAAGTTCGTCGAGCAGGCCCGGCATATTGAAGTGCAGGTGTTCGGCGACGGGCGCGGCGGCGTGCTGGCGCTCGGCGAACGCGACTGCTCGCTGCAGCGCCGCAACCAGAAAGTGATCGAGGAAACCCCAGCGCCGCATCTACCCGATGCCGTGCGTCAGGCCCTGCACCAGACTGCGGTCCGCCTGATGCAGGCGGTGCACTACCGCTCGGCGGGCACGGTGGAATTCATCGTCGATGCCGCCAGCGATGCCTTCTACTTCCTGGAAGTGAACACCCGCCTGCAGGTCGAGCACGGCGTCACCGAGCAGGTCACCGGCGTTGATCTGGTGGAGTGGATGCTGCGGCTGGCAGCGGATGAGCTGCCGCCCCTGGATACCCTGGCGGTCACGCCGCGCGGCCATGCCATTCAGGTGCGGCTGTATGCCGAAGATCCGGCCCGCCAGTTCCAGCCGCAATCCGGCCTGCTCACTGAAGTCGCGTTTCCAGACACGGCGCGCTGCGATACCTGGATTGAAACCGGCGTCGAGGTACCGGCCTACTACGACCCACTGCTGGCGAAACTCATCGTTCAGGGCGCGGATCGGCAACAGGCCCTGGCCGCGCTGGATCGGGCCTTGCGCGACACCCGGATCAGCGGCATTGAAAGCAATCTCGCCTACCTGCGGGCGGTCGTGGCCGACGATGCCGCCTTTCGCACCGGCCGGCACACCACCGCCACCCTGGGCCGCTTTCCATACCGGCCGGCGGTGATCGAAGTGCTGGCCGCTGGCACGCTGACCACGGTGCAGGACTGGCCCGGACGGCTGGGCTACTGGGAGGTGGGTGTGCCGCCTTCGGGGCCGATGGACGATCTGGCGTTCCGCCTGGGCAATCGCCTGCTTGGCAATCCGGTCGGCGCCGCAGGGCTGGAATTGACCATGACCGGCCCCAGCCTGCGTTTTCACGCCCCGGCGGTGATCGTCCTGACCGGCACCGCGATGCCCGCCACGCTCGACGAGCAGCCCATTCCCTTCTGGACGCCGCTGGCCGTAGCCGCTGGTGCGGTGCTGCGCATCGGTCAGGCCCACAGCGGCGCGCGCGCCTATCTGTGCGTCAGGCACGGCATCGCGGTGCCCGAGTATCTGGGCAGCCGCGCCACTTTCACGCTTGGGCGCTTTGGCGGTCACGGCGGGCGGGCGCTGCGCCTGGGCGATGTCCTGCATATTCAGCCGGCGACGCTGGACGGCAGTGAGCAGCCGCTCGATGCCGGGCTGATACCCCGCTATGCGCCGGATTGGGAACTGCGGGTGATCTATGGCCCGCACGGCGCCCCGGACTTTTTCAGCGAAGACGACATCGCCACCTTCTTCGCCAGCGCCTGGGAGGTGCATTACAACTCCAGCCGCACCGGGGTGCGCCTGATCGGTCCCCGGCCCCGCTGGGCGCGGCCCGACGGCGGCGAGGCCGGCCTGCACCCATCCAATATTCACGACAACGCCTATGCCATCGGCGCGATCGATTTCACCGGTGACATGCCGGTGATTCTCGGTCCCGACGGTCCGAGCCTGGGCGGCTTTGTCTGTCCGGCCACGGTGATTCAGGCCGACCTGTGGAAGCTCGGGCAATTACGGCCTGGCGACCGGGTGCGCTTCGTGCCGATTGCGCTGGAGGATGCCCTGCGCCTGCTGCGGGCACAGCGCAGTTCCATCGAGACCCTGCGCGCAGTCACGGTCGAGGTGGCGCCGATTCGACCGCAAAACGCCATTCTTGACCAGTCCGCGCCCGGCAGCCATCCGGTCGGCGTGGTGTATCGGCCTGCCGGCGATGCCAGCCTGCTGATCGAGTACGGCCCGCCGGTGCTGGATATCGCGCTGCGCTTTCGCGTGCAGGTGCTGTACGAATGGCTGCGCGCCCGTGATCTGTGCGGCGTGCTTGATCTCACGCCCGGCATCCGCTCCCTGCAGGTGCATTACGACCCGCTGCAGTTACCCCAGCCGGAACTGCTGCGCCTGCTGCACCAGGCCGAACGCGAACTGGGCGATAGCGACGCTGCCGAGGTGCCGGCGCGCATCGTGCATTTGCCGCTGGCCTGGGACGACAGCCAGACCCGGCTGGCGATCGGCAAATACATGCAGTCGGTGCGCAGCGATGCGCCCTGGTGCCCGAGCAATCTGGAATTCATTCGCCGCATCAATGGCCTGGACAGCATCGAGGCGGTGCGGGAGATCGTGTTCTCGGCCCGCTATCTGGTGATGGGCCTGGGCGATGTGTATCTGGGCGCGCCGGTCGCGACTCCGCTCGATCCCCGCCAGCGGCTGGTGACCACCAAGTACAATCCCGCCCGCACCTGGACGCCGGAAAACGCGGTTGGCATCGGCGGGTCCTATCTGTGCGTTTATGGCATGGAAGGTCCCGGCGGTTACCAGTTCGTCGGGCGCACCGTGCAGATGTGGAACCGCTACCATGTCACCGCCGATTTTCCCCGGCCCTGGCTGCTGCGCTTCTTCGACCAGATCCGCTTCTATCCGGTCAGCGAGGACGAACTGTTGCGCCTGCGCGAAGAATTTCCGCGTGGCCGCTTCCAGTTGCGGATCGAGGAAACCCGCTTCAGCCTGCGCGATTACCGGCGCTTTCTCGCCGAACACGCCGACGACATCGCCCGCTTCAAGGCGCGCCAGCAGGCGGCTTTCGAGGCTGAGCGCGCGCGCTGGCAGGCGATGGGACAGGCCGACCAGCAGGCCGAACTGCCCGATGCGCCCAGCGAGGGCGAAACGCTGGTGCTGGGTGCGGCCGAGCTGGCCCTGGAAAGCCATGTGCCCGGCAGCATCTGGCAGGTTCCGGTCAGCGCAGGCGACCGGGTCGAGAGCGGTCAGGCGCTGGTGATCGTCGAGTCGATGAAAATGGAAATCACCCTGCAAGCGCCCTGCGCCGGGCGGATCAGCCGCGTGCTCTGCTCACCCGGCACCGCAGTGCAGGCCGGACAGCGCCTGCTGATCATCGACACCGCCGCGTAACAACCCTCACCCCCGGCCTCCCGCCCGTCTGCCGGCGCGAGGCCTCCAGGAGAACGCGATGCCCATGCCTGACCTGTCCCTGTCCGCCCTGCGCCGCGATTACCTGAGCGGTCGCCGCACGCCGCGCCGCGTGATCGAGGACATTCTCCACCGTCTGCCCCGGTTTGCCGACGATCACATCTGGATCAGCCAGCTTCCGGCCGCGGAACTGCTGGCGCGCGCCGATGCCCTGGCCGATCAGGACCCGGCACGTCTACCGCTGTATGGCGTGCCCTTCGCCATCAAGGACAATATCGACCTGGCCGGCCTGCCGACCACGGCCGCCTGTCCCGCCTATGCCTATCAGCCGGCCGTTTCCGCCTGGGTCGTGGAACGCCTGCTGGCAGCCGGCGCGCTCCCGATTGGCAAAACCAACCTCGACCAGTTCGCCACCGGTCTGGTGGGTGTGCGCTCACCCTACGGCGCCACCCGCAATGCCTTTAATCCCGCCTATATCGCCGGTGGCTCCAGCAGCGGCTCGGCGGTGGCGGTGGCCCGCGGCCTGGTCAGCTTCGCGCTCGGCACCGACACCGCCGGTTCTGGACGGGTGCCGGCGGCGTTCAACGGTCTGGTGGGCCTGAAGCCCAGCCGGGGACTGCTCAGCACCCGCGGCGTGGTGCCGGCCTGTCGGACCCTGGATTGCGTCAGCCTGTTCGCGGTGAACGCAGCCGACGCGGCAACGCTGTTTGCAATCGCCGCCGGCTTTGATCCTGCCGATCCCTACGCCCGCGACCTGCTGCAGGTCTCCGCCGAGCGCCGTGCCCGCTTTCGCTTCGGTGTAC
>DAITNL010000058.1:6835-15972 GCA_036834665.1 Candidatus Competibacteraceae bacterium | reverse complement strand
CGTCGGCATCGGTCGGACCAATGGTGTTATAGCCATAGCCGCGCACGCTGGTATCGCCACCGGTGAAGGTGCGCAGCGAGGTCGGCAGCGTGCTGAAGTCGTCGAACATCGCCGTTGCGCCCAGATCGCCACGCATCAGCAGGCGGCTGTTTTCGCTCAGGGCGCGCACCCATTTCAGATGCAGCATGCCCTGCAGGAAGTTGGTGTCCGATAGCAGGGCCGTGCTGGCGCCGCGCAGCTCGAAGCCGAACATCAACCCGTACAGGGTGTAGAGACGGTCATCGGCATCGATCCAGGTCCAGTTCATGCCCGGGATCAGCAGGACCGACGTGGTGCTGGGCGCGCCGCCGATGCTGTAGGTTTCGTTCTGGAAATTCAGGCTGAAGTTTTTCAGCCACAGGCCATCCTGACGCTGCCAGCTGCCGCCAAGGGTATAGGTCTGGTAGTCCTGATCCTGGTAGTTCTGATCGATGTAGCCGACGGCCAGGGCGTAGCTGTCGGTGGTGGGGTCTGCACCGGGGATGATGTACTTAAAGCCGATCAGGGACTTGATGGTCGAGTATTGCAGCTCGGCGTCGTAGTGATGGCCCTGGCGATTGAGCCAGCGCTGCTCGACGCGCAGCTTGGCGCGAACGCCGGTGTCGGTGCCATAGCCCAGGCCAGCGCTGTACTTGCGCTTCTTGTTCGGCGTCAGTTCGACATCGATCGGGGCGGTGTGGGTCTTGTCATCGGGCGGCGCGGTGACTTCGACCTGGCTGAAATAGGCGCTGGCGTTGAGATCGCCCTGCAGTTTCAGCAAGTCGTTGCTGTTGTAGGGATCGCCGGACTTGAAACGCGGATAGCGCGCCAGCAGCTTGGGCGACAGGAAATCCTGCTTGAAACGGACATCGCCGAAGCGGTAGCGCGGGCCGGTGTCGTAGTGCAGGTGAATCGCGGCGCTGTAGCTTTGCAGATCGACGCGGATGCTGTGTTCGGTGAAGTGGGCGGCAAAATAGCCGCGCTCGGTGGCCAGCGATTCCAGGGTCTGCTTGAGCTGTTCGTATTGCGGCTGGTTCAGGGTCTGGCCGCGTTGCAGCGGGAGCTGGGTCAGCAGCTTTTGAAAGGCCGGGTCCTGACCGCCTGCGCCGAGCACCTGGATATCGACCGTTTCCAGCGGCAGTGGCCGGCCCGGCTGGATGCGGTAGCGTGCTTCCCAGCCCGTTGGGGTCCGTTCCAGGGACGGTTCGATGACCGGCTCGAAATAGCCAAACGGTTCCAGCGCCTGACGAATCTCGCGTTCGGCGTTGCCATGCAGCCAGCGCAGGCGGACCTCTTCCGGTGCGGATTTGCCCGCGAAACGATTAATGTCGAGAAAGGCCAGCACATTATCGCGCAGCGGCGCATCCAGGCCTTCGACCACGATGCTGAGCGTGCCGGTATCAGCCTCTGCCGGGGCATCCGCTGGGGTCTGCGCAGCGGGTGCGGTGTCCGGGCTGGATGTCGCGGCGCTGTCCTGGGCAGGCAGCGGCCCAGCCAGCAGGAGCAGGCCGCAGAGCAGCAGGCGCAGCGCTAGAGAGTGTCGCATCGGGTCATGATCGCCGGATCGGTAGGTCCAGGGTGCGGCGCGGGCGCGCCCGTATGGAGTCCGTTATGGTCTGAATAAGGGTTGCTTATAATCGTTTACCACACTTGGCGGGACGGGAAAACGCCGCCGTGATTTTTTCTCCACTGGAATTTTAATGTCCATGCCAAACTTTGCTGTCCCTACTCTCGAAACCTTTGTTGGCAATACCCCGCTGGTGCGCCTGCAGCGTTTGCCCGGGTCCAGCAGTAGCCTGCTGCTGGGTAAGCTGGAAGGCAATAACCCGGCCGGCTCGGTCAAGGATCGCCCGGCGTTGAGCATGATTCAGCAGGCTGAGGCGCGCGGTGTGATCCGTCCCGGCGATGTACTGATTGAGGCTACCAGCGGCAACACCGGCATTGCGCTGGCCATGATCGCTGCAATGAAAGGTTACCGCATGGTGTTGATCATGCCCGATAACCAGAGTGTCGAGCGCCGCGCAGCGATGCAGGCCTATGGCGCTGAGCTGATTCTGGTCAGCAAGGAGGACGGCATGGAAGGTGCCCGCGATCTGGCGGCGCGCCTGGAACGGGAAGGGCGTGGCCGGGTGCTCGACCAGTTCGCCAATCCTGATAATCCGCTGGCCCATTACACGACCACCGGCCCGGAAATCTGGCGCGATACCCAGGGGCGGATCACTCATTTCGTGAGCGCCATGGGCACCACCGGCACCATCATGGGCGTGTCGCGCTATCTCAAGGAACAGAATCCGGCGGTGCAGATCATCGGTGTGCAACCAACCGAGGGCTCGAGCATCGCCGGCATCCGGCGCTGGCCGCTGGACTATCTGCCGAAAATCTACGATCCGGCGCGGGTGGACCGGATCATCGACATCGATCAGGCCGAGGCTGAGAAAATCACCCGGCGGCTGGCTCGCGAGGAAGGCATCTGCTGCGGTGTTTCAGCGGGTGGTGCGGTGGCGGCGGCGCTGCGGCTGATGGCGGAAGTCGAGCATGCGGTGATCGTCACCATCATTTGTGATCGTGGCGATCGTTACCTGTCCACGGGCCTGTTTTCCTGAAAGGTGGTATACAACCATGAGTAAGCGCAAAGCCAGGCAGCAGGCGCCATTGGAAACCTTTAGCGTCGAAGTCGCCGATCTCAGCCATGAAGGGCAGGGCGTGGCGCGCCGTGACGGTAAGGCGGTATTCATCGAAGGCGCCTTGCCGGGCGAAGAAGTGGAATGTGTCTACACCACGCGCCGTGGTCGCCACGACGAAGCGCGCACCGTGACAGTGCTGCGGGCCGCGCCGGAACGGGTGGAGCCGCGTTGCGCCCATTTTGCGGTGTGTGGCGGCTGTGCCCTGCAACATCTGGAGCCCGGCACGCAACTGGCTTTTAAGCAGCGTTGGCTGCTCGACAGCCTGACCCACATTGGCAAGGTGCAGCCGGCGCAGTTGCTGGAGCCGCTGACCGGGCCGGTGTGGCAGTACCGGCGGCGGGCGCGTATCGGTGTCAAATGGGTGGCCAAGAAAGGCCGGGTGCTGGTGGGCTTTCGCGAGCGGCACAGCGCCTTTCTCGCCGATCTGCGCCGCTGTGAAGTGCTCGATGCGCGTATCGGCGGCCTGCTGGAAGAACTGGCAGGCATGATCGAAACCCTGTCAATCCGCGAGCAACTGCCGCAAATCGAGATCGCCGGAGGCGATACGCTGCTAGCGCTCAATTTCCGGGTGCTGGCGCCGCCGGGCGCTGCTGATCTGGCTACCTTGCGCGCCTTTGGCGAACGGTACGGGCTGGCGCTGTATCTGCAACCGGGTGGCCCATCCAGCGTGCACGCTCTGTGGCCGGAACAGCCGCACTTGCATTACGCGCTGTCCGGCTTTGATCTTGACCTGGAATTTCAGCCCTGGCATTTCGTGCAGATCAACGCCGCCATCAATCAGCAACTGATCGAACGGGCGATTACGCTGCTGGAAATCGGGCCGGATGACCGGGTGCTGGATCTATTTTGCGGGCTGGGCAATTTTACCTTGGCCCTGGCGCGGCGGGCGCGTGAGGTGGTCGGCGTCGAGGGTGAACAGAGCCTGGTGGATTGGGCGCAGCGCAATGCGGTCCGTAATGGCATCAGCAACGCCCGCTTTCATGCCGCTGATCTGGCTGCGGATCTGGCTGATGCACCGTGGCTGCAGGGCGGCTATGACCAGATTCTGCTTGATCCACCGCGTTCCGGGGCGCTGGCGATGATGCCGCGCATTGCGGCACTGGGCGCGCGGCGGCTGGTGTATGTGTCCTGTCATCCGGCGACCCTGGCGCGCGATGTGGGCGAACTGGTGCAGCGCTTTGGCTATCGACTGGAGAGTGCCGGCGTGGTGGATATGTTTCCGCATACCGCGCACGTTGAATCCATCGCGGTACTGGTACGCGGCCGGTGAGTGCGGGCGCTACGGGCGCGGCTGCAGTGTGCTGTGAGCGTGGCGGCCTGCTCATTCTCGCAACAAACAACGCAGCGAAAGTTTGTTTTCTATACTTCCCAAGTCGCATTTGACGACGCTCGGGCAGCAGCGGTTCATCACGGGACTACAGGAAGTCAGTGCGAAACGGTGCGATCTGCGGGAAAAAGCATCACTGGAGATGGGAAAAACGCCCGATGAACAGGCTTTGGATCTGGGCGCCGTGGCTGTTGGCGTTGCAGGGCATGTTCTTTGATGTACCTGCTGTGGCCATGGATCTGACGGCGCTGAGTGTTGAAGAACTGATGCAGGTCGAAGTGGTATCCGCCGCGCGGCAGTCACAGGCCTGGAGTGATTCCGCCGCTGCCGTTTTCGTCATCACTGCCGATGATTTGCGCCGCACCGGCGTCACCCAGGTTGCCGAAGCCCTGCGGCTGGCGCCGGGCGTCGATGTGGCGCGCATTGATTCCAGCCGCTGGGCGATCAGCATTCGCGGTTTCAATGGCCGTTTTGCCAACAAGCTGCTGGTGATGATCGACGGCCGCTCGGTCTATACCCCGGTGTTCTCCGGTGTGTACTGGGAGCTTCAGGACCTGCCGATCAATGACATCGCGCGTATCGAGGTCATCCGGGGCCCCGGTGGCAGCCTGTGGGGTGCCAATGCGGTCAATGGTGTGATCAACATCATTACCAAGCCCGCATCGGAAACCCAGGGCGCTTTGGTGAGCGTGACTGCGGGCAACGAAGAACGCGCCATCGTCGATGCCCGCTACGGGGGCAAGCTGGGCGAAAGTGCGCGTTATCGCATCTATGGCCGTTCCGCCGAGCGCGAGGGCTTCGTTAATCCCCAGGGCCAGAGCAGTGGTGACGACTGGATCATGCAGCGCGGCGGTTTCCGTCTCGACTGGCAGCCGAGCACCCGCGATGACGTGGTTGTCCTGGGCGATCACTACAGCGGCGACATGAACCAGAATATGGTGGTTCCGCGGCTGGAACCCCCCTATAACGAACATCTGATTGACCCGGCTACCGCCAGTGGTAACAGCCTGCAGGCGCGCTGGGTGCGCAACTATTCGCCAACCGGGCAGTTCAGCCTGCAGACCTACTACCAGAATCAGGAACACACTGATCTGCAGCAGGATGTGTCCCTGGAAACTTTTGATCTCGACTTCCAGCACAGCCTTGATCTTGGCAGCGACCAGCAGGTCGTCTGGGGGCTGAACTATCGTCACTACCAGGACCAGTATTCGCCTGTGGCCCTGAGCAGGGTTGACCCGACCGAGGCGAGCACCAGCCTGTTCAGCATCTTCGGGCAGGACCAGATCGACTTTACCGATGCGCGCCTGCGCCTGACGCTCGGCCTGCGCCTGGAGCGCAACGATTACACCGGCTGGGAATGGCAGCCGAGCGCACGTCTATTGTGGATGCCAACGGCGCAGCAACGCCTGTGGGGGTCGATCTCGCGGGCGGTGCGCACGCCCTCACGCGTCGAGGAGGGGCGCACAACCTTCTTCACCATGCCACCGCTGCCGGCATTCGGCGGTCTACCGGCTGTCGTGACCGGCGTAGGCAGCAACGCCTTTGCAGCCGAAAAGCTGATGGCCTACGAAATTGGCTACCGGAACTGGCTCAATGAGGCGCTCTCGCTGGATGTCACGGCCTTCTATAACGACTACGACGACCTGTTGAGCGCGAATGATGGCGCGCCCTACCTGGTCACGGAGCCTACGCCCCACTGGGTGCTGCCCCTCTATTTCAACAACGGCCTGAACGCCGCGAATCGCGGTTTTGAAATGGCGGCGGACTGGCGCCCGCACCCGGACTGGCGCCTGCAACTGGCTTACAGCCATCTGTGGATGAGTCATCCACAGCGCGCATGGGCGCCGGCTGATCAGGTCTCGCTGCTATCGTCATGGCGGATCAATGACACCCTGGAGCTGGATGCATGGCTGCGCTATTCCAGCTCGCTGCTGGTGCAGACGATCTCCACCCTGGGGATCATGACGGTTGATCCGACCTGGGGCTTGACCCTGCGTCTCGGGTGGCGCCCGCGGCCCGATCTGGAGCTGGCATTGGTTGGCGCCAACCTGCTCAGCGAGCATCAGTTGGAGTTTGTGCAGGAGGCTTACACCTACCCGGTCGAAGTCGAGCGCAGCCTGTATGGCCAGCTCAAATGGTCGTTCTAAGGCCATGGCAGCGCTTTTCAAGGCAGATCTGGATGCGTGCTTTGGCGCTCGGCCTGCTGTTGCTGGCGCTGTCCGGGATGGCACAGGAATATGGCGAATACGAAGTCAAGGCGGCCTATCTCTACAACTTCGCCCGCTTTGCCAAGTGGCCGCCTGCGGTGTTCACGGAGGACAGCAGCCCGCTGGTGCTCTGCATCCTGGGAAAAAATCCCTTTGGCGGCGCGCTGGACGCATTGACCGGCAAGGTCGTGGATACGCACGCCATCAGAATCCAGCCCATGACGGGGCTGCCGGGAGTCGCTGCCCTGCGTGGCTGTCACCTGCTGTTCATCAGCCGCTCCGAGCAGGGGCGCCTGCTGCAACTGCTGGCCACGCTCGAAAGCCTGCCGGTGCTCAGTGTCAGCGACATCGACGGTTTCGCCCAATCCGGTGGCATGATCGGTCTGGTCGAGCGCGACCGGCGCATTCACTTCGATATCAATCTGGCGGTCGTCCAGCGTTCGGGTATCAGGCTCAGCTCCCAGCTGCTCAAGCTGGCGCGGGTTTTCGATGAATAAACGCACGATCCGTTTTCGCACGCTGTCCATTCGCCATAAGCTGATGGTGATCATGGTGCTGACCAGCGGTGTGATCCTGCTCGCGGCCACGGGCGCGCTGGCTTTCAATCACAGCTACACCCTGCGCCACGCCGCGCGCATGCAGCTGATCACGCTGGCCGACGTGGTCGCCTACAACGCCGCGTCCGCCCTGCTATTTCACGACACGGACGCCATCAAGCAGAATCTGGACGTGTTGCGCACCAAGCCCGGCATTCCCTACGGACTGATCGCCGATCCGCAGGGCCGGCATCTGGCCGAGTTCCGGGCGGCGCAATTGACAGACGCGCAGTATCAGCAGCTGCGGCGCTGGGATGAGCAGGTCCAGAGTGATCTGGCCACGCCCCGTGCGATGCCGGATGACATGCCGGTGCATGGCCAGGATGGCTGGCTGCTAATCATTCGCCCGATCGCCCTGGACGGGCAGCGCCTCGGCCACGTCATGCTGTATTCCGATCTGAGCGAGCTGCACGAAAGCCTGTGGCGCTTTTACAGGGTGGTGGCCGCGCTGTTCGTGGGTTCGCTGCTACTGACCGGACTGCTGGCCGCGCGCGTTCAGGGACTGATCTCGACGCCCATTCTGCGCCTGCGTGCGGCCATGGATGAAATTGCCCGGACCCGCAACTACGCGGTACGGGTGCCGCGCACCAGCGAGGATGAACTGGGCACATTGGTGGATCGCTTCAACGACATGCTCGGGCAGATCCAGCACCGTGATGCTGAGCTGGCCGAATACAACGTCCGCCTGGAACAGGAAGTCGCGGATCGCACCGCCGATCTGGTGCAGGCCAATCAGGAACTGCAATCACTGGTCGAAGAACTGAGCTGCTCCAAGGCGCGCGCCGAAGTCGCCAATCAGGCCAAGTCGCAGTTTCTGGCCAACATGAGCCATGAAATCCGCACGCCGATGAATGGCGTCCTGGGTATGACCGATCTGCTGTTGCAAACCGTGTTGCCGCCGCAGGCGCGGCATTTTGCCGAGGTGATCCGTCAGTCCGGGACCAGCCTGGTGCGTATCATCAACGATGTGCTGGATTTCTCGCGTATCGAAGCCGGCAAGCTGACCCTGGAAAGCGCCGCATTTGTGCTGCAGGACTCGGTCGAGGATGTCGCGAGCCTGTTCGTCGAGGGTGCGCAACGCAAGGGTCTGGAGCTGGTCTGTGCAGTGCCGACCGAGCCGATCCCGGTGCGCGGTGATCCGGGGCGCCTGCGTCAGGTGCTGGGCAACCTGCTCAGCAATGCCATCAAGTTCACCGAGCATGGCGAGGTTGTGGTGCGGGTGACGCTGCTGGAGCGCCGCGCGACGGATTGCCGTCTGCGCTTTGCGGTCAGCGATACCGGCATGGGTATCCCGGCGGCCCTGCAGGAACGCATTTTCGTGGCCTTCGATCAGATTGACGGCTCGATGACCCGTCAGTATGGCGGCAGCGGTCTGGGGCTGACCATCGCCCGCCAGTTGGTGGAGTTGATGGGCGGCGTCCTGATGGTGCACAGCCTCGAGGGCCAGGGTTCGACCTTTGAATTTACCCTGGAATTGGCGCAGGACATGAGCGTCGCGGTTGAACCGCCTTCACAGCCCGGCACCCGTCTGGCGTTTCAAAATATCCGGGCGCTGATCGCCGCGGTCAGTGCCAATAACCGGGCGGTGCTGAGTCAGCATCTGCGTGCCTGGGGGGTGCAGGTCGATACGGTAGCCAGTGGTCGGGCAGCGCTAGGACGGTTGCGGGCGGCGCGTGGCGGCGGCCATCCTTTTGTGATTGCCCTGCTGGATGAGCGCCTGCCGGATATGACCGGGCTGGAACTGGCGCAGGCGCTGCAGCGTGAGTCGGTGCTGCAGGGCATCCGGCCGGTGCTGATGGCGGCGGTGACCCCGCGCGAGCTGTATTCCGTGCCGGTATACCGGAGTGGTTTGCTGCTGCGCATCGACAAGCCGGTGCGCCGGGCGGCCTTGCGTTCGTGCCTGCGCCGCGCACTGGGCGAGGCCGACAGCCAGAGGCCGCCACAGCTGCCGGATGCCAGGCCGGATGACATTGTGGCGCGAGGCGGCCATGTGCTGCTGGTCGAGGATAATGTGGTCAATCAGGAAGTGGCCCGGGTCATGCTGGAACAGCTCGGCTGCCAGGTGACGGTATTGGAAAATGGGCGCGAAGCGGTTGAGCGGTTGGCGCAGGAGCATTATGACCTGGTGTTCATGGACGGGCAGATGCCGGTCATGGATGGCCTGACCGCCACCCGTGCCATCCGGCACCTGGCCAGCCACCACAAGACGCCGATCCTGGCCATGACCGCCAATGCCTTTACCGATGACCATCAGCGCTGCCTTGAGGCTGGCATGAACGACTTCATCGCGAAGCCGGTCGACCCC
>DAITNL010000058.1:0-6825 GCA_036834665.1 Candidatus Competibacteraceae bacterium | reverse complement strand
GCGCTGATTCGCACCCGCGCCAGCGCGTTCTCCTGCTCGCGGGTGCCAATCGTGGCGCTGACCGCCCATGCCGTGGCCGGCGACCGCGAGCGCTGTCTGGCGGTGGGCATGGATGATTATCTGGGCAAACCCTTCGCACGCAGTGAACTGCTGGCGATCCTGCGGCGTTGGCTGCCAGTGCCACTGGCCTCGGCAACGGATGCTGCGGACGTGTCACAGCCTGGCGAAATGCCGCCGGTTGCGCTGCCGGTCCCCGATGCAATCCCGGGCGCGGATGCAAAGTTGGTGATGCTGGACGGGACCGTGCTGGAGCAGATCCGGATCATGGAGCGCAATGGCGCGCCGCAGCTGCTCTCACGCCTGATCCAGATCTACCTGCGCGACGCGGTACAGCTGATCGAGGAGGTGCGGCAGGCCGTGGCCACGGGCAATGCCGAAGCGCTGCGCATTGCCGCCCATACGCTCAAATCCAGCAGCGCCAATCTCGGCGCCCTGCGGGTGCGCGATGCATGCCGGGAACTGGAGTTGCAGGCCCGTGCCCAGCAGATGGCCGGTGCAGCCGAACAGCTGGCACTGCTGGACAGCGAGTTCGCAGCGGTACGGACCTTGTTGTGCCAATGCCTTACGGAGATGCCGTCATGATGGAGGTTGAACGTGAGCGGCCGCGGGTGCTGGTGGTCGATGACGACGCCGGCCAGCGCTTGCTGACCAGTATCGCGCTGCAGCAGGGTGGATGCGCCGTGATCGAGGCCAGCGACGGTGCACGGGCCCTGCACTGCTTTGCGGATGCACAGCCCGATATCGTCCTGCTGGATGTGATCATGCCCGGGATGAACGGCTTCGAAGTCTGCGCGGCGCTGCGCCAATCGCTGGAAGGGGCGAACGTCCCCATCATCATGGTCACCGGTCTGGATGATGTCGATTCCATCGAACGCGCCTATCAGGTCGGTGCTACTGATTTCATCACCAAGCCGATTCAATGGCTGATCCTGCATCAGCGGGTACGCTATATCCTGCGGGCCAGTCGCGCCCTGCTGGCGGCGCAGGAGAGCGAGGCGCGCTTTCGCAGCCTGGTGCAGGCTACCAGCAGCATTATCCTGGTGCTGGATCGCGAGGGCCGGGTGCTGGAATACAATCATGCGGCGCGCGCGCTATACCCCTTCCGCCACGGCGAGCATGTGAGCCTAGCGCAGCTGTCCCCGCCGCCCTGCGCCCATTCCTGGAACGTCGTGGAAGGCTCCTGTCATTACGAGGACACGATGCGCACGCCCGCCGGCGATGAACGTACCCTGCTGTGGACGGTATCGCCTTTTCGCGATGTCGACGGTTTTGCCGTGGGCAGCGTGCTGGTTGGTCAGGACATCAGCGCGCGGCGGCAGGCCGAGGAAACCATGCGCAAGCTGTCCTGCGCGGTCGATCAAAACCCGATCGCGATCCTGATTACCGACCCGACCGGTCGCATCGACTATGTCAACCGCAAGTTCACCGAGACCAGCGGCTACAGTCTGGACGAGGTGCGCGGTCGGGATTTAAGCCTGCTGCAGACCGATCTGCTGAGCACGGCGGCCTATCAGCAGTTGCGGCAGGTGGTGGCCGATGGGGCGATCTGGCAGGGTGAACTGTGCGGCGTGCGCAAGGACGGCGAGCGTTTCTGGGAACTGGCGCATGTCTCGGCGATTCGCGATGCGCAGGGCAGGATGACGCACTTTATCTGGCTGCAGCAGGATATTACCGCGCGCAAGCAGGCCGATGCCCGCGTCCGCTTCCTGGCCTATCACGACAGCCTGACCCAGTTGCCCAACCGCCTGCTGTTGCAGGAGCGCCTGCGCGAAACCATCAGCCAGGCACAGATCCAGGACAGCCAGCCGGCGGTCATGTTTCTGGACCTGGATCGCTTCAAGAATGTGAACGACAGCCTCGGCCATCAGGCTGGCGATGTCCTGTTGCAACAGGTGGCGGTACGTCTACAGGAATGCCTGCGTCCGGGTGACTATGTGGGTGTGGCCCGCAGCGGGACGCCGATGCCTAGCGATCTGCTGGCGCGGCTCGGCGGCGATGAGTTCGTGATCCTGCTCACCGGGATCCAGCGCATCGAGGCGGTCGAGCAGGTCGCGCAGCGTATCCTGAAGGCGATTGCCCGGCCCTTCCAGATCGAGGGTCATACGGTCAGCATCGGCTGTAGCATCGGGATTGCCCTGTATCCGCAGCACGGCAGCGACGAGGAAACTCTGCTGCGGAATGCCGACAGCGCGCTGTATTACGCCAAGGGCCAGGGGCGCAACAACTACCAGTTTTTCACTGCCAGCATGGCCACGGACTCGTGGTGTCGCAACGTCGAAGAAGGTGAGATCCACTAGCGTCTGGCGGCGGTGATGTGCGTCAGCCGGCGTGGGGAACGGATGCGGGCTGCGTCGGCGGCGGTTGCACCGCTTTCATGCGCGCACTTAGCACCTGCGCTGCGGCTGCCGCGCCCAGTTGCCGCTGATAGATGGCCAGATATTCCATGACCCGCTGCACATAGGCGCGGGTTTCGCGGTAGGGGATGGTTTCCGCCCACAGATCGGCAGCGATGGGCGCGCCGGTTGGCAGCCATTGCGCCACCTTGTTCGGGCCGGCGTTGTAGGCCGCGGTGGCCAGCAGCGGGTTGTCCTGCAGGTGTGCCTGCATGCGCTGCAGATAGCGGGCGCCATAGCGGATATTGAGCGCCGGTTGCAGCAGCGTGGCATTGGCATCGCCCGATTCGCGCAATTCGGCGGCGATTTGCTGGCCCGTACTGGGCAGCAGCTGCATCAGGCCGAGGGCGCCGGCCGGGGAGCGGGCATCGGGGCGAAAGGCGCTTTCCTGGCGGATGACGGCATAGATCCAGGCCGGATCGACGGCGCTGGCGCTGGCGCTGGCAAGCACATCATCGCGATAGGCCAGCGGAAAGCGCAGTTCCAGATCATCCCAGGCACTGGCACGCGCCAGGGTCACAATCGTCTGGGCATGCCAGCCCCAGCGGTGCGCCAGCAGCGCGGCCTGCTGCAGCAGGGCTGGCGTAAAGCCAGCGCTGGCCTGCTGCCACTCGGCATCGGCGTCGGCTTCGCGGTTGAGAATGTACAGCTCGCGGGCGCGGCGCAGCGCGGCGGAACCGGCGAGCAGGGTATCCAGCTCAGCGTCCGTGGTCGCCAGCGGCCTGCTGGTGATGGTGTAGGGCGTATCAAGCCGATCGGCAGCGAGGAAGGCGTGGTAGTCACGCAGGCCGGCGAGGGCGCGGTAGGTTGCCTGTGCATCTTCGCTGCGGCCCAGGCTTTCCAGCGCCCGGCCACGCCAGTAGCGCCAGCGCGGACTGTCGCGCTCGGCAGCGGGCAGCCGCTCGATTTCACGCAGAACCGCAGCCCAATCCGCCTGGCGCAGGCAGATCCGCACCCGCCATTCCCGCACCGTGGCATCGGCGACTGCGTCAGGCAGGGCGTTGAGCCGCGCCAGGGCCGTGGGGTGATAATCGCTGGCCAGCCACAGAGCTAGCGTGCGTTCGGTGTCGGCAAGGTTCGCCGCCAGATGCGGATAGCGGACCTTGAGCGTGTCGAGTGCTGCTGCCGCTGCCGGGGCGTCACGCGGGATCCAGCGGCGCAGGCCGTCACTGAGGAGCGCAGCGCTGCGCGGGTCATTGCCCGGGATGCGGTTGGCGTCGAGGATGAGCGGCGGCTGTTCGACGACTGCCAGCCAAGTGTCGGCCAGGGCGCGATCAGCGGGCGCCATGTCGCGGGCCAGGAAGCGCGCCAGATTGCTGTCGCGTGCATGCATGGCTAGGGCGAAGCGCTGCCAGCGCTGTGCAGCGCTGGGGTTGCCACGCGCCTGCCAGACGCTGATGACCGTGTCGCAGGCGCTTGGTAGGGAGCGGCCGCTCAGCCAGACCGGAGCAAAGTCCTCAAGGGCGGCGGTCTCCTGTCCGGTTTGCAACAGGGCCTGCCGGCGCCAGCAGTCATAGCTTGGATCGGTAGCGGGGGCGTAGTCGCGCAGATAATCATCCCAGCGCCGCGCCTGAATCAGTTGCCGCAACCAGGCGGCGCGCAAACGCCTAGCCAGCGGCGAGTCGGCATACTCGCGCAGAAAGTCGCGCACTTCGGCGGCCGGCACATCCACCAGGCGCCGGGTCAGCTCCTGATAGCGCAGATAGGGGTACAGTGGATAATTGCGCAGGGCGGCCAGGTTGGGCGCGGGAGCAGCGGTGTCCTGCAGGGCGCGTTCAGCGGCCAGAAAAGCTGTGCGCTGGGCCTGTAGCGATTCAGCGGTCAGCAGCGCGCTGCTGGCTAGGGCCGCACCCAGCACAAGCCCCAGAACGATCCAGTAGCGCCGGTACCGGCGCGCGAGGCCGGGCATGCTTACTTGCCGTTATAGGCCGGACTGGAGGTATCGGCGACGGTGGCGCCACTGCCGACCTTAACGATCCGGGGCGCCTGCGCGCGGCCACCGCTATCGCTGCCACCCACAATGACCCGGTTATTTGAGGGTGGCAGATAGGTGGTCGTGGGTGGAAGCGCGGAGCCGCGTCCACCGCGCGGGGTGATGATGGTGACACCGGTATTGCTGTTGTAGCCGGCAGGACGGCTACCCTGCGGCCTGTAGGCGGTGTTGTAGAGTCCGGCGGTGTTGTAGGTTCCAGCGCCGTTGTAGGCCACGGTGCCATAGGTGGCGGGGCTGCCACTCCGATAGTGCTGGTAGAAGTTCAGCACCCGGACGACGTAGGTCTGGGTTTCCCGATAGGGCGGAACCTGATTGCCATATTTCTGCACCGCGCCTTCACCCGCGTTATAGGCGGCTACTGCCAGACGCGGATCATTGAAGCGATCGAGCAGCCAGCGCAGGTAGCGGGCGCCGCCGTGCATATTGGCGATCGGGTCATAGGGATTATCGACGCCAAAGCGCTCGGCCGTGGCCGGCATCAGTTGCATCAGGCCCATGGCGCCCTTGTTGGAGACCGCCCATGGGTTATAGGAGGATTCGGCACTGATCACCGCGTGCATCAGCGCTGGCTCAAGACGGTGATAGCTGGCAATGCGGTCGATATCCGGGGCAAAGCGCCGGCGATTATTCTCGGCGTTCTGCGAAAGGCGGGTGCGCGTGGTGCGGGCGGTGAGCGGTGCGGCGGCGGGTGCGGTGCTGCGAAGGTTGTACAGGCTGCCCGGCGCATAGCTGGAGGGCCGGGCGGCGTTCTTGCTGTAGTCGGGCGTGCGCATGACCAGCTTGTAGCGCGGATCGTTGGGGACGTTGCTGAGGTGGCGCACGCCGTTGCTGTCCACGAAGGCGTAGATGTCGGCCAGGGCAGGGCCGGAAAACGTCAATAGTGCCGGGACCAGACCGGCCAATAGTCGCCGCATCATCGGTTGCTCCTTGAGATGTTCTTGACTCGTCTTGATGGATGGCGGCCGGGTGGCCGTCCTGACTCGAGCGGGAGAGTCGCGCGTGGGTCGGTCGACTGGGTTAAGATTAACACAAACCGTGCGTATGCAACCGGGCGCCGGGTCGCGGTGCGTGCCGCTGCGCCGGTACGAATCCGTCGGGCGGGCCATGTGTCCATATCCATGTCGCCCGGCGAGTGCGCCAACTCTCACATCAACCGCCGGCTGCGTTTGTCCGCGTCAGTTGCGGCGCGCGCCGCAGGAGTCGGGTGTCCTGATGTTCAGAACTGCCGAATTGCAGCGCAAGCTGCCCAAAACCGATTATCACCAACAGGTGCCGCTCCTGCGCGAGGATCTGCTGATGACGCAGATGGCGCTGCGCGAGGCTGATTTTCCGGTGATCGTGGTGTTTGCGGGGGTTGATGGCGCGGGCAAGAGTGAGACGGTTAACAAGCTGCATGAATGGCTGGATTCGCGGTGGCTGGTCACCCATGCCTTCGGCGAGCCGTCCGATGAGGAGCGCGATCGCCCGGAATACTGGCGCTTCTGGCGCGATCTGCCGCCCCGTGGGCGCATGGGCCTGTTCCTGAGTTCCTGGTATTCGCTGCCGATTCTTGATCACGTCTATGGCCGCAGCACGCTGGCCGATTTTGATGAGCGCCTGGAGCGGATCAAAAACTTCGAGCAGACCCTGGCCGATGGCGGCGCGCTGATTCTCAAGTTCTGGATGCATCTGTCCAAGGACGCGCAGAAGGAACGGCTGCGCAAGCTGGAGAAAAATCCACTGCTGCACTGGCAGATTTCCAAGCGCGACTGGCAGCACTGGGAGCTGTATGACCAGTTTATCGCCGCCGCTGAGCGCACCATCATGAAGACCAGCACCGGGCTGGCGCCGTGGAAAATCGTCGAGGGCTATGATGCCCGCTATCGCAGCATCACCGTGGCCAGCACCATTCGCGATGCGATCCGTTTCCGCCTCAACGAGGCCCGGCAGCAGACCAGTGGCGCGGTGGTCGAGTTGCCGACCGGCAGCCCGGTGCAGCCGGTTGCCGAGCTGGCCGGCTTGCCGCCGGTGACCATCCTGTCGCGGCTGGACATGAGCAAGAGCCTGTCCCGGGAGGATTATGACGCCGGATTGAAACGTTATCAGGGTAGGCTGAATCAGTTGCAGCGCGCCGCCCGCGAACGGCGCATTTCCACCCTGCTGGTGTTCGAGGGCTGGGATGCAGCAGGCAAGGGCGGCAGCATCCGCCGCATCACTGCCGCGCTGGATGCGCGCGATTATCAGGTGATCCAGGTCGCCGCGCCGACCGACGAGGAAGCCGCGCATAATTACCTGTGGCGCTTCTGGCGGCACCTGCCGCGTGCCGGCCGGGTGACGATCTATGACCGCAGCTGGTATGGGCGGGTGCTGGTCGAGCGCATTGAGGGCTTTGCCCGTACC
>DAITNL010000057.1:0-15980 GCA_036834665.1 Candidatus Competibacteraceae bacterium | reverse complement strand
CTTCGATATGTTCGCTGATCGGTTTCAGGCTGGAGAACACCAGAACGCCCGTGGCATCGGCGACTATGAACTGGAAGGCGATATCACCGATCTGGGCCTGCCGGTCACGCGCCAGTTCGGCGAAGTGCGCCGTATTGCCATCCCAGCGGCTGCGCAAATCCAGCAGCGTCTGGTCAAGGCGCTTGAGGGTGGCCAGGGCATACTCGGCGAACACTTGCGCCTGAACGCTGGTGCGCAGACGCGCCGCTTCCAGATAGCTATCCTGGGCGCGGCGCAGTTCATAAACGGTTGCCGAACCAATCAGGAGCAGGATCAGTGCCAGCAGCATGCTGATTTGTAGGCGGATCGACCGCGCGAAACTTTTCATGGCATCGGCACGGCTGATACGACGGCCACGCGATTGCGGCCGCTGGTCTTAGCCTGATAGAGGGCGGAATCAGCACGGGCCAGGGTATGCTCGGCGTGGTCATCAGTGACGGCCAGGGCGGTCAGGCCGATGCTGACGGTGAATGTGATCTTAAGACCGCGTGACGTGATAGCCGGAGTGCTGGCGATGCACTGCCGCAGTCGCTCAGCGGAACTCCGGGCACCGACGATATCGGTGTCTGGCAGCAGGATGGCGAATTCCTCGCCACCGATGCGCCCGAGCAGGTCAAGCCGGCGTAGGGCGTCGCGGGTCAACGCGGTGAAGTGGCGCAGCACTTCATCACCGCTGGCATGGCCAAAGCGGTCGTTGACCTGCTTGAAGTGGTCCAGGTCGAGCATTAGCAGGGTGGCGTTTTCCTCGTAGCGGCGCACCCGGGCCAGTTCATCCTCAAGCCGTTCCAGAAAATAGCGCCGGTTGGCCACGTTGGTCAGCGGATCGGTGGTGGCCAGCCGCACCAGTTCGCTTTCCATGGCCTTGCGCGTCGAAATGTCAGCAAACACGCCCTTGATCTGCGGTGCCAGGCCGGCGTCCGGATGCTGAATCCGGGCACCGTGCAGGCTGACCCAGGTCCAGCTCCCGGCGCGATTGCGTAAGGGCACCTCGATATTGACGCGATCAGTGTTGACTGGGTTCGCCGCACAGGCTGCCTGGAAACTCTGCAGGTGATCTGGATGAACGATGCGGGTCCAGGGGTGTACGCAAGGGTCCATTTCGCCTGGCGCGTAGCCGAGCGGCGCGCACCAGTCGGGATCGAAGGCGAGCACTTGCCGGTGTGGATCGCATTCCCACAGGCCGTGGCCACTGCCGGACAGGGCCAGGGCCAGATCAGTGCGTAGCCGCTCGCGCTCCAGCAGGTTGTGGATGCGCAGCCGGGCAATTTCAACATGGATCGGTTTGGTGATGTAATCAACTGCACCCATCGCCAGCCCCCGGGTCTCGGCCTCGGCCTCGTCCATCGCGGTCACGAAGATCACCGGAGTTTCGGCCAGCTTCGGGATGGCGCGCAGGCGCCGATACACTTCATAGCCATCCATTTCCGGCATCATGATATCGAGCAGGATCAGATCCGGTGGCTCCTCGGCAGCCAGGCGCAGTGCCTTGGCTCCGGATGGGGCAAACTGGATTTCGTAATGTTCCTGCAGCGCCTCGCCGAGCATCTCGACGTTGGCCGGGATATCGTCAACGATCAAAATATGCGGCTTGCGCAGCCAGAGCATCATGGCAGGCTCCAGTCGTGGGCAGCGGCAAAACGCCGCAGGTGCTCAAGCGCATGATCGAAATCGAGATGCTTCGTCGCGTCGCTCACCGGCTTGAATGCTGACGCCAGCGGGCTGCCAAGCAACAGGGTATCGAGATCCTCAACCAGACGCCGGGCCTTGAGCTTGCCATGATCAAGCAGCGGAGCCAGTTCCCGCAACCGTTCCTGCACCTGCTCCAGATCAACCGTGCTGACCGCAGTGATGGGGATCGCCGGTTCTGGCATGTCGTGAACCTGATCGAGCAGCGCCAGTGCCTGATCAAGCGCGGTGGACAAGGTGTCAACCCGTGGCGCGATCGCCTCCTGGCCCTGTTTCAGCGCCTGGGCCAGTGCATCGGCGGTGGCTTGCACAGCGCTCAGGCCAAGATTGCCGGCCTCGCCCTTGAGCGTGTGCGCCAGCGCGTATAGCCCATCCCGCGCCCCGCGGGTGTCGAGCATGCGCAGTTGCTCTGGAGTGCTGCGATGCCGCCCGGCGAAATCGATCAGCAGGCGGCGATAGTGCAACGGATCGCTGTTCAGTCGCGCCAGGGCCTGGACAACCGCTACGCCCGGCAACAGTGTCACCAGCCGCTGTACCTCGTCAGCGTCCGCCGTGCCGGGAGTGCTGGGGCTGCTCAGTGGCCGCAGCGAGATCGGTCCCCACTGATCGGGACGCATCCAGCGCAGCAGGGTATCGGCCAGCTCGCGCGGATTGATCGGCTTGGTGGTATAGGCGTTCATGCCGGCCGCCAGGCAATTCTGACGATCCTGGACCATGGCGGCGGCGGTCATGGCAATGATCGGCAGTTCCTGCATACCGGGCAGTTCGCGAATGCGCCGCGTTGCTTCGAGGCCGTCCATTTCCGGCATCTGGATATCCATGAGCACGGCATCGAAGCGGGTGTTTTGCACGGCGGCTACAGCTTCGCCGCCATGCTGGGCCACGCTGACGCGCAGGCCGGCGCGACTGAGCAGCGTCTCGGCGATCTCCCGGTTCAGGGCATTATCCTCGACCAGTAGAACATGGCAGCCGCGCAGGAGCGACCATGCCTGGCTCTGTTGCAGCGTCGGTGTCAGAGTTGCAGCCGGAGCCATTCCGGACTGCGTGATCCGCAGCAGCACCTCGTGCAGTGTCGAGGGCAGCACCGGCTTGTCGAGTATGGCATCGATGCGCAGCGGCCCGGCATCGCGCAGCAGGTTTTCACGGCCATAGGCAGTGACCATGACCAATAGCGGCAAGCGTGGCAGCAGACCCTCGCGCGCACTCGCATGGATTCGGCGCGCTACCTCCAGACCGTTCATGTCGGGCATTTTCCAGTCCAGCAGCACCAGGTCGAAGGGCATCTGGCGGCGCGCGGCATCGGTCAGGTACTGCAGCGCCGCTTCCCCCGAAGCAGCGCTGACCACCGGAAAGCGCCAATTGGTCAATTGTTGTTGCAGCAGAGTCCGGGCCGCCTCCTGATCGTCGATCACCAGGGAGCGCAGGCTTGGCAGCGCTGGCCTCTGGCGATGGTGGGCGGCATCGCCGACTGTAAAGCTTATCGTGAAGGCGAAGGTGCTGCCCTGGCCGGGCGTGCTGGCCAGGCTGATCTCGCCGCCCATCAGGCTCACCAGCCGCTGGCTGATACTCAGGCCCAGACCGGTGCCGCCGTGCTTGCGGGTGATCGACATGTCGGCCTGGGTGAAGGGCTGGAATAAGCGCGCGATCTGGGTTTGATCCATGCCTACGCCGGTATCCTGCACCGTGAAGCGCAACAGCACCTGGTTGCCCTCACGACCGGCGAGGGCGATGCGAACGTGGATCATGCCCTGCTCGGTGAACTTAAGGGCATTGCCGACCAGATTGTGCAGTATCTGCGACAGGCGCAGCGGATCGCCGAGCAGTTGTCCGGGTATCGCCGGATCGAGTTCCAGCAGCAGTTCCAGGCCCTTTTCTTCAGCATGAACGATGAACAGGTCGGAGACCTGCGCGAGCACTTCTTCCGGATCGAAGGGAATCCGCTCCAGATGCATATGGCCGGCTTCGATCTTGGAGTAATCGAGGATATCGTTAAGGGTACCGAGCAGTGCTTTGGAGGCCCCTAGAACCTTGCGCAGGTAATCCTGCTGGCGGCTGTTCAGGTCGCTGCCTTCCTGCATCAGTTGGGTGAGGCCGATGATGGCATTCAGCGGCGTGCGGATTTCGTGGCTCATGTTGGCTAGGAATTCGCTTTTAACCCGGCTGGCGGTCTCGGCCTGTTCCTTGGCGGCGGTCAGAGCCGTTTCGTAGCGCCGGTGCTCGCTGATATCCTGCAGGGTGCCCATAAGGTAGTCGATGTGTCCCTCGGTGTCGCGGTGGGCAAAACCGCGCAGTTCGGTCCAGAGAATTTCGCTTCGGCTGGATTGGACTTCGACCTGGATGCTGAAGGGTTCGCCGGTTTCCAGAGTGCGCTGCAGGTTTTCGACGACCCGCTGCCGCGATTCCGGCAGGTAGAAATCCAGACCGGTTTCCAGATCGGGCCGGTAGTCCAGGGGCATCTCGATGATGGCGTAGATGCCTTCGGTCCACATCAGGGTGTTGCTGATCGGGTCGGCACGCCAGCCGCCGAGTCGGCCGATCCGCTGGGTTTCCTTGAGGAAAAATTCGCTCTCGCGCAGCGCTTTTTCCATCGCCGTACGCTCGCTGATGTCCTGCATCACTGACAAAATCAGCATTTGATCCTGCAGGTTGATCCGGGTGGCGTTGAACAGGGCATCGCGCACCTGACCGTCGCGGGTGCGAATCCGCATATCCAGGTTGCGCAGATTGCCTCCAGCCCTGACCCGTTCAGCGGCCATGCCACGCTTGTCCGGTTCGACCAGCAGGCCGATGTCCTGCGTGGTATGTCCTATGGCGTCCTCCGGAGTGTAGCCAAGCTGCTGGCTGAAGGCTTCGTTGATGTGCAGCAGGCGATGATCCGCAGCACTGCTCAGCGCCATCGGCAGCGGGCTGAGGTGGAAAATGCTGGCAAACTTTTCCTCGGAGGCCTTGATGGCTGACAGGTCGCGGCTGACGCCAAACAGCGCGGGTGCGCCATTCCAGCGCCCCATAACCACACGGGTTTCCACCGGAATCAGACCGCCATCGGTGCGCAGCAGTGGTACTGGGCAGAATTGCGCTTCTCCGGCGAGCATCGCGGCGACGATTTGCCCAGCCTCGGCGCGCCGCTCCGGTGGATGTACGTCCAGCACATGTTGACCGATCAGCGCCGTTTCGGCATAGCCCAGGCGCTGCGTAACCGCCCGGTTCAGGTGCTGTATGCGGCCTTCGGCGTCGAGCACGAAGAGCAGGTCGTCAATGGTGTCGAAGAAGGTGTGGAAGTTTTCCTCCCGCTCCACCAGCAGAGCACTTTGGGCCTGTAGCTGCGCGGCTTGCTCCTCAACCTTGCGTTGTATCAGCACCGTCTTGCCGAGCGTGCTCATCAGCAGGATTTGCAGCAGGCCGACGAACAGCAGGCAGGCTGCATCCGCCATCACACTGACCCAGGAGCGGTGTTGCTGCAGATAGGCGGCGCTGGGGAAAACGCGCAATTCCCAGGTCCGATCGCCCAGTCGCAGCGGCTGTTGCCAGGTATAGGCGGTGGTTTCGGGTGCGAGGCTGGCTCCCGGTTCCTCAGGGCTGCGATACAGGAGCTGCTGTTCTGGTGGAGCCGCCGGGTCGCGCAGGGTAAACAGCAGCCCCGGCTTAAGTTGATCAGCCGTGGCGGTGGCGATCATTTCATCGACCTTAATGACCGCAACCGCGAATCCGAGCAGTCGGCCGGCTTGGTCGTTGGCAGGCTGCTGCTCATAAGCCGGGGTCAGCGCCAGCAGGCCGATGTGCTGCCGCTGTTCCTGCACCAGTCGCAGCGGCGCAGTGACTGCCATATCCCTCGATTGCATAGCGCGCTGAATGGCGTCGCGGCGGATGGGTTCTGAATGGATATCAAAACCGATCGCGGCGCTGTTGCTTGCCAGCGGGGCAATGTAGCTGACCGGGACATAGGCTGCGCGCGCGGCGGCGTTGATCAAGTGTCGCTGGCTGTCGCGTTCGCGAATCGTATACGGGCCGTGTGGCGAACGGCTGCTCATCAGCGCTTCGAAGTTCGGTCGATCCGCGTCCAGAACATAGGCATTGCTGCTCAGGGCGAACAGTTCGGGATGATCGTGCAGCGTGTCCCGGGTGAAGTGCTCGAACTGCTCGAAGTGCATATCGGGCATGACCTCGATGAACCGGGCCAGCGCGGCCAGTAGTTCCTGGTGCGCGCTGAAGTCGTTTTGTAGCTGCTGGGCGAGGGTGATGCCCTGATTGGCGATCTGTTTGCGCTGCTGCTCACCGTCCCAATGCCAGATCGTGAACAGCGCACCGCCGGTCAAAATGAGCGTGAGTAGGGCCAGACTGACCACAATGCGCAGCCGGCCTTTCCAGGGAACCTGCGTGCGATTGATGATGGCCAGTGCCAGGGGCGTGAAAATCAGCACACCCAGGGTATCACCCAGCCACCATTTCCAGCCATTTTGCAGGGTATCGAAGCTGGAGATGATGCCCGTCAGGGTTAGCATGAGTGCGCCGATGCTGGCTGCGGTCAGGCAGGCCAGCGGTCCACCGAGCATCAGGAATAGCAGGATATTCCGATCCTGTTCCAGATGGTGCCAGTGTTTGCCGAGACAGCGGCGCACCAGAAAGCTGCCCAGCCATGCCTGCAGGGCCGCGCCGCTGGCAATGCCGAAGGCGGCCAGGGTGCCGGGCAGAGTAGATAAGCCGTGCTGCCAAGCCAGCGTGAGATTGAGTATCAGGGATCCTAGCCAGATCGCCGGCAGGACAGGCGCGCCGTAATGCAGGGTAACGGCCAAGGCCAGACCCGCCGCCGGGAAAATCGGGCTGGCATAGTTTGGCGGGATCGCGATAAGTAAACCGAGTTTGCCCAGAAGGACATAGAGAATAACGGTCAGAACGAGGGGGAGGGCGCTGCTTGTACGTCTAGAAGGTCTTTCTGACATAAAAACGGTTGCTTTTAAAAGTGACCAATATGGAGGGAAACTTAGGGTTTCTCTGCAGAATTGCCAATAGTAACAAAAAAGTTAAATATGGGCTCTGGATAGCTTTGTTTTTATAACATCATATTTAAGAAGTAGAATAAGAAGTAGAAGATGCCGATGCAATTTTAAATCACAACAAGAACCGCTAACCCAGACGAGACTGCAGGCGATCCGCAATCGCCAAAATGATCTGGCCAATTTCCCGCAGACGATGGCAATCAGCAGAATCCGCCCGCTCCAGGTGACGTGACCACTCCGCGCATTCCATACCCAACATCCGCAGTAGGCTGGCATCGGTAGTCACGGCCGAACCCTGATGCTCATCAATCACCGCGCGCATGGCCATCAACGCTTCCTCACGGGTCGCATAGCCACCGCCCGTTTTGAGGCCGTGCGATGAGCGAATCCACCAGCGCCAGCGCTCTTCTTCGCAATAAACTCCAGCGCTTAGGATCGCCGCATTGCCCTGTTCCGCCGTTGGCGCAGCATCACTGATGACAAGATGGGCCAAGGATGCGCCTGTAGTAATACGCGTCACAGGTTCGTTCGAATCATCAGTCATCAGGAGGCGCTCTATGGAAATATCGGAACCTATACAATAACGAAAACACGCACTGTTGTCCCGGATATTGTAAATGAAGTCAGAACAGGTCAGGCAGCTACCGCTCACCACCTGGTGCCGGCAGTTCCAGGAAGAAGGCGGTGCCCTGATCGACCGCGCGCTCGACCCAGACCCGTCCGCCCATGCGCTGCAGTGCCTTGCGCACGATCGCTAGCCCAATTCCAGTACCAGGATAATCCTCAGCACGCTGCAGACGCTGGAAGATCTCAAAAATGCGTTCGTGAAAGCGCGGGTCAATCCCTATGCCGTTGTCCTTCACCCACAGCGTTACTACGCCCGCACCCGCCTGTCCCCCCATCTCCACTTCAACCGGCACACCGGCACGACCAAACTTGAGCGCATTATCCAGCAGATTGCGCAGCGCCTGGCGCAGTCCATCCAGATCAGCGCACACCTGCAGTGTCGATGGCAGCGCCAGCCGCACCGTAGCACCCTGCCGCTCAATCTCCGCCGCGTAATCGGCCACAATCCCGGCCAGCAGCGGTTGCAGATCCAGCAGGTCACAATGCAGGGTACGCCGCTCCATGCGCGAATAGGCCAGCAGGTCGTCGATCAACAGGGTCATCTTCACCACGCACTGACGGACATTTTCAGCGAGCACGCGGCTATCCTCATCCAGTTTGGTCTGATTCAGCAGCAATCGGCTATAGCCATCGATGCCGCGCAGAGGGGCCTTCAGATCATGCGAAACTGAATAGGCAAAGGCTTCCAGTTCCTTGTTAGCGGCCTCAAGCTGCGCAGTGCGCTCGCGGACCAGTGCTTCTAGATCGGTGTTCAGACGGCGAATATCATCCTCGGCCTGCTTGCGCGCGGTGATGTCCATATGAACGATGACGGCTCCATCGCTGGGCCCCGTGAGCGGAAAAACATGCATCTCAAACCAATTTGGTCCATTGCCCGGTGAATCGCAGCGATATTCGAGGCTGAAGTCATGTTCAAGACCATCCATAACCCGATGAATACCCTGTAGCGCAGCCAGGGCTGACAACCGATCCGGATCGCGCAGCGCCCGGCGGCATATGTCCAGATAATTGATACCGATCAAGCCATTCGGGACGCCGCCATCCTGGATCGCGAAACTGCGCCATGCCTCATTGATCAGGGTCACGACGCCCCGGCTGTCGAGCACTGCAATGCGCGCTGCCAGTGAATCCAGCACATCCTTAATCAGGGCATCACGCTGGCGCAGCGCCTCCTCGGTCAATTGTCGCCACTCAATATCAATCAAGGTCGCCAACTCCCGGGCCGAATCCTGTGCCTCGGCGCTCCAGGGTGCACTATGCCCGCGCACGGTCTCGGTCCAAGCGGCAAATGATTGCCGCGGTGTCAGACGCCCTTCTGGTGTTACCGTGACCGCTTTATCGGGATGTCCACCCCATGTGACCTGTCGCAGATGTTCGCCCCGAAACCAGATCAATCGCAGCGACTGTGGCGTCGATAGCTGTATCATGGCCACTCCGGCTGCAGTGTCGGTCAGCGCTACTGCCTCAGGCACAAGTTCACCCAGCGCATTGTTTACCCACAGCGGCGTGCATGCGGGCCCGATCCGCGTCGCCAGTTGCTCCACCAGGCTCAGGATCGCTTCCGGTTCCGGAGTCTGCCCGCCGCAAATCACTTCGGAGTCCCGCAACAGCGCTACCCCATCGGCATCAACCGCGCCCAGCACATCCTCCAGCTCTGGTCCGACCAGCAAATCGGCCAACCGTGCGCCGTGGCGCAGCGCACTGATCACCCGCTCGCGGCGCTGCTTGAAACCGGCCGCTGCCCGTCGGGCCTGATCATCCTCGGCCAGCCGTATCTGCGTGCTCAGGTTCTGCGCCAGCCAGGTCATCGCCTCGCGCATCTGGCGCGACACCTGGCGCGGTGTGCAATGATGACAGGCAATCAGTCCCCACAGATGGTCGCCGTGTGTCAGTGAGGCGGTCAAGGTCGCGCGCACTCCCATATTGCGCAGATACTGCAAGTGCACCGGCGACACGCTGCGCAACACACTGTGTGACATATCCAGGGGCACACCGCTGAGCGGATTCCGGGTCGGCAGCAGTGGCACCGGCTCATAGTCAATATCAACGATCACCCGGATCGGGCTGATGGTGTACAGGCGGCGGGCCTGTGCCGGGATATCCGAAGCGGGATAGTGCAGGCCCAGATACGGCTCCAGATCGGCGCGGCGCGCCTCGGCTATCACCTCGCCATGCCAATCGGCATCGAAGCGGTAAATCATGACCCGGTCATAAGCGGTCAGAGTGCGAATCTGTTCAGCGGCCTGTTGCAGCTTGAGCGGTAGCTCGTTCAGGGCGCGCACCCTGGCAAAGTTGTCCAGCACCTGTCCGAGGTGGACGCGGCGTGCGGCGCTACCGGGTAGCACTGGCTCCAGTTCCAGCACCACCAGGCCCTCGACCCAGTGCGCGTAGGCGGTGAACGCGTGCGTCAGTGGCGTGCCGCGCCAGCTAAAACCGACCGGTTGCGCGTGCCCGGCCTGTTCACAGGCCAGTGCCTTGCGCAGGGCCTGATCCAGGGGCGCACCCAGTGCCTTGCGCAAGGGTTGTTCCAGTAGGGCATCCAGTGGCTTATCCAGCCAGTCCAGGCAGTTGGACGTTGCCTGAATGATCCGCAACGCTGGCCCCTGCAGTACCAGCAGAACGCCATGCGGCTGGATCGCGCCGGGAATATGGATCGGTTCGGCGGCACATAGATCCAGATCGAAACTGACGGTCTCATCACCGGAATCCATGCCTGCACTCATAGACGTTCCTCAGTCGGGATTGGCTGCTCCAGCCAGTCCTGCAAGTGTTGAAAAGTTGCCGCCGCCGCGGTCTGCAACGTCCGCGCCGCGCTGGCGTTCCAGGGGGTTGCGTCAAGGGTGGCCAGGAAACGCGGCCATGCGCGCCCGGCCCGGGCCGCCTCGGCAGCGTGATAGGCGGCGCCACTCGCCGCGCTCAGGCCCAGACTCTTGCCCAGGGCGCGTATGATCACCTGCCCGCCCAGGGTGGAACCCAGCAGTACATACAGTACTCCGACTGCGGCAGCCGGGTCGGGTGCCAGCCAGCCGACGGTTGCTTTCGGCAGGTCAGTCGCGTCAATCCCGAGCAGGCGCAAATCGGCATGCAACCCGTCCAGGCGCAGCGCCGGATCGACGAACGCCAGCCAGGCACTGTGGGCCAGACGCTCATGCAGCAGGGGTTCCAGTGGAGCGAGAAAACCCCAGAAGCGCGCCAGCAGCCCGCCATATTCGACCCGGCTCAGATCGGCGGCGACCAGTCGGCGCAATGGTGCGGCGTGCTCCAATGCCTGATGCGCGGCGGCGGTGTGTTGTCTCAGGCAAGCATGCCAGGAAGGTGACGAGTCCAGGGTATCGGTCATGATGATGATACATGTCCGCAGTGTCGAGAATGCCAAGTACAAACTGCGTGGATAGCCATTACAAGGCACGCAGCACATACCCTAAGTGTAGATCGGTGTAGATGGCCCACCATACTGATCCCTTGTGTAGACCGGTTCGGTCGCGATGGATCAACGATGATGCCCGGCATTTGACCGGAGTTGAGTTCGGCCAACCCTGCGTGTGCTTGAATTCCGTTCCTCTTAATCAGGATCAGGAAGGTCTGTTCTAGCGATACCCTGGGCGCGCGGAAAATGGCATGATTTTCATAAAGCAATAATGCGCTTCCGCCCCTTGCCGGCTGCCCGTAGAGGTAGCCATGACGGTTAGAGAACATGTCTCAAAAAATACAACGCTCGACCTGGCGGCTGATAGCTCTGCTGGCGAGTATGCCAGCAGCTGTACTGGTTTTTGGCAGTCTTTACATGCTCGGTTCCGCCTATCTGGAAGGTAAGCCGGTTGACATCTGGTCGAGCATGGAATGGGCCTCGGAGACCCTGACCACCACCGGCTATGGTGCCTATGCGCCGTGGAAGCACCCGCTGATGATCCTGCTGGTGATCCTGACCCAATTCGTGGGCATGTTTTTCCTGGTGCTGGTGTTTCCAGTGTATGTACTGCCCTACATCGAAGAGCGCTTCGAACTTCGTCTGCCGCGTGCACTGCCGGCGATGGCAGGGCATGTGCTGTTCTATCGCTATGGGCCGGCGATTGATTCACTGTTGCACGAGTTCCAGCGTCTTGGCGCCGCGTTTGTCATTTTCGAGGAAGATGCGGTCACGGCTCGCGACCTGCGTGATCGTGGTTACCCTGTGGTACTGGGTGCCCTGGAAGATGATTCCGACGCCTTGTTGGGTGTTGGGCAGGCGCGGGCGGTGGTGACCAATGCCGACGATCACACCAATGCTACCTGCATCCTGATGGTGCGTGAGCAGGGTTTTACGGGACCGATTTACGCCCTCGCTGACCATCCCCTGCATCGTGCGCCGATGCTCAAGGTCGGTGCTACCGCCGTGTTCACACCCACGCACGTTCTCGGCGCAGCCCTGGCGGCACGGGCCAGTACCCGCATCCAGCCGCCGGCAGAAGGTCTGCATCTGCTTGGTCCGCACATTGACTTGGCCGAATTCCGGGTACAGCCGGATAGTCCCTTAGCCGGCCAAACGTTGGGTACGCTGCGCCTGCGCGAACACTATGGCGTTACGGTCATTGGTCAATGGCAGGATGGTCATTTCATTGCAGCTACCGGTTCCAGTATGCACATCGAACCGGGCGCGATTCTGGTCGCGGTCGGTGCGCCCGACCAGTTGATACGGATTGAACGGCTAGTGGTGCCTATTCGGCGGACGGGTGCCATCATCGTGGCCGGCTATGGCACGGTCGGGCACAAGGTTGTGGACATGCTGCGCGATGCCGGTGAAACCACTGTCATCATTGACCAGCAGCCAATGGCCGGTGTGGATGTGGTTGGCAACGTGCTTGAACATACCACCCTGAGTCGGGCGAATGTGCGCGCGGCCAGCGCAGTGATACTGGCACTGAGCAATGACAGCGAGGGGGTATTTGCTACAGCGGTAGTACGCGATTATGCTCCTGAAGTGCCATTGATTGTGCGTGTTAATCGGGTCCAAAACGTTGCGCGGCTTTATCAGGCAGGTGCTGATTTTGCGCTCTCGGTTGGGCAGATGGCTGGAGAAATCCTTGCCTATCATCTGTTTGATGAACAGGCCATTTCAATTCAGCCACATATTAAATTCATTCGACTTGCTGCAGATGCCTTGGTTGGTCTGCATCCTTGGCAATCCGCAGTGCAGGCGCGAACCGGCGTGGTTGTGGTTGCGGTTTTTCGGGAGGGTGAGACGCGGGTCACGTTTGACGAAGAATTTAGAATCCGCGCAGGTGATCTGCTGTTTGCCTGTGGAACGGATGATAGCGGTGATCGGAGTTAATCAGCCGGACTTGGTGCAGGGTTATCTTTCTCTTTCTCATCCGCCCAGATGAAATGACCACGACCGGCCTGCTTGGCCCGATACATGGCTTTATCCGCAGCAATCATAAGCTGATCTGGTGATTTTTCACTACGACTCATGGCAATGCCGATCGATGCGCTTAGTGAGCACGATTGCCCATGAATCAGGAATGGCTGATGTAGAAAATCCAGACAGGCTTTCGCCACCCGTTCTGCAGATTCCTGGGCATTATCGTCATCCAGATCGGATATCAGGATGATAAATTCATCGCCGCCAATTCGTGCCACAATGTCTTCTCGACGTATTATTTTAAGCAGGCGTTTCGCAACCTCGCATAGTGCTATATCTCCAGCATCATGTCCTAAGTGATCATTTATTAGCTTGAAGCCATCCAGGTCCATAAATAGCAACGCGATCTGTTTTTTATTACGGTTTGCTCTTGGTAATTCTTGCTGTATATGTTCGGCGAATAGTTGACGGTTTGGCAAATTGGTCAACGTGTCGTGATGGGCGAGATATTCCATTTTCTTGCGACTCTCCAGCAGCTTTTCCAGAACACGGTTAAATGCTGCAGTTAAATGACCGACTTCGTCGTCGCGCACCAAGGGCAATGGTTTTAATGGAATTTCGCCTTGCGTCATTTGTTCCGCATGTTGCGCGGCATGCATGAGGGGACGCAGTTGGTAGTGTAGTCCAATCGCGATGACTATTAGAAATATGAATATCAAGGCAGCAGTGGTTTTCAGAATAAAATACTGTAATTGTGTGATAGGCGAAAATAATTCACGGGTTGGCACTCGCGCTACCAGGAACCAGCCACTGCTGGGTATCGAGACAATGCTAGCCAGTTCTTCAACACCAGCTGCATTTGTATCAATGCCAACACCGCGAAAACCGTTCATGGCCTGATCGTGTTGTTGATGAATTCCTTCCATGGGTGTCGGTTGTAATGTGATATTAAGATCAGATGAGCCGATAAATAGCCGATCGCGTGGTGATACTAGTACGAGACCACCGGTAGCGCCTACCCGGGTTGTATACAATGCCTGAATGAAATCAGCTGAATTCAGAGCTGAAATACCGGCCAGAACAGCCTGTGTATTGCCTGAACTATCAATTAAGGGAACTGCTATGGGTAGGACGGGTGTTTTGGATGCACGTCCGAACACAGGGCGCCCTATAAAGGATTGGCCGTTGATCGCTTGTTGAAAGTAATCCCGATCAGCCAGTGATAGACCAATCCGGTCCGGTAAATGCGGGTAGTCGGCTACCACCAGTCCTGATCGGTTTATGATCAGTATTCCTTGGGAGAATATGGGGTTGATCTGATGATATGTGCCGAGCCATTTTTTTAATTGCTCCGGTTCATGAAGCAGGGTCATGGGGAGCTGTTCAGCCATGCGTTTCAGTGTCAGTTGACGTTCAGAGATGTTGTGGTCGATGACGTCGGCGACATATTTCGAGATGGTGACCAAGTGAGTGGAAGTGAGTTGAGTGAGATCATTGCGTAAATGATTACTGAGTACAACCATCTGAATCAGTGAGCTTAAAAAGATAACGCTCATGCTAAGAAGGCTTAGACGGGTGATTATGCTTTTTGGGTTCAGATGGAATTTCATGATGAATTAAGTAAATTCAAATTTCTATAAATTTTAGGGTTTAGGTGGAATTTTTAATCTGGACATTTTTTATATTAATGCATGGCGACTTTTTTGTCTTAATTTTCATGCTTTGATTATATAAATACATATTTAATGTATTACGTAATTTTATGATATTTTATTGTATCCCCTAATCTTCAATTAGCGAATGTTAAAAATCTGTACAGAGACTGGATAAAACCACTCAAAGTGGCAGACTTTGTTACAGGCCGGCCACGAGATTTCCGGACTGCTCGGGCGTATGCCGGCCACGATGGGCGACTAGCCGAGCCTGCTCGGAATTGCAGGAGCGCATCCTGTCTCGCGCCGCGGTAACATCGCAGCGGTAGAAGCGATCCGTATCCCTGCCGACGACATGACGGACCCAGCGGTCGGCGCAATCCTTGCCCATCTGGACGTCACCATGATTCTGTCCCTTATCCAGGCCGTCAAGGGCATCTATCCGGCAGTGGATCCCCTCGCCTTGGGCAGCGCTCTGCTCGACCGCGCCTTTCTGGGTGAACGCCATGACTGGGTGGCGCAGGCGATGCGCGAATATCTGGCCCATTACCGGAGCTGGAGAATATCTGAATCGACTGGACAGCCAATGGAGACGATCCGATGCAAGACTTTCACTACCGAACTGATGTGTTGATCGTGGGCGCGGGGATGACGGGGTTGGCCGCCGCGGCTGCATTGCAATCTACGGGGCACTCGATATTGCTCATTGATAAGGGCCGTGCTGTGGGGGGACGTCTGGCCAGTCGCCGTATTGGCTTGGCTACCTTCGATCACGGGGCGCAATTCATAACCGCCAGGGATCCGCGCTTTGTCGCTTTGGTCGAGCAATGGTGCGACGAGGGCGTGGTCGAGCAATGGTATCGATATCCTGCTTCAGGCTCTGAAGACCATCTCCGCTGGCGTGGCAAGCCCACCATGCAGGCAGTTGCCCGGCATCTCGCACGTCAGTTCCATGTGTTCCTCGAAAAACAGATGGTCTCGTTGCGGCACCATCCGGACGGCTGGGAGGCCGCGTTGGCGAGTGGAGAAACAGTCTTGGCCCGCGCCGCGTTGCTCACCGCGCCGGTGCCTCAATCGCTGGCATTGCTGGAGTCTGGCGGGATCGAGCTACCCCGGGCGACCCAAACACACCTCGAAAGCGTCGAATACGAACGCTGTCTGGTGGTGATGGCGGTACTCGATGGTCCTGCCCGCATTCCGTCGCCTGGAGGTTTGATGCTCACCGATGGTCCTATCGCCTGGATCGCCGACAATCAGATGAAAGGCATTTCCGCCACGTCGGCGGTCACCTTGCACGCGACGGCGGCTTTCAGCTTGGAAAACTGGGATCGCGATCGCGAGGATAGCGCGCGTGAATTGCTTGGAGCCGCAAAAATATGGCTGGGGTCGGATGTTAAGGAATTCCAGGTTCATGGTTGGCGGTTCAGCAAACCCCTGCGTGTTGAAGAGCATCCCTGCTGCATTCTGAGTTCGTCGCCGCCCTTGGTGCTGGCTGGCGATGCTTTTGCTGGCCCGCGCGTGGAGGGCGCCGTGCTTTCGGGTTGGGCCGCCGCCGATGCTCTGAAGAAGTTGTACTGAACTTCACGGTGCCCTTGCCGGCTGCTGAATATCTGGGCAAGGTGGTGGGGATCGCCGATGGCGATA
>DAITNL010000056.1:0-16135 GCA_036834665.1 Candidatus Competibacteraceae bacterium | reverse complement strand
AAATCTTGCTATCCCAGAATGTTGGGAAACCAGTTCATTAATCCCGTCGCCATTCAAGTCAGCCCCACGCGCTGGCCGTGGATCCTTGCTTGTTGGAATCTTCACAACGGATTTGGCCTGACCCTTTTCCGGATCGAAGTCACGCACCAGTGTCAGCGCTGAGCCCGTATAAGGCATGACCGCCAGGCTCAAGCGGCCCCAATCGGGCCAGACAAACGGCGTGCTGCCCAGCGGATGATCCTGGTTATTATCGGACACCAGGCTCAACATCCCGTCAGGCTGTGCTGCAACCACCCGGAGCTTGCCTATACCTTCACCATTAATCAGGTAGCGCTTAGGGGTGCCCGGTAGCGCGATCGTATCGTTTGGATGAAAGCCGGTGATTTCCTGCGCTTCATTCGCTACAAAGCGCCGGTTTTCCACTTGGCGGAAAACCCGGATTGAATTGTCGCCATGTGAGGTAAACGCCAGATCAAGGCGGCCATCACCGCTCAGGTCATCGATGAGGACGTGAAATGCCCCTTCCGCTACCAGAAAACGGCTATAGCGGCCATCCGGATCGTCCCGGACTGGCTGTGCTTCAGTAGGGTCTGTAGATAAATTCGCCTGAGTCGTCTGGATGGGTGCAGTCTGAGCTGGTACAGGGGCAGCCACTGATAACTGTATATCCGCCAGAAACCAAAATCCCATCATCAAGGTCAATAGAATTTTTTTTTGCATCATATGGCATACCCCGTCCCCAAAAAACAAAAACGGCGCACGAAGCGTACGCCGTTATTTGTTGCGGATACCCAAATGAGTATCCGCAGTTACTGCTGACAGAGCTTACTTCACACCACGCTCTTGAGCCAGTTCGGTCTGAATCTGCTCTTGGGTGGAACCCGCAACACCGACCAGACTGAAGGCAAAACCGCCACGCGACTGATTGGGGTTGGTGGACAGGTAGCCATCCTTGAGGTTGAACAGCACGAACCCGGTATCAGCCAAGCCGTCCACGATCTTACCCGTGTAGGGAGACTTGCCAGTCGCCGTGGGCGACACTTCCAGGATATTCAGCTCATTCGGGATGCTGGTCTGAGCCGAGAAGGCAACTTCGTTGCCATCATAAACCAGGATGCTCTGAACCTTGCGTGCATCGCTGTTTTCCGGGAACCACAGCACGAAATCAGTGGTGCCCACCGGGCTAGCGCCCAGATAGTAACGCAGGCTGAAGTAACCCGACTGGTCCTTGCTGACCGGCAGCGCCATACCGGCCGTGACCGGGTTGACATCCTTCAGGAAGGCGCCATCATGCAGAACTTCATCACGGGTAGCGGTATCGACATCGTCGATCATCGG
Organism: Candidatus Competibacteraceae bacterium; assembly: GCA_036834665.1. Taxonomy (GTDB): domain Bacteria; phylum Pseudomonadota; class Gammaproteobacteria; order Competibacterales; family Competibacteraceae; genus RXIX01. The sequence continues at coordinate 14,797 of DAITNL010000056.1, read as the reverse complement.
GATCACAGGGATATAGGCCTGGGTAGCCCAGTTGCCCCGGATCTGGTAGGCAGCCGCATACAGAATCTTGCCGCTCGCCTTGGTGGGGGTCGCATCGTTATCAGCGATCACCAGGTAGCCAGGCTTATTCTGGGCGCTGGGCAGATTCGCGGTGATGGCAGCGAAGTCGAAGGGCACGAAGTCTTCGCAGGTCACGGGCAGGGTGCCGTCAACGACTTCATTACTAGTGATATCGAAGAAATACCAGTGCAGCTTGCCACCGCAACTGGTGCTGGTCTTGGCGCCAGCAGTCAGGGTCGGGAACTGATCAACCGCTACCTTGTCCGGGCTGGCGCTAATGATGCCAACCATGGTATTGATCTTGCCCAGACCAGTCGTGATCGCGTACGGAACCAGCAGCGCATCGCCCGGCTCACCCTGGATCACCGCCTGAGCAGCGCCGGAAGCGCCAAGGGCAGCCGCGACTGCCGCCGCCACACCAAACTTCTTGAACTTCGTCAACATGTCGTAACTCCTTGAGGTTGCTTCGCACGAGCGCTTATCGAAAAAGCTTAACTACTGTCCTGAAGACTACATGGAATCTTAGCCGGTGTCAACACTGCAACAGCATTTTGTTGCTTACGCAACAGCTTTTATCCTTACAACAAAAGAACGGCTTGTGCGTAATTTATAGGATAGCAAGCCTAAAATGCAAGAATGACTTGTACCTTAGTAAATTATCTCTGCAGCCGTTGTTCTGCTGCAACAGCAAATCATGATGCAGGCAGCATCGGCACCACCAACTGCATTTTACGCTTGATCTCTTCGGTTGCCTGGGCAGCCTCCTGGCTGTCCTGCACCACCCGGGGCGTGATCAGCACGATCAGCTCGGTACGGTCCACGGTCTCAGTGGTGTTGCCAAACAGCGCGCCAACCACCGGGATCTTGTACAGCACCGGAATACCGTTTTGTCCGTCGCTGCGGTTATCACGGATCAGCCCGCCCAGCACCAGAGTCTGGCCGCTCTTGACCGTGACCTTGCTCTGCACGCTGCGCTGCAGGAAGGAGCGCTGCTTCGAGGCCACCGAACCGGTCTGGGCGACATCGACCAGCGGCCCGACATCGGTCACCAGTTGTTTGATCGTCATGTTGACCATGCCGCCCGTGTGGATCTGCGGCAACACGTCCAGCACCACACCGGTGTCCTTATAAGTAGTGCCGCCCGAAGTGGTGACATTATTGACCGTGGTCGTGCCGGAGGGAATCGGCTGCTGGGTACCCACCTGGATCACCGCCTGCTGGTTATCCTGCACCATCACCTGCGGCGAAGATAGCACCTTGACCTTGGAATCGCTGGCCAGTGCGGTGAGCAGCGCGTTGACCTTGCCGGAGGTATCGGCGACCGCGTAGGAAAATTGACCGGATGAGATGTTCTTGAGCGCATCGGTCAGGTTCAGGGTATTGGTCAGGCCCAGCGAGCCATAGCCGGTCTGGTCACTGCCGATATAGTTATTGAAAAACCACTGCAAACCATACTGCAGGTTGCCCGTCAGGGTCACTTCGGCGATGGTGGCCTCGATCAGCACCTGGCGCGGGCTGACGTCGATCTTTTCCAGGGTGGAGTTGATACGCTCGTAGTTCTGCGCCGTGGCCCAGATCAGCAGGGAATTGTTGTCGGTATCGGCGACAATCCGCACCTCTTCCATGCCAGCGCTGGGACCGCCGGCGCCGATACTGCTGACTCCCGATCCGCCGCCGGCGCGGTTGCTGCCGCTGGTCGTACTGGTTCCGAAGCCGCCGCCGCTGGACCCGCCCAGACTGCTGGCACTGCTCGACAGCGACGAAGTGCCCGTACCACCGCCCAGACTGCTCGAACCGCCCAGGCCGCCCGACAGCCCGCCACCGCTGGACAACTGGGTTGATTTCAGGCCCGGTGCCACTTCACCACCGCGCCCGGTTCCGGTTCCGCCGCCCAGGTTGAACAGCCCATTGAGCAGCTCGGCCATGTACGCCGCACGGTTGTGCTGCACGTGATAAACATACAGCCGTTCACCACCAATGCCATCCAGCCGTTCGATCCAGGTCGCAACCTCGCGCAGATAGTCCTTCTGCGGCGTAATCACCAGCACTGCATTCAGCTTGTTCAGCGGCACGAAACGCAGCAGTCCGGCGATTGGCGTACCGGACCCCTCGCCCAGCAACTGGTTCAACTGGGTGGCCATGGCCTGACTATCGACATTGCGCAGCCGGAACATGCCGATCGACATGCCTTTCAGCCAATTCACGTCAAAGGTGTCAATGGTGGACTGCACGCCGGTGAGTTCCGTCGCAGTGCCGGCCAGCACCAGCAGATTACGATTAGTATCGGCGCGCAGGACGCCGCCCTCGGGGAGAAAGGGCGTGATGATGGTCTGCATCTCGGTGGCGCTGACATAACGCAAGGGGATGATGCGCACGCCAAAACCGACCCCGCCACCGCCCAGACGCGCGCCCTGGTTGCCCAGCCGCAGCGCACCAGCCGCCGGCACCACCCGATACACGCCGCCCTCGCGTACCAGCACGGCATTATTCATGCGCAGTAGGGTTTCCAGGGTCGGCAGCAACTGATCGGCGGCCAGTGGCCGGCTGGTCTGTACCGTCACCTCGCCCTGCACCTGCGGGTCGATGACGTAGTTTTCCTTCAGCGTCTCGAACACCACCTTGACCACGTCGCGAATGCTGGCGCCTTCGAAGTTAAGCGTCACGCCTGCACCCGGCGCCGTGGTGGTCACCGCTGCCGGCTTGACCGGCTTGGCAGCGGCGGCGCGGTTGATGAACTGGCCGCTGCCTGAGGCCACCAGGTTGGCGGTCGACGCGGCTTCAGTTCCAGCCTGCGCATCCGGTTCCGTAAGTGAAAGGGTCTCAACCGCGGCGCCCGGCAATGGCGTTGCCGTCAATTGCAACGGCGCACCCGCTGCCGGATTGCTCGTCGGCGCTGGCATTGCCGTGTTCGGATCCACCGTACTGGCCTGATCCGTCTCGGGGGGCGTGGCGCAGGCGCTCAGCAGCAGCGCCAGCGCCAGCCCAGGGGCACGCGATGTAACGGAGGTTCTGCTCAATGGACTGTGCTCTTCTTGCATCACATCATCATCGTGTAATCGGCAGCGAGGGTGGCAGCGCCGCAGGATTCGGCGGCGATATGGCCCCGGCCGCCGCCGATCCCGGTTTTTTCGGGGTTGCCGATGGTCGCAGCAGCGGCAGTTCGCGAACCTGATCGCCCTTGCGCAGCACCACGCGATCAGCCCGTACAGTGTCCAGACGCCAGCCGTCGACCTGCTCACCCTGACGAATCCGCACCACTTTCTCCTTGGGGTCCTGCGGGCGCAACAGCGCGGCGGCCCGACCGGGCAGCAGCACCACGCCAATCAGATCCAGCGGGCGCTCGACACCTTCCGGTGCGGGTGGCGGTGGCAACGGTTCATCCTGTTCAGGGCGGCGCGCCTCGACAAACAGCGGCCGCGCGTTGATTTCCTGGTAGCGCGCTGCCGCCGGCGGCCGGAAGGATTCCCGCAGCGGCACTGCAACTGTCGCCGGCGCAGCGGCAGGCCGCGATGGCAGACGCGGTGGATGGCGCCATTCCAGTACCAGGCTCGCACTCGCCGCAGACGCGACCATGAGCCAGAACAGTGTCCACAACAATCGCGCCGACATCTAGCCGCCTTCCCGGGGCAGATAGCCCGACACTTCAAACTGCGCGTTCACCTGGACCCGCGTATAGTTTGCGCTCTCATTATTGGGCAGGCGTGGCCGGAACAGCCGGGCGCTCAATTCGAGGTTATCAATAAAAAGCAGGGGCTGTTGCGTTTCCAGTGTATAGAGAATGCCCTGCAGCGCCGCAACACCACATTGCACACCAACGCCGATGCTGATGCGCAACACCCCACCCTCCTCGGCCACCGGCAGCACCTGCGCGCTCAACAACTCACCGCCCGCGGCTTCAACCGTTCTCTTGACGCGCTGCTGCAACTCAGCCGCCGCCAGCGGGGGTGCATTTCCCGGCAGGAACTGGGCGGCGTTGCTCTGGTCGGCACGCAGATCGGCAATCACCTGCTCCAGCTGTGGTTTCAGCGCTGCCATCCGCTGCAGGCGCAACAGCCGATCCTGCAACTGCTCGATGTGGGTCTGATAGAACTGGTAGTGTCCCAGCCACAGCCGTCCGCCCAGCGCCAGCAGCGCCAGCAGCGCCAGCAGCAGCAGCAGCGCTGCCAGACGCTGCACGATTCCCGGCGTCGTAGTCGTAGCGCTCATGGCTGCTCCGGCGCAATGCGCGCACCGAGAACAAAACGCTCCTTGCCGCTGCGGCGATCATTGGTCACCGGCGAAGCAAAGGCCGCACCACTGAACAGCTTTGAATTCTCAATCAGGCCGATCATTATCGAAGCGTTCGCCGCCTGACCGATCATCTGCAGGCTGTCATTCCTGACCTGCAGCCGCTCCAGCCAGGCGCTATCTGGCACCACCACCGTCAATTCGCGCAGCACCTCGATCAGCGAGGGCCGACTGCGCTTTTTCTGCAGCAGAAAGCGCGAAGACTCGATCGATTTTTCCAGGCGCTCCTGCAAGGCCAGCACCTGACCACCCTGGCGCTGCAGGGTCTCAACCTGATTCTGCAGCGTGATCACCAGCGTCCGCTGCTGCCACAAGGGCAACAGAATCGCCGCCACCACCAGCATCAGGCTTACGCTCACCAGAGTTGCATACAAACGCGCCGCCAGCACACCGCGTCGGGGCCGCTGTTCTGGAGGCAACAGGTTCAGGCCGGCGCGACAACCGGCGACTTCGACGACATCCGGCACCACACCAACCGCCGCCAGGGCCGCCAGGGCATGATCCACATCCGGACGCGGCAGGGCGGTCAGCTCGACCCGGATGCGCCGCTGCTCGGGGTAATGCTCGACAGGCAGGGCATCATAATACAGCTGCCCCGCCGTGAAGGGTGTCAGACGATCCATCTCAAAACCCAGCACCTGCCGCAGCCTGCCCGCTGCCGCCTCCGGCAGGGTCACGCTGCGCACCAGGGCCTGCTCGGCGGCAAGGCGCAACACGATATGCGCCGGGCGCTCGGCGCGAATCCGCTTGCGCAGCAACTCCCGCTCCAACTCGGACCAGGACCATTCCGCAACCTGCTCTAGCGATGCCGGACCATTGCGCTGCCGCGACAGCACCAGACCCTCCGGGCCTGGCTCCAGAACCACCTGCCGGGCCACCCCCGACAGCGCGCGGCGCAGGCGTACCGGCAGCCACGCCAGCAGCCCCTGGCGCCACCAGCGCCAGAAGGCGGCAAGGCTCCAGTCGGAACCAATCTTGACTTGCAGCTTCGATGCGCTCACGAATACCCACGCCTGTAGGAAAACACCATTACCCGACCGCCGCCGCACGTCTGGAGCATAAACCTAGCGCGCCGGAGACCAGGACAGCGTGCGCGCTGCCTGTCCCGGCGGCGGATTGCGGGTCATGGCCACGACCTCAACGCCCGCGACAGTGCCGGCGCCGACCTCAGCCAAGGCGGTGATATGATAACTGCCCGATTGGCTGCCGGAAAAAAAAGATTGCTGCTCATCCACGACCGGTAGCGACGGCGCGACTCCCTCGCCAGCAGCACGGACCCGTGCGGCGCTGTAGTCGGCCAGTGCCTGTGCATTCAGTCCAGTCACTGCCTGCAGCGTCGCCACCGTAGCCAGCATTGGATTGATACCGGAGATGCGCGTTGCCACGGTCGCCTGTGCGGCCAGACGCCGGGCGATTTCCGGATCCAGACCCAGCACCTGCTGCAACTCTTCGACGCTTTCAAACGGCGCATTCTTAGGACCGACGCGGCCGGCGGCCTGATAGGCGGCGCGCTCGGCGCCCTGCGGTCGCGGTTCGTCGTCGGGATCGCGCCAGTCATCGATCGCCGCTACCAGCCGCTCCAGATCACCCTCAGCGACGCCGAGGTTGCGCAGCACCTGCTGCAGCATACGCGAGTCGGCATTGTTCAGGTTGATGCGCCCGGCAGCATCCTCGATGCTGATCCGCACCCGATGCTCACCAAAGCGCCAGTCACGCCAGTCGCCGTTGGCCGGCCAGTTGCGCGGGCTCTCCGGATCGCGCTGCCAGGCCAAGGCATAGGCCACGCCCGCCTCGGCCAGCGCCCGCGCCTGAGCACGCTCGACTGCACCGGTCGCTAGCCGGGTCTCGACGCGCATCGAATAGGCAAAGGCGCCCGCCATCACCGCCAGCAGGGTCACGATCCACAGCACGATCACCAGCACCATACCGCGCAGCCGCGGCGTGCAGACTCGCTGCTTCACAGCTGCACGCCCTCGCTCAGCGCCACCACCAGATCCGGCCACGGCGCACCCCTTAGATTCAGGTTCAGACGCACCAGCAGCGGCCGCCGCTCCGGGTTGGCCCACTCACTGCGCCAGCGCGGCGGCTGCGGATTATTCTGTTCCACTTCGGCGCCAAAATAACCCCACTCCACTGCCGTAACGCCTTCAAGTAACACCGTTTCCCGCTCTTCGCCGGCCTGCGCATCGGTAGGCAGGTAGGGACGCCAGCGCAACAGCAACTGGCCATCGCGGGTTTCCAGCCGCAGCCGGTACAGGCCGCCCTGACCCAGGTGCGCCAGCATCGGTGCTACAAATTCGACCGTTTCCGCATCGCCGCGAAAGGCCACGGTCCGGGTCTGCTGCGGACCCGGCCCTTCCATCTGATACACGGTCAGCGACTGCAGCAGTTGGCGACGCAGGAAATCCTGCACCAGACGCAGGCGCTGGGTGGCCTCGGCGCGCCGCTCGCCACTATCCCAGCTATTCAGCCCCAGACGCAGGCCACTGTAGAGCAGCACCAGCACCAGACCCATCAGGGTGATGGCCACCACCAGTTCCAGCAGGGTAAAGCCAGTCTGCCGCCGGTCGCGTTCGGGATGCATCAACGCCCGTCCACAGTCGCGACAGGCGCCAGCTTCAGGGTTTCCAGCCGCACCGACCGGGTCTGCATCAGCCCCGCCCACGACACTTCCACCTCCACTCGATAGGCGCGCACCCGGATTTTCTCCACATCGGGCAGACCTTCGCTATAGGCGCTGATCACGCTGCGCCATGAAAACTGCGCATTGACCGGACCGCTGCGCTCGCCATCGACCAGGGGCACCTCGGTGCCAATCGCCGCCAGAATCGATTCGGCATAGAGCGTAGCCTGGGTGTAGTCATCACTGATGCCGGCATTGCGCAGACCGTTGGCAAACACCTGCAGCAGCACGCCCAGCGACACGCTGAGAATGGCAAAGGCCACCAGCACCTCCAGCAGGGAAAAACCGCGCTGCCGATCCGCAGCACTCATCGGGGCGCGTCCTGTTCGATGATGGCGATGGCCCCCGTGAGCCAGTCAACGGTCACCCGATAGCTCAATTTGGTATTAGCAACCGTGATCGCGCCGCCCGTGGAACTGCCATCGGGGAAAAAGCGGATACTGCCTGTCGCACGGTCATTCACCTCCACATCGGCGGTATCGAGGGTGAGGGTCACATCAGCCGGCAGGGCGATCGGGCGTGGATCGCCACTGATCGCGAAGCGATGCGCGGCCAGGTCCAGGGTCAACAGCGCATCCCGCCGGGAGCTGATGGCCTCGTTGCGGGCATTACGCAAGCCGGCGGCCAGTTGCCGCGCCGCACCGCGCAACTCGGTCGCGCCGCTCATCCCGGACAGCAGCGGCGGCACCAGCGCCACCAGCAGCACCCCGATCACCAGCGCCACCAGGATTTCCAGCAGGGTAAAACCGTGCTGCCCGCTTCGATCCGCCCGCATCGGCGTCACGCGTCACCGCTTACTGCCAGCCCAATACATCCTGATTTTCGCCATCGCCACCCTCGGCGTTATCAGCACCCAGCGAATACAGGTCAAAAGCACCGTGCTGGCCGGGCGCACGGTACTGATAATCATTGCCCCAGGGATCCTTGGGAATCAGGTTCTTGCGCAGGTACGGGCCGTTCCAGCGATTCGCGCCCGGCGGCTGTGTCACCAGCGCCTGCAGGCCCTCGTTGCTGTTTGGGTAGCGGCCCATGTCCAGACGGAAGGCATCCAGCGCAGTGCTGAAATCCTCGATCTGCAACTTGGCGGTCTTGGTGTTGGCGCCGCCGAGGTATTTCATCACCTGCGGCCCGACCAGTCCGGCCAGCAGGCCGAGGATCACCAGCACCACCAGCAGCTCAATCAGGGTAAAACCGCGCGCGCGGCGGAGAGGGTTCTGTTTCATTGGCATCCATCTCAAAAGGTTTAAAAGACAAAGGGTGAAAGACCACAGGTCAACCGCAGCAGGCGATACGCCTGGCGCCTTTCACCTTTTGCCTCTCAAAACGCCAGTTCATTCAGACTGAGAATCGCCACCAGGATCGACATGATGATGCCGGCGATCACCACACCCAGCCCCAGAATCAGCGCCGGCTCCAGCAGGGTCAGCAGGCGCTTGACTGCAGTCTGCACCTCAGCATCGTAGGTATCGGCGACCTGCAGCAGCATCTCCTGCAACTGGCCGGTTTCCTCGCCAACGCGGATCATCTGCACGGCCAGCTTGGGAAAATCGCCGGCCTCCAGCAGCGGATCGGCCAGACCGCGCCCAGTCTTGACGTGTTCAGCAACCTCGCCCAGCGCCGCCGCCAGCACCTGATTGCTCAGGGTCTCGCGCACGATGGTCAGCGCATTGAGCAGCGACACGCCATTGCCCAGCAGGGTGCCCAGGGTCCGCGACAGGCGCGCGGTTTCCACCTTGGCGATCAGGTCGCCAAACAGCGGCAGGCGCAGAAACCAGCGATCCCAGCGGGCGCGGCTGGCCGGCTGGCTCATCTGCTGGCGCAGCAGCGCTACCAGCAGCACGACCCCGATCGCTCCGACCCAGCCGTAATGGCGCAGACCATCGCCCAGGGCAATCACAATCTGCGTGGCCAGCGGCAGCGCCCTGCCGGCATCGGCGAACAGGCGCTGGAACTGCGGCACCACAAAGGTCAGCAGGATGATCACCGACAGCGCCGACACCGACAGCAGGATCATCGGGTAGATCAGCGCCGAAGTCACAGTCTCGCGCAGCGCCTGCGAGCGCTCCAGAAAATCGGTCAGACGCTTGAGCACCACGTCCAGCGCGCCGCCCACCTCGCCGGCGCGGATCATGTTCAGGTAGAAGCGCGAGAATGCACCCTGCACCTCCAGGGCATCGGCCAGGTTCGAACCACCGCGTACTTTTTCCTGCACCCGTTCGAGCAGGGCCTTGGCCTGTTGGTCATCGCTGACACCGATCAGGATGGTCAGCGCCCGATCCAGCGGCATGCCGGCATGCAGCAGATTGCCCAGTTGCTGGGTGAGCAGCAGCACCGTCTTGCGTGAGAGTGCCCGGCTTTTGCTGAACAGCGGCTGACCCCATGCGCCAGCCAGCAGACCGCCCCTGGCCTCGCTGACCGCCAGCGGCAGCAGACCGCGATCACGCAAGCGCTCAACCGCAGCCTCCGCGCTGGGTGCTTCGATCACATCGCGCAGCAGCTCGCCGGCGCTGTCCACGGCTTCATAGCGATAGCGCGGCATTTACACGGCATCCTGTTCCTGTTGGGTGGTCACGCGCAGCACTTCCTCGATGGTGGTCAGACCGGCCACCGCCTTGCGCAAGCCATCCTCGTACATGGTGTCCATGCCCTCGCGCTGCGCCTCGGCCTGCAGTTGACCGGCATCGGCATGCTTGAGCACCAGCCGGCGCAGCGCATCGTTCATCACCAGGAATTCCATGATCGCCGCCCGGCCGCGATAGCCGGTACCACCGCAGTGCTCGCAGCCGACCGGCTGATACAAGGTGATGGCGGGCGACTCGCTAAAGCGCTGCAGGCGCAGCTCTTCGATCAGCTCCGGCAGGGCCGGATAGGGCTGGCGGCAGTGCCGGCACAGCAGCCGCACCAGGCGCTGGGCGAGAATGCCGCTGATGGTCGAGGTCAGCAGATAGTCATCGACGCCCATGTCGAGCAGGCGGGTTATGCTGCCGGCGGCGTCGTTGGTGTGCAGGGTGGACAGCACCAGATGGCCGGTCAGCGCCGATTGCACGGCAATGCCGGCGGTTTCCAGATCGCGCATTTCGCCGATCATGATCACGTCCGGATCCTGGCGGACGATGGCGCGCAGGGCGCTGGCAAAGGTCAGGTTGATCTGCGGCTTGGCCTGAATCTGGTTGATGCCTTCCAGTTGATATTCAACTGGATCCTCGACGGTGAGGATCTTGCGCTCCGGGGTATTGAGGGTTTGCAGCGCCGTGTACAGCGTCGTGGTCTTGCCGCTGCCGGTCGGTCCGGTCACCAGCAGAATGCCGTGCGGCAGGTCCAGCACCTGACGAAAGCGCTTGAGCATCGTCGGGCTGAAGCCGAGCACCTCAAAATCCAGCACCACGCTGGCCTTGTCGAGGATACGCATCACCACGCTTTCCCCCCACAGGGTCGGCACGGTGGATACACGCAGATCGATTTCCTTGCCCTGCGCGCGCAACTGGATGCGCCCGTCCTGCGGCAGGCGCCGCTCGGCGATATTCAGCTTGGCCATGATCTTGATACGCGAGATCACCGCCGCCGACAGCCGCGACGGTGGCGATTCCACTTCGCGCAGCACGCCATCGACCCGGTAACGCACCTTGAGCCGGTTCTCGAAGGGCTCGATGTGGATATCCGAGGCGCGCGATTCCACGGCGCGGGCGATCATCAGATTAACCAGGCGGATCACCGGCGCTTCGCTGGCCAGATCCTTGAGGTGCTGGATCTGCTCCTCGTCGGTCAGATCATCAGCCAGGCCGATGGAATCGACGATCTGACCCATGGCGGAGCGGCCACTGCCATACAGGCGCTCGAAGGCCACTTCCAGTTCCGAGGGAATCGCCACCCGCGGCAGGATGGCCTTGCCGGTGGCCAGCCGCAGTGCGCCCAGGACGTATTCATCAGTAGGATTGGCCAGCGCTACCACCAGGCCTTGCGCCTCCTCGGCCAGCGGAATGGCGCGCGCATCCTTGAAAAAGCGCGGCGACACCTCCCGGTCGAGCACCGGCGTATCCGGATAATCGGCCGGGCGCACCAGCGGCAGGTGCAACTGCGCCGCCATGGCCTCGGCTAGGTCGCGCTCCGAGACCAGCCCGAGCTTGACCAGCAGGATATCCAGGGGTTCGCCGCTGCCGTCCTGCACGCGCCGAGCACGTTGCAGGTCAGCTTCGGTCAGTTTCTGCTGGGCAACCAGCAGATGGCCAAGATCAGCGGACATGGACGACACGCGGCCTCAGGCGCCCGAATCCAGCAGCGCGTCCAGTCCCGCCTGCCACGGGCGCGGCCGGATGCCGAAGCGATCGGCGAGCTTGCTGCACTCCAGCACCGAGTTCAGCGGTCGGCGGGCGGGCGTTGGATAGTCGGCGGTCGCGATGGCGGTCACGCGCTGCACAGGCAGCGTCTCACGGGCGCGGGCACTGGCCACGATAGCGCTGGCAAAGCCGTGCCAACTGGTGAGCGGTGCGCCGCCATAGTGATAAATGCCCCAGGCGTCGCGGGCATCGATTTCGGCACTGCGCCCGGCCAGCTCCAGCAGCACATCGGCGATATCGCCGGCGAAGGTCGGACAACCCTGCTGATCGGCGACCACCCGCAGTTCTTCGCGCTCACGGGCCAGCCGCAGCATGGTCTTGACGAAGTTGTGACCGTGCACGCCAAACACCCAGCTGACCCGCAGGATCAAATGCCGGGGCAGGATCTGGCGCACCGCCTCGTCGCCGGCCAGCTTGCTGGCGCCGTACACGCCCAGCGGTGCCGGGGCATCGCTTTCAAGCCAGGGACCGGCCTTGCTGCCGTCATAGACGTAGTCGGTGGAAATATGCAGCAGCGGGATCTGCAAGCGCTGGCACGCGGCAGCCAGATGCGCCGGACCATCACGATTGACCGCAAAGGCCAGCGCCGGCTCCTGCTCGGCCTTGTCCACAGCGGTATAGGCGGCAGCGTTGATCAGCACATCGGCGCCGCTGGCAGCGAGCGCCACATCAACAGCGGTGGCATCGCTGATATCCAGCTCGGCCACATCCCAGGCCAGCACCTCATGGCCCAGCAGCGGCGCGCGCCGGACCAGTTCCCAGCCGACCTGACCGCCGGCCCCGGTGACGATGATGCGCATGCCTTCAGCCCTCGTAAACCGGCAGATTTTCGACGCTCTGCGCTGCCAGTCGCGGATTGGCCTGATCCTTGGCCGACAGCGTCACCTCACGCAGCGGCCAGTCGATGCCGACATCGGGATCGTCCCAGGCAATGCCGCGCTCCGATTGCGGATGGTAGTAATCGCTGCACTTGTAGAAGAAATCAGCCTCGTCAGACAGCACGCAGAAGCCGTGGGCAAAGCCGGGCGGCACATACAGTTGCCGGTGTTCGACATCATCCAGCACGCAGCCAAACCAGCGGCCAAAGTGCGGCGAACCGCGCCGAATATCCACTGCCACATCGAACACCGCGCCGCGCGTTACCCAGACTAGCTTGCCCTGTGGCTGCACCAGCTGATAATGCAGGCCGCGCAGCACGCCGCGCCGCGAGCGTGAATGGTTATCCTGAACGAAGCGCGCCGGCAGACCGGCCTCGTGGTAACGGGCCGCCTGCCAGGTTTCCATGAAGAAGCCGCGCGCATCACCAAAGGCTTTCGGCTCCAGCAACAGCACGCCGGGCAACCCGGTGTCGATGATGTTCACGATGCAATCCTCCGATCCAGCAGTTCGCGCAGATAATCGCCGTAACCGCTTTTAGCCAGTGGCGCGGCCAGACGCAGCAACTGCGCATCGTCAATAAAGCCCATCCGCCACGCCACTTCTTCGGGGCAGGCGATTTTCAGGCCCTGACGCTGTTCGACGACCTGCATGAAATTGGCCGCTGCCAGCAGCGATTCGTGGGTGCCGGTATCCAGCCAGGCATAGCCGCGGCCCAGCAGTTCCACATTCAGCTCGCCGCGTTCCAGGTAGACCTTGTTGACGTCGGTGATTTCCAGCTCGCCGCGCGGCGAGGGACGGATATTTCTGGCGACATTGACCACGTCGTTATCGTAGAAATACAGGCCGGTCACGGCGTAATTGGATTTGGGCGCTTGCGGCTTTTCCTCGATATCCATCGCCCGACCGCTGGCGTCGAAACTGACCACGCCATAACGCTCCGGGTCGCGGACGTAGTAGCCGAACACGGTCGCGCCCCGCTCACGGCTGGCCGCGCGGCGCAGCACCGCCGACAAGCCCTGACCGTAGTAGATGTTGTCGCCGAGGATCAGGCAGGCTGGATCCTGGCCGATGAACTGTTCGCCGATCAGGAAGGCTTGCGCCAGACCATCTGGACGGGGTTGCGCGGCGTACTGGAAGTTCACGCCCCATTGGCTGCCATCGCCAAGCAGGGTCTGATACGCCTCCTGATCGCGCGGGGTGGTGATAATGAGAATGTCGCGGATATCGGCCAGCAGCAGAGTGGCGACCGGGTAATAGATCATCGGCTTGTCGTAGACCGGCATCAGTTGCTTACTGACTGTGAGGGTCAGTGGGTGCAACCGGGTGCCGGAACCGCCGGCGAGAATAATGCCTTTATATGCCATGGCGCGCGGCTCGAACGGGCTGAGGTGGAAGCGGGCAAAAGCGTTAAGGCCCGGAATCTTACCCGCTTTCCCGCCTGGCTGCACGGTCGTTTCACCCGCGTGGACGCAAATGCAGCCGTTTGGGGCGGGCCTGATGAACCCCAAACGGCTGCTCGTTCCATCGGATGCGTTCCATTCACCCTGCGCTACGGCCGGAGTGAACGGAGTCGCTTAGCGCGGGCGGCCTGCGCCCATGCGTGGCGCACTCGCACGGGCAGTCGATGTGCCGTGGCTGTGGCTGTGACCATGGCTATTGCCACGGCGTGCCGGCGCATGTGCGGTCGTGGACGGGTGACCGTGGCCCTGCTGCCCACGGCCCGGATTCTGCCGCGGCGCATCAGAGCGGGTGGGTGCATGCGGCGCGCGGCCGGGCATGGACCCACCGCGGTTGTTGCGACCGTTGGGAATCGGCTCAGCCTTGATGCGCGGGTCGGGCTCGAAACCGGGCAAGGCTTCCTTGGGCAGGGCGCGCTTGAGCACCTTTTCGATATCCGCCAGCAGCTTGTGCTCGTCCACGCAGACCAGCGACACCGCTTCGCCTTCAGCGCCGGCGCGACCGGTGCGGCCGATGCGGTGAATGTAGTCCTCAGGGACGTTGGGCAATTCAAAATTGACCACATGCGGCAGCTCGACGATGTCGATGCCGCGCGCGGCGATATCGGTCGCGACCAGCACCGGCAGTGCGCCGCCCTTGAACTGCGCCAGAGCATGCGTGCGCGCCGACTGACTCTTGTTGCCATGGATCGCCAGGGCGGCGATGCCCTCGCGGCTGAGCTGATCGGCGAGGCGATTGGCGCCGTGCTTGGTGCGGGTGAACACCAGCACCTGCCGCCAGCGGTTTTCGCGGATCAGATGAGCGAGCAGTTCGCGCTTGCGCTCACGGTCAACCAGATGCACCCGCTGGGTCACCGCTTCAGCGGGCGCATTGCGGCGGGCCACTTCGATCAGCGCCGGGCGATTGAGCAGGCTGTCGGCCAGGGCGCGAATCTCGTCGGAAAAGGTCGCCGAGAACAGCAGGTTCTGCCGCTGCCGGGGTAACAGCGCCAGCACTTTCTTGATGTCGTGGATGAAGCCCATGTCCAGCATGCGGTCGGCTTCGTCCAGCACCAGCACTTCGACCCGCGACAGGTCCAGGGTACGCTGGCCGACGT
>DAITNL010000055.1:0-16165 GCA_036834665.1 Candidatus Competibacteraceae bacterium | reverse complement strand
CACCCCACCCTGGGCCCCCTGGCAATCCTATCCTCCCTGAACCTCCTCTCCCAAATCCAAATCCTGAGCCGGCGTGCTAGCGATACTGCAGCGGCTGCGCCAGCCGGCGCGGCACCTTCAACCAGTCGTACAGCACGAAATCGGCGTTGTTTTCTTCCAGGCAGCGCACGGTATACAACTGCGTACCGCGAATGGGCGCGTCCCCACCGTAGCCACCACAATAGCTACCGCCGCCAGCACTCACGCACGAGGCCGTCCCGCGATACGGACAGCTATGCTTGTCCACGGGCATCAGACCCTCGCTACCACAACGTTTAGCCTTAATCGGACGGGTGACTTCACTTTTCATTCTAATCCTCGCTTTGATGGTCAAGGGCCACGCACTCCCTCGGACGCGACCAAATCACAATCATTGTTATTAGGGTTTTCCACCGGGCTGGACAACCTGCCCTGGATGCCGCTACCCGGTCATGACCGGACCCGGCCAAGGCGAACAGCGCGGTGCAAACCCTTTTTATTCACTATCCCGACAGCTTGTCTTATTCACTATCCTGACAGCTTGCCGGGGAAACCAGGGCTTTCTCACATCCCCTGGTCGTTCATCTGCCACGCCTACGATTTAAGTCTCACAGCCCCTGGGAGTAAATAAGGAATTTCACCCGCGGGGGTCATGGTTTTCCCTAGGCCACTCATGGATATGTGCCTAAATTGCCTGTCACCTGGCACACGCTACGACAGGCCCACCGCCCGGAGAAATGCTGTGTCATCATCGCCGCCATCACCGTCGTTGCCGCGCCTGCACGGTCTGCTGACTGCTGCCGGCGCCCTTGCCTGCGTCGCAACACTGGCGGGCTTTGCCGGGCATCTGCACTGGATTCTCGAACTGGCCAGCCATTTCCGGCTGCAATATGCCGTGGCGCTGGCGCTGCTGGCAGCGGTCATGCTGGCGCGGACCCACCACCGCTGGGCCCTGCTCTTCGTCAGCGGCGCCCTGCTCAACGCCCTGCTGCTAACGCCGCGCCTGCTGCCACCCGCAGAAGCCTCCGCCACCGCAGGCGAGCCCCGGCTGCGGCTGCTGCTGGCCAATATCCACGCGGAAAACCGCGCTATTGCACGCATCCAGGCGATGATCGACGCCAGCGCCGCCGATCTGGTCGTGCTGCTCGAAGTCACGCCGGAGCTGGCTGCGCACCTGGAATCGCTGGCCGGGCGCTATCCATATCGGCAGACGATGCCGCGCAACGATTATTTCGGCATTGCCCTGCTCAGCCGGCTGCCGTTCCAAAAAGCCGAAGTCGTCACGCTCAGCGCCGCCGGCCTGCCCTCGGTCATCGCCGAACTGGGCGACGGCACGCAGCGCTTTACCCTGATTGGCACCCACCCACTGCCGCCGGTCAGCGCCGCTGCTGCCGCCGACCGTAACGCACAGTTCGCGGCCCTGGCACTGCGGGTGCGACAGACGCATACACCGCTGATACTGGCCGGTGATCTGAATACCTCGCCCTGGTCGCCGTGGTTCGCGCGGCTGCTGCGCGATAGCGGGTTGCGCGACAGTGCCGACGGGCGCGGCCTGCACAGCTCCTGGCCTGCAGGCTGGCCACTACTGTGGATCCCCATCGACCATGTTCTGGTCTCCACTGATATCCGCATTCAGAATCGCCAGACCGGTGCGGACTTCGGTTCCGATCACTACCCGGTCATTGTCGATTTCCAGGTTGCCAGCCGATAATGACCTGCACTCTCCCGCTTGTCGTCCACCGGAGGACGCTACCATGACGATTGATCATCCCGCGCATTCACGGACCGACTCCGCAGACGATGACCGCATCGATCCGGGCCGACGCCGTTTTCTGAGCGGATTGAGCCTGCTGCTCGGCAGTGCGCTCGGGCTCGGCTCGCGCGCTAGCACGGCCTATGACTGGGACGAACCGCCACCCCTGCAGAAATGGCCGCAGGGCGTAGTGCCGCGCGGCAGTCTGAAACCCTACTGGATGCGACAGGCGCCGGATACACCGCGCACTGCCCCCAGCGCCGATCTCAACACCGGCATCCTGCGGCATCTGGATGCCATGCGCCGCACGGGACGGCTGGCCAGCAACGAGCGCACCGCCTGGCTGGTCTACGACTTCACCAGCAACCGCTATCTGGTGACGATCAATGCCGGCACGCCCTATCAGAGCGCCAGCATGATCAAGCCCTTCATTGCCCTGGCCTTTTTCACCAAGGTTCAGGAAGGCAAGCTGCCCTACACGCCCTACCAGCGCGCGCGCATGGAAGCGATGATCCAGCGCAGCGACAATCAGGCCACCAACTATTTCATTGAACTGCTTAATCGCACCAGCGCCCGCTCCGGCCCAGCCGAAGCCGAGCACACTCTCAAGCGCCGCCATCCGGGCATTTTCCGGCACACCCGGATTGTCGAGCGCATTCCCGGTGGTGGCCGTTCCTACCGCAACCGGGCCTCGGCACTCGACTACCACCGCTTCCTGCATGCACTCTGGTATGACCAGTTGCCCTACTCGCGCGAGATCAAGCGTCTGATGGGTCTGCCCAACCGCGACCGTGTCTACACCGGCGCCGGCGGCGTAGCACGGCAAACCTGGGTGCTGGACAAGACCGGCACTACGGCGCGGCTCTGTGGCGACATGGGTATTTTGGTCGCTCAGGGTCGCGACGGGCGCCGCTATCCGTACACCTTCATCGGCATCATCGAAAAGGCGCGCCCGGCCAACAATTACGGCGCCTGGAAAAATGCCCGTGGCGATGTGATCCGCGAGGTGTCGAATCTCACTTATGCCCACCTGCGCCAGATGCACAATCTGGTTTAAGCCGCAGCGTTTCCAGCCTCTTTCCCGCACCGCAACCGGACTCCCGACCCCATGCCCTACGATTTTGACCACGCGCCCGTGCGCCGCGACACCGATAGCTTGAAGTGGCAACGTTACGGCGCTGCCCTGCCCCTGTGGGTGGCCGATATGGACTTTACGACCCCGGAGCCGGTGCTGGCCGCCTTGCAGACGCGCATTGCACATGGCGTATTCGGCTACGGCGCGCCACCGGTGCAATTGAGTGAGACCCTCTGCGCCCGTCTGGCCACGCTGTACGGCTGGACGGTCACGGCGGACGACATCGTCTATCTGCCGGGACTGGTGTGCGGGCTGAACGTGGTCTGCCGGGCGGTTGGCGAACCGGGCGACGCGGTGCTGGTGCAAACGCCGGTCTATCCCCCCTTCCTGAGCGCGCCCGGCCATCAGGATCGGCGCCTGCTCACGGCGGAACTGGACGCGGAACAGCGCGACGGGCAGCTTTATTACCACTTCGACGATGCTGCCTTCGCCGCCGCCATCGATCCGGGCACCCGGCTGTTTATGCTTTGCCACCCGCATAATCCGGTCGGGCGCAGTTTTAGCGTGAGTGAGTTGCAGCGGCTGGCGGCAATCTGCGAACGGCATGATCTGGTGGTGTGCTCGGATGAAATTCACGGCGATCTGCTGCTGGACGGGCGGCGGCATGTGCCCTTTGCCACCCTGGCCCCGGAGATTGCCCAGCGCTGCATCACCCTGATGGCGCCGAGCAAGACTTTTAATATCGCCGGGCTGGGCGCCAGTTTCGCCATCATTCAGAACCCGTCCCTGCGGCGGCGCTTTCAGCAGGCGATGCGCGGCATCGTGCCGGATGTGAATGTCCTCGCCCTGCACGCCGCGCTGGCCGCCTACCGGCACGGCGCGGACTGGCTGGATGAACTGCGGGTTTACCTGGCCGATAATCGTGCTTTCATGCTGGATTTCGTCAAGCGTCACTTGCCCGGCGTGTGCAGCACGGCCCCGGAAGCGACCTATCTGGCCTGGCTGGATTGCCGTGGCGCGGGTCTGGAGCACGCGCAGGCGTTCTTTCTGCAACAAGCGGGCGTGGCACTGAACGATGGCGCGACCTTTGGTCCAGGCGGTGCGGGCTTTGTGCGGCTGAATTTTGGCTGCCCACGCAGCACCCTCGTCGAGGGCCTGGAACGGATGCGGGCGGCATTGGCGACGCGGGCCTGAGGCATCACTGATGCCATCGCGGAGTTACCGAATCCATGCACCCTGATTTCATGGCCGGATTCCTGTCCGGTGCCGCACTGATCATTGCGATTGGTGCCCAGAATTCCTTTGTCTTGCGCCAAGGCATTCGGCGTGAACATGTGCTGCCGATCGTGCTCGTCTGTTCCAGCGCAGACGTTCTCCTCATAGCGGCAGGCATTACCGGCCTTGGCGCATTGATTCAGGCAGTGCCCTTGCTTCTGGATGCGACCCGTTATGGCGGATCCGCCTTTTTAATAGCCTATGGACTGCTTGCTGCACGGCGCGCACTGCAACCGCAACAGCTTACGGTCGATTCCAGCATCGGGACTTCGCTCGGCGCAGCCATGGTCACCTGTCTTGCGTTCACGTTCCTGAATCCGCATGTGTATCTGGATACGGTGATCCTGCTGGGTTCCCTGGCCAATCAGTGCGGAGATCGTGGACGCTGGGTGTTCGGCGCTGGAGCGGCGGCCGCCAGCTTCATCTGGTTTTTCGCCCTTGGCTATGGGGCTCGTCTGCTGGGCCCGCTCTTCCGTAAACCCAGTGCATGGCGGGTTCTGGATTCGCTGATCGCCGTGATCATGCTGGGTCTGGGCCTCATGCTGCTGCTTGGGGAAAACTAAGCGCGCACAACGCTGCGCATCAGGCTTGAGGAATCAGGACGATGCGGCGATGGCAGCAGCGGGGCTAAAATGCACAGCAACATCGCCCTCTCTGCCCTGACCACAGCCCGCCATGGCCATCCCCACCTACGACTATTGCATCTACCCGCTGCTGCAAACCCTGGCCGCCTATCCTGATGGCGCCAGGGCATCCGAGGTGCAGGATCGCACCGCTGACCGATTGGGCTTAAGCGCCGAGGAACGGGCGGAAATCCTGCCCAGCGGCGCTCAGATGGTGTTCCGCAACCGAATCGGCTGGGCGCAGGATCGCCTCAAGCGCCAGCAGCTTTCGGAATCGCCCCGGCGCGGCTGGTGGCGAATCACTCCAGCGGGCAGGCTGTTTCTCGCCGCACATCCCGATGGCATTGATGACGCCCTACGCCTGCGTCTGGCCAGGTTCAGCGTGACCGACAACGGCGACATGGCCTCACATCCTGCGACCAATTCCGTGCTCAGTCCCGCGACCGATTCCGTGCCCGACAGCAGTCCGGAAGAGCGGATCGACGCTGCGGTAAAGGAACTGCACGACAGCGTTGCCCGTGATCTGCTCGAACATATCGGCCAATGCTCGCCGGCGTTCTTCGAGCGGCTGGTGCTTGATCTGCTGCACGCGCTCGGCTATGGCGTCAGCCGCAGCGACCTGCGGCAAACCGGAGGTCCCGGTGATGGCGGCATTGATGGCATCATCGCTCTGGACCGGCTGGGACTGGAGAAGGTGTATGTGCAGGCCAAGCGCTGGCAGAGCACCATCGGCAGTCCGCAACTGCACGAGTTCTACGGCGCACTCGCCGCACGCAAGGCCAGGAAGGGCGTATTCATCACCACATCCGACTTCAGCGCCCAGGCCCGGGAGTTCTCCAGGTCGGTCGCTGGCGGCATCGTTTTGGTCAATGGCGCTGATCTGGCCCGGTTCATGATCGAGACCGGGGTGGGCGTGACCGTCAAGCGACAGGTGCGCATCGTCAGCATCGACAGCGACTATTTCGAAGACGCCTGAGCCGGCGATCAGCAACCCTCAGCCACCGGCGCGGGCATCCAGGGCTTCCCAGCGCGCATAAGCCGTAGCCAGTTCCGCTTCCAGCGCGCGCAATTCTTCTGCCTGCCGCGCGATCGCCGTTGGTTCCTGCTTATAGAACGCCGGGTCGGCGGTCTGGGCCTGCAGGGCCTGCTGGCGCTGCTCCAGTTGCTCGATCCGCTCCGGCAACTGCTCCAGTTCGCGCTGTTCCTTGTAGCTGAGCCGGGCCGGGGCGGCGGGTTTTGCTGCCTTTAGCGCGGGCGCGGGCGCAGATTTGGCCTTGACCAGCGGCAGCGGATCAGGCGTCGCGCGCTGGCGCAGCCAGTCGCTGTAACCGCCGACGTATTCACCAATGCGCCCGTTGTCCTCGAACACCAGGCAACTGGTCACCACGCTATCGAGAAACGCCCGGTCATGGCTGACCAGCAGCAGCGTGCCGCTGTACTCCAATAGCAATTCCTCCAGCAGTTCCAGCGTTTCCAGATCCAGATCATTGGTCGGTTCGTCCATCACCAGCAGATTGGCCGGCTGACTGAACAGCCGCGCCAGCAGCAAGCGATTGCGCTCACCGCCGGACAGCGACTTGACCGGCGAACGCACCCGCTGCGCGCTGAACAGAAAATCGCCCAGATAGCTGATCACATGGCGGCGCTGGCCGTTGATCTCCAGGGTTTCCCGACCTTCGGCGAGGTTGTCGAGCACACTGCGCTCGGGGTCGAGACGTTCGCGCAACTGATCGAAATAGGCAAGCTCCAACCGTGTACCAAGGCGCACCGTGCCGCTATCCGGGGTCAATCGCCCGAGCAGCAACTGCAACAGCGTGGTCTTGCCGGAACCGTTCGGACCGATCAGGCCAACGCGATCGCCACGCATGATCCGCACCGAGAAATCACGAATCAGCGGCGTATCGCGCCAGGCATAGCCGACAGCCTGCGCCTCGATGACCAGCCGGCCGGAAGACTCGGCCTGTTCCAGCTCGAAACTGGCTTTGCCGAGCTGTTCGCGCCGCTGGCGACGTTCATCGCGCAAGGCCAGCAGGGCGCGCACCCGGCCTTCATTACGGGTCCGCCGCGCCTTGATACCCTGGCGAATCCACACCTCTTCCTGGGCCAGGACCTTATCGAACTTGGCGTGATGGCGGGTTTCGATCTCCAGCAGGGCCGCCTTCTTCTCCTGGAACTGGGCATAATCGCCCGGCCATGAGGTCAGCACGCCACGATCCAGTTCCAGCAACCGGGTGGCCAAGCGCTGCAACAGGGCCCGGTCATGGGTAATGAACAGCAGACCGCCGCGAAATTGCAGCAACTCCTCTTCCAGCCACTGGATGGTGTCCAGATCCAGATGGTTGGTCGGCTCATCAAGCAGCAGCAGATCCGGCTCGCTGACCAGCGCCCGGCCCAGCAGCACCCGCCGCCGCCAGCCACCCGACAACTCAGCCAGCGGCGTATCCGCCGGCAAGCACAAGCGGCTGAGAATGGCCTCAGTGCGCTGCTGCCAGCGCCAGCCCTCGCGTGCTTCCAGTTCATGCTGCAGGCGTTCCACTCGGCGTAACCGCTCCGGCGCAGCATCGTGGACCAAGGCGGTGGCCGCCTCGTGATACTCCGCCAGCAGCGCGCCCAGCCCGTCCAGACCACCGGCAACGACTTCGAACACGGTCGCCGTGGTGTCAGCGGGCAATTCCTGGGACAGGGTAGCCAGACGCAGGCCGGGCTGGCGCCAGATCTCGCCACTGTCAGGCTGAATCTCAGCAGCCAGCAGGCGCAGCAGGGTGGTCTTGCCCGTGCCGTTGCGACCGATCAGACAGACCCGCTCGCCAGGATCAATCTGAAAGCTGGCCTGATCGAGCAGTGCCTCGGCACCGAAGGCAATGGAAACGTTATCAACGCTCAAAAGTGGCATCTGGAAATCAACTCACCATGACCGGGCTTGCTGAGCCCGATGCAGCAGGAAACAGCTCAAGCAATCGTTGACCGTGCCTTGCACAGTGCGCCGTTCCTTCCCGGCGTAAATGCTGCGACGTGCCAGGCCACTCTGGCGGCGATCCATCACATCAGCACGCTCAACCATCAGGATGTTGCGGGAGAACTGCGCCGATGCTGGAGCAGCACCAGCGAGCGGCCACGCACCGGATAGGGTTCTTCGGCGGGATGCAGATTGCCGTTGCTCGGCTCACCGAGCGGTAAGGCGGTGTCAATCAGGACTATAAAGCTGTCGGCGGCAGGCAGCAGCGGCAAAATGAAGGGAATGTCATCATGGTGGGCATTGCACAGCAGCAGGAAATCGTCATCGTGTCGCGGATGGCCACGCTCATCATCTTCCTTGAGACCGGCGCCCGGCAGATACAGGCCCAGGCAGCGGGCATAATCGTGACTCCATTCATCGTCGTTGATCTCGCGTCCATCGGGATTGAACCAGAGAATATCGCGCACCCCATCGCCGTGCAGGCCCTGGAAAAAATGCCGGCGGCGAAAGGTCGGATGCTGGCGACGAATCGCGATCAGGCGCTGGGTAAACGCCAGCAATTCACGGTTCTCCTGCAGCCAGGCCAGATCCCAGTCCAGCCAACTGATGCTGTTGTCCTGACAATAGGCATTGTTGTTGCCGCGCTGGGTACGGCCAACCTCGTCGCCGGCCAGCAGCATCGGCACGCCCTGTGACAGCAGCAGCGTGGCCAGGAAATTGCGCCGCTGGTGCAGGCGCAGCGCCAGCACCGCTGGATCGTCGGTATCGCCCTCGGCGCCACAGTTCCAACTGCGATTATGCGATTCGCCGTCGTGGTTGTGCTCGCCGTTGGCTTCGTTGTGGCGCTCGTTGTAGCTGACCAGATCGTAGAGCGTGAAACCGTCGTGAGCGGTGACGAAGTTGATGCTGGCGTGCGGCCGGCGACCGTTGTGCTCGTAAAGGTCGGCCGAGCCGGTCAGCCGATAGGCCAGTTCACCGATCAGCCCACCCTCGCCGCGCCAGTAATCACGCACCACGTCACGGTACTTGCCGTTCCACTCGCTCCAGCCCAGCGGAAAGCGGCCGACCTGATAACCGTCCTCACCCAGATCCCAGGGTTCGGCGATCAGCTTGACCTGTGCCAGCACCGGGTCCTGCTGGATCACGTCCATGAAGGTACCGTCCTGATCCACCACCCCCTTGGCATCGCGCGCCAGGGTCGCGGCCAGATCGAAGCGGAAACCATCGACGTGCATCTCCTGCACCCAGTAGCGCAGGCTGTCCATCACCAGTTGTAGTACCCGGGGATGGGCGGTGTTGAGGCTGTTGCCGCACCCGGTGTAGTCCATGGTGTAGCGCGGCTGTCCGGGCACCAGCCGGTAATAGCTGGCGTTGTCGATGCCACGAAAGCTCAGCGTCGGCCCGAGGTGATTGCCTTCGGCGCTGTGGTTGTAAACCACGTCGAGGATCACTTCCAGGCCGGCCGAGTGCAGCGCCTTGACCATGCTCTTGAATTCGGCCACCGGGTTGTCGGTGGCGGCATAGCGCGGATTGGGCGCGAAATAGCCCAGGGTGCTATAGCCCCAGTAGTTGTTCAGACCCCGGTCGAGCAGGTGGCGCTCCTCGGGGAAATAGTGAATCGGCAGCAGTTCGATCGCGGTGACGCCCAGCGCCTTGAGATAGTCGATCACCGGCCCGCAGGCCAGCCCGGCATAGGTACCGCGCAGGTGTGCGGGCACCTCGGGATGGCGCTGGGTAAAGCCGCGCACATGCAGCTCATAAATGATGGTGTCGGACCAGGGCACCCGTGGCAGCCGGTCCTCACCCCAGTGAAAGGCGGTATCGACCACCTGGCACTTGGGCATGCCCGGGGCGCTGTTGCGGGTGTTGAAGCTCAAATCCTCGCCGCGACTGCCGATCCGGTAGCCAAACTGGGCATCGCTCCACTGCAGCGGACCGACGATAGCCTTGGCGTAGGGATCGAGCAGCAGCTTGTGGGCATTGAAGCGCTGCCCGTCCTCGGGCCGGTAGGGACCGTGCACCCGGTAGCCATACAGCAGGCCGGGGCGCGCCTCGGGTAGATAGCCGTGCCACACCCCGCCACTGCGCTCACGCAGCGGAATCTGTGCCACCTCGTGCTTGCCCTTGGCGTCGAACAGACACAGCACCACCCGCTCGGCATGCGCCGAAAACAGGGCGAAGTTGACACCCTCGCCATCCCAGTGCGCGCCCAAAGGGTAAGGCCGGCCCGGCCAGATCGCCATCGTCGCTGGATTTATCGCCATTTGCCCTCCCGGTCGGGGTCACGGCATCAATAACAGTCCTCTCCACTGGAGAGGTCGACCGTACCCACTGAACTGCTGGCCCCAAGCGGGATCACTGGACTCGTTGAGATTGGCTGCCCTCTCCCCGGGGGCAGAGGGCATGAACAACAGACCAGCGGCTAAAGGGCGCAGATCGGTCCTACTCGCTGAACGAGCGCATCGTCGTGCTGACCTCACCAGGTCCGATCACGGTGATGCCACCCTCGGTGACCTGGTACATGCGCCGATCCTGGTCCGGATCATAACCAATGCGCGAGCCCGCCTCGATGATGTTGTACTGACCGATGATGGTCCGCCGCAGCCGCGCGCCGCGCTTGATCCAGACGTAGTCCTGAATCACGCAATCCTCCAGCTCAACATCGTCCTCAATGATCACTTCGCGGCGAATCATGCAGTTGCGGATCGAGGCTGAATGCACCAGCGAGCCGGCAGCGATCACGCTGTTGTGAATATGGGCGTCGATAATCCGCGCCACCGGTCCCTGGTAGTTACTGGAAAAAATCCGCCACTGCGGGTTGAACACGTCAAAGCGCGGCGTCAACCCGAGCAGATCCTGATGGGCGTTGAAATAGGCGTCCAGGGTACCGACATCGCGCCAGTAGGCCGGCTCCTCGTAGGACTTCACCCCCGGTACCCGATTAGTGGCAAAGTCGTAGGCAAACAGCCGGTGGCTATCCTTGAGCTTGGGCAGCACATGGTGGCCAAAGTCGTGCTCGCCGCGACGATTGGCTTCCTTGAGGGCATCGACCAGCACCTTGGCATTGAACAGGTAGTTGCCCATCGAAGCGTAGGCGCGCGTCGGATCAGAGGGCATGGGCGCCGGGTCGAGCGGCTTTTCCTGGAACTCGTTGACCCGGCCAGCGTGGTCAGCGGCGATGACGCCAAAGGACTTGGCCTCGTCGAGCGGCACCGGCAGCGCCGCGACCGTGACATCGGCTTCGCGCTCCAGGTGGAAATCCACCATCTGCTGGATATCCATGCGATAGATATGGTCGGCGCCAAACACCAGCACCAGATCCGGGTCGTGCAACTGGATCAGGTTCAGATTCTGGTAAACGGCATCCGCAGTACCCTGGAACCAGTCGCCACCGCTGAGCATCTGCGGCGGCACCACGGTCACGAATTCCTCATTGCGCATCGGCGACACGACCCAGGCCTTGCGCACATGTTCGATCAGCGACTGGGACTTGTACTGCACCAGCAGATAGATCGACTGGATGCGGGCATTGAGCAGGTTGCTCAGCACGAAGTCGACGATCCGATAGCGGCTCCCAAACGGCAACGACGGCTTGGAACTGGCGGTGGTCAGCGGCTGCAGGCGCGAGCCTTCGCCACCGGCCATTACGAACGCAAGAACTTTGGGTTGTTTCATCGCGGCACTTCCTTCATTGTCAGGGACAGCAGTTCACACAATCCCCCGAGCGGAATCACAAGCCAGTCGGGGCGGTTATCCAATTCGTAGCGCAGTTCGTAACTGGCCTTTTCCAGGGCCAGCAGTTCCAGCAGGGCCTGGACTTTCCAGGGCGCGTCCGGATAGCTGGCGCAACCCCGTGCGGCCTGGGCATAGCCCTCCAGGAACGCGCCGCGGGCCTGCTCCTCCCACACCCGGACATGGGGCGCGAGCAGCTGCCATTGGCCCATGCCGGCGGTGGTCGCCTGATGCAGCGCAGCGTGCGCGGCATAATTGAACGAGCGCAGCAGACCCACCACATCGCGCAACGGCGTGTGCTTGGCGCGCCGCTCCTCCAAAGGCCGCAATGGCTCGCCTTCAAAATCGATGATGATGACATCGTCCCCGGCCAACAGCACCTGGCCGAGGTGATAATCACCATGGCAGCGGGTCTTCATCGGCAGCGGATCACGGATCGCCGGGGCCACGCAACGCGCCAGCACAGCCTCGCGCGCGTCCAGCACCGTCGTGGCCAGAGTCCGCACCGGTTCCGGCAGCCCGCTCCGCGCCGACTCCAGCCGTTCCAGCGTGGCGGCCACTGCATTGCGAATCCACGTGCTCCACGACTCAAGATCCGCCACCGTGATCGGCTCGGGATCAAAGGCCGGATCACCCGTAGGCAGCGCCAGGACCCGGTGCAGTTCGCCAGTGCGCCGGCCCAGGGTCGTGGCGAACCGCCGATACCGACCATGCACCTGCCCGTCCACCGCAGGCAGCGCATCCGGCTGTCGCAGACAGTCACCCAGGACGCAGCGCAGATAATCCTGGGTGTAGCTCCAGGCATCGCCCTGATTGTCAATAAAGCCCTGCACCAGGGCCAGCGCGATGACCGTGCCGTTGCCGTCCTCGTATTCCAGGGTACCGGCCAGCGGCGCGGCGTTGCCAAACCCGGCGACATCGTTCAGGAAGCGGCCCATCTCCAGCTCGGGGTTGATCCCCGCTCGCAGGCGCCGATAAGCCTTGAGCAGTATGCGACTGCCGATGTTGAGCGTGGCGTTGCTGCTCTCCAGGGACAGGCGTTTGACTGGCAGGGACTCGGGCGCCTCACCGGCCCACTGGCGAAAAGCGCGCGTTGAGGAGAACTTCAGCCAGCCCTCACCCAGCGGGATGCGGGCGTTGCTGGCCATCATCCTGAGGATCGACCGGCTGAAGGCTGCGCTGGCATAGGCATCGTAGAGCAGACCAACCCGCGCCCCGATCCGCACCCGGGCCAGCGTGCAGGACCAGGGCGGGCGCGGCTTGTCATCGCCCTCGTCATCCCAGGCCAGTGCCAGCGGCAGCCCGTAATCCTGCGGCTCTGCCTGGCCGGCCAGCCAGACCCGAATGCGCACCAGCAGCCACCCGACCTGATCAAACCCGATGTCCTGACAGTCGCATTCCACCCGCTCAATCGATCCACCCTTGCCGGCGAACCAGCGCTGCGCCGGCAGGAACTTGGACAGCACCTGAGCAAGTGCGACGGACACGACCGGGTCGCGCCACCTCTCGGCGCCAGCCAGATCAATGATCCCGTCGCCCGGTTCCACGCTGTCCTCCTGCCTCAGCCTCAACCTTCGAACGTGGCGAAGTCGCGCTCGGTGTGCAGGTGGTGGCGAATGCGGAACACATGCGCCGGCATCCGGTGCGGGTTCAATTCGACATAGTTGCGCGGCCCATGCCACAGATAATGCGCACCGGTCAGCAGATCATGCACCTGGAACGGCTGCTGCGGATCCACGCCCAGCGCTTCGAGATCAAGGTGAGTCCAGCCGGCCTGGGTGTAATGCGGATCCAGATTCACCACCACCAGAATGACGTTGGCGCGATCCGGGGTGACCTTGCTGTAGCACAGCATCTGCTCGTTATCGACCTGATGCACCTGCATGCCCCAGTCGGACTGCAGGGCCGGATTGCGCTTGCGAATCCGGTTCACCAGGGTGATGAAGTCGCACAGGCTGTTGGGTCCGTCCAGTTCCTGGCGATCCCGATAGCGCAGCTGATACTTCTCGGAATCCAGATACTCCTCGCTGCCGTGCTTGACCGCGACATGTTCCATCAGTTCATAGGCCGGCCCGTAGATCCCATAGCTAGCGGTCATGGTCGCTGCCATCACCAGCCGCGACATGAACATCGGCCGGCCGCCGAACTGCAGCGCCTCAGTGAGAATATCCGGGGTGTTCGGCCAGAAGTTGGGGCGGAAGTATTCGCGGCCCGGACCCTGGCACACTTCGGTCAGGTACTCGCCGAGCTCGGCGGCAGTGTTGCGCCACGCATAGTAGGTATAGGACTGACTGTAGCCGAGCTTGGCCAGGCGGTGCATGACCTTGGGCCGGGTGAAGGCTTCGGCGAGGAAGATCGCATTCGGCGTGCTCTGCTTGATCTCGCCGATCAGCCATTCCCACATCGCGAAGGGCTTGGTGTGCGGGTTGTCGACCCGGAAGATGCGCACGCCCTGCTGAATCCAGAATTCAAAGATGCTCTTGATCTCGTCCCACAGCGCCCGCCAATCGGCGGTTTCGAAGTTGAACGGGTAGATGTCCTGATACTTCTTGGGTGGATTCTCGGCGTACTGCACCGTGCCATCTGGCCGCCAGCGGAACCAGTCGGGATGCTGCTCGACGTAGGGATGATCGGGGGCGCATTGCAGGGCGATATCCATGGCGATATCGATGCCATGCTCGCCGGCCTTTTGCACCAGGCGGCGGAAATCCTCCAGGGTGCCCAGCTCCGGCAGAATTGCCTTGTGGCCACCTTCCGCCGCGCCGATCGCCCAGGGACTGCCCACATCATCAGCAGCGGGCGTCAGGGTGTTGTTCTTGCCCTTGCGGTTGACCCGGCCAATCGGATGGATCGGCGGAAAGTACAGTACATCGAAGCCCATCGCAGCGATGCGCGGCAGCCAGGCTTCACAATCCCGGAAGGTGCCATGCTGACCGGGGACCGCACTGCAGGAACGCGGAAACATCTCGTACCAGCTGCTAAAGCGAGCGCGCTCATCATCGACCACCACCGCCAGGATCCTGTCGTACTGCAGGGCCAGGCTGCGATCGGCATACAGCGCCATCAGCCGCGCCAGATCCTCATCCAGCCCCAGCCGGCGACGGTATTCGAGCTCCTGCTGCCCCACCAGCTCCCGGGCGCGCCGGGCCAGCCATTGTGCATCGACCCCCGTAGCGCGCTGGCTGGCCTGCTCAACCAGCTTCTCACCCACCCGCAGGGCAATGGCCACGTCCTCGGCCTGCACCCAGCGGCCCAGATCATGCCTCCAGGACTTGAAGGCATCCACCCAAGCGGTCACCGTGTATTCATAGCGGCCCAGATCCAGCACCGCAAACTCGCCCTGCCAGCGGTCATTGACCAGGGCGCGCATCGGCGCTTCCTGCCAGTCGCTCGCACCCGCCTTGCGATATTGCAGCACACAGGACAGCGCGTCGTGGCCATCGGTGAACACATCCGCCTCGACCGTAACCGTATCACCGACAGTGCGCTTGATGGCGAAACGGCCGCCATCAAGCTGCGGCGTCACCCCTTCGATGATGGCGCGCTTGCGGCCATCGGGGCCAGCGACAAGGACCGCGACCGGTTCCGGCCCAGGAACGACCATAACCGGTTCAGGCTCGGGCGGTGAAACCGCGGCAGGCGGCGACGATGACGCGGGTTGAGCGCGCTCCGTGCCTGTTGCTAGATCCGCGACTTTCTTTTTCTCATCCGCCACGAGCTTCTTTTTCATTTCGCCTATCCTCGTTGTGCTGATTCTGATCCGCGATGGGGCGCACGCCGGGCATGCCCCTTCGGCTGCCGTTCACGCGCATTCAGTGGTAAAGTGACCGCCCTGTTTCGCAGGTCGTCCGCGCGGCCAGCCCTTTTCCGTTTATCCCTGCTTATTATGACGGTTTTTCGCGGCTGTGCCTAAGTGACCGTCGGCCCGGCCGGCCGCCCGCACCGAGGATTTTGCACTCATGACTGATTTGCAACAGCTTATCGAAAATGCCTTTGAACGCCGCAGTGAGTTCGAGCCCGCCAGTGCCCCGGCAGAGGTGCGCGAGGCGGTAGAGGAGTCTCTGGGCCTGCTGGAACTGGGCCGGGTACGGGTCGCCGAATCGCGCAATGGGGCCTGGACGGTCAACCAGTGGCTGAAGAAAGCAGTGCTGCTAAGCTTCCGTCTCAACGAAAACACCATCATCCGCGACGGCTACACCAACTATTTTGACAAGGTGCCGCCCAAGTACGCCGAATATGGCGAAAACGACTTTCTCGCCGCCGGAGTGCGCGTGGTGCCACCGGCAGCAGCGCGGCGCGGCTCCTACATCGCACCCGGCGTGGTGCTGATGCCCTCCTTTGTCAATATCGGCGCCTATGTCGATTCCGGCACCATGGTCGATACCTGGGCTACGGTCGGCTCCTGTGCGCAGATCGGCAAGAATGTCCATCTGTCCGGCGGCGTCGGCATCGGCGGCGTACTGGAACCGTTGCAGGCCAGCCCGACCATCATCGAAGATGACTGCTTCATCGGCGCCCGCTCCGAAGTGGTCGAAGGCGTGATCGTCGAGCGCGGCTCGGTGATTTCCATGGGCGTCTATATCGGCCAGAGCACCAAGATCTACAACCGGTTGACCGGCGAAGTCAGCTATGGCCGGGTGCCGGCCGGCTCGGTGGTCGTGCCCGGCGCCCTGCCCGCGCCCGATGGCAGCCACAGCCTGTACTGCGCGGTGATCATCAAGCAGGTCGATGAG